>NZ_JBMMUE010000003.1:0-365494 GCF_049257215.1 Pseudoalteromonas thalassia
TTGAGGCAATAAAACCTCGTTGATAGCAAGGCAAAAATTTCGTTATTTAGTTGTTCTAAATCAGAAATTTTTAACGCAGATAGCGACAGGTTTAATCCCTCAAAATGATTAAGTATTATTGCGAATTGGTATTAACTAAGCATATACATCAACGCCAATAAGGCTTTGCACTTCGGCGCGGCGCTCTAAGTTAGCAAATTCGGTGTAGGTTGAAATTGCCCGGCTGATTTTTGGGTTGCTTGGTTTGTCATAAATTGTTTGCTGATAGTTTTGCGACTCAGCTTTAAACTCATCAGCAATAGCAACTGCTTGAGGGCTCGATTTAACATATTCGGTTGACGATTTTTGCTCAGCCGTTTGGTCTGATATCGCCTTAGGCTTATCAGTAACGGTATTTTTACGGCTATATTGACCGGGAATGTCACCGGTATAAAAGCCTGAGCCAATTGGTAAAGTCAAACTCGTAATTCCACATCAAACATGACTAAATTATGTGCCATAACTGACAAGCACGCAAGTCTCGTTATTCTCTCAGTTAATATCTCAGTTACTCTCGGCCTGGTAGCTTTTTCCAAGTCACTGTATCACGAACATATTTAGGCTGTGCATTGGCTGCTGTCACTGTTTCACCGTTAGCAAAAGCCGTTGCAACCGAGGCCAGCATGTATTTCGCATCAGGCAGTAAAATAGTTTCATTTAAACTTACATTTGCCGATTCTGAAACAAGCGAAGGATAGGTCTGCCAGCCAGTACCCACCGCAGTTGCTGCTGTTTCAGGTAGCGTTAGCAACTCAGGTTTAATAACTTGCTCTTCATCAACAAGTAGCATTAAGCCATTATCATCTGCTTTGTAGTGAGCGAAATAAATCTCACCCATACGCGCATCAATCGCAGAAAACACATCACTTGCTTGGTGTTGTTCAAATGCTTGCTGCGCCATCATCTGCAATGTTGATACGCCAACCAAAGGTAAACGTGCGGCGTAAGCTAAACCTTGAGCAATTGCAACACTGATTCGCACGCCCGTGAAGCTACCCGGTCCTTGACCAAAACCAATGACATCTAAGTCGGTTAATTTACATTGCGCCTTTGCGAGTAACTCATCAATTAAAGGCAAAATCTTTTGGCTGTGCTGCTGTGGGCACTCTTCAAAATGATGAAATGTTTGCCCTTGATAATGTAGCACCAGCGATAACGCTTCAGTTGATGCATCTAAGGCAAGAATATTGTGTTTAATCATCTAAGTTACTCTAATTGATCTGTTCTAAAAACGCGTTTGCCATTGCTAAATCGCGTGTGCGGCGCATGGGTGGCAAACTTTTTAAAAATACTTGGCCGTAATGGCGTGTTACTAAGCGATTATCGCAAATAACCAGCACACCTTTATCTTTACTATCGCGAATAAGTCGCCCTACCCCTTGCTTTAATGCAATCACCGCTTGGGGTAATTGAATATGCGCAAATGGGTCTTTACCTTGCAGCTGGCAATCTTGCATTTTTGCTTGCAATAAAGGGTCATCTGGTGCGGCAAACGGCAATTTGTCAATGATAACACAACTTAATGTGCTGCCTCTAACATCTACGCCTTCCCAAAATGAGGCTGTGCCGAGTAAAACGGCATTTCCGTGACGGGTAAACTTCTCAAGGATAATGCGTTTAGACATTTGCCCTTGCATATAAACCGGATAATCCATTTGTGTGGTTAAACCTTCAGCCACTAAGTGCATCATACGATAGCTAGTAAATAGCACAAAGCAGCGACCTTTTGCTGATTTTATCAACTCAAGGGTCAACTTAATAATAGCATGGGGCATATTATTCGCATGAGACTCAGGTAAGTAGCGCGGTAAGCAAAGTAGCGCTTGTTGTTGATAATCAAACGGACTTTCAACAATCATGCTTTGCGCTGGTTTTAAGCCAAGGCTGGCGTTAAAGTGCGCTAAGTCGTTATCGACCGATAAAGTGGCCGATGTAAACACAAAGCCAGCTCCCGTGTCTTTCATCATTTGTGCGAATTTAGCCGATACATTAAGCGGTGTAATGTTTACCGTTAGGTATCGGCGAGTGGTTTCGTACCAATAACTATAGCCCGTTTGTGCGGTATCAAATACCCGCTCTAACTGACCTTTAAAGGCCAGTGTACGCTCAAATGGATGCTCTATTTTTTCGCTACGGTCTAAGCATAACTTTAATACTTGGTATAAAAAGTCGAGGTCACTAATTACTCGGTGCAGTGCTGCACAAATCTCTTTATCAGCCAGCTTTTCACGCCAATCACCACGGCTACCATCAACCCCAAACTGCAAGCGTAAATCTGCTACGCTGGTTTCTAACTTGTTGAGGGTTTTACCTAATTGCAGCATATCCGGGATATCTGCACGGTATATTGCTCGTAAGTCATTAATTAAATCGACCAGCTTTTTAGTGCTAACACTTTCACCAAAATAGTCACTGGCAATTTCACTAAGCTGATGAGCCTCATCAAAAATATAGGCATCTGCGGTAGGCATTAATTCAGCAAAACCCGTGTCTTTCACGGCCATATCAGCAAAAAACAAATGATGGTTGATCACTACCACATCGGCTTCCATGGCGTTTAAGCGCGCTTTACGAATATAGCAATCTTGAAAATCGGGGCACTCTTTACCCAAACAGTTATCAGCAGTTGAGCTAACATAAGGCAGTACTTTGGCATCTTCTTCTATGCCTATACAATCTGCTAAATCGCCCGAACGGGTTTCACTTGCAAACTTTGCCACCATCGCGAGTTGATGCATTACATCAGGATCATCTGTTGGCACATGCGCAACATGCTGACTTAAACGATACGTACACAAATAATTCGCGCGGCCTTTTAAAAGGGCAACTTTTTTAGTGGCGCTCAGTGCTTTGACTAAATTGGGTAAGTCACGGTGAAATAACTGCTCTTGCAGTGCTTTTGAACCCGTTGAGATGATGGTTTTGCCTTTTGATTTTAACGCAGGCGCTAAGTAAGCATAGGTTTTACCCGTGCCTGTGCCCGCCTCAACCACTAATTGGTGACGTTTTTTTAAGGCATCATCAACTGCAACAGCCATGTCAATTTGTGGCTGCCGAGGAGTATATCCATCAAGAGAAAGTGCAAGAGGGCCCGTGGCACTGAAAAGTTGTTTGATAAACTTCGCCAATAGATTAAAAGTGATGGGCAGATTTTACGTAACTGACTTGCCAAGGGCAAGACTAAATGAGGAAGCAACGCTTCCTCATGGTTAAAAGTATGATTGCGTTTATATCATTGTCCTTGAATCGTTAATGTCACGCCTGATGCAGCTCTGTAACCTTGCAAATCTATGTACCAAGTACCACTTTGTGGGTTATCAAATTGACAACTTTCTTCGTTACCATTTTTGTAAGGTCGGCACAGATAATTTGAGCTTGTTGATGCTGAGCCATAGTTAACATACAAATCTGCATCGCCACTACCGCCAGTAATCGTCACCGTTAAATTACTAAGGCCTGCGGGTATTTGTTGAGTAAAACGCTGCCAACTACCGGTAGCCACACTCACGTTTGTCTCAGTTCGGTCAACGTTTTCGCTGCCACCTGAGGTGCTGTAGCTTCCCGTGAGTGACACATTCGAAATCTCATTCCACGCTTCGACCATGACATGATAGGTGCCAGTTTGAACTGACGACATCACACAACTTTCATTACTTGTAGAGGTAGTACTTTTACAGTCAAAGTCTTGTAAGGTCGGCTTACTGCCAAATTTAACGTATAAATCGGCATCACCGGAGCCGCCCTCAGTTACAAACTCAAGGTTACTGCTCATTGCAGGTACCTCGAGCGTAAAGAATAGCTGCTCTTTTGCTGCGCCAGCCAAACCCGTTTTAGCTACGCCATTTTCAAGCTGATTAGTCGGCTCAGTCACCACATCACCGGCATTTTTGGCCATTTCAGCAACATAACTCACTGCTAGTTTGGCAAATTTACTCGCGTGAGCCGCATCAAACTGGGCATCATTTGATGTGTGGATCAATGGGTTGATATCACTCATTGTTGATTCAAATGGCATTGAGGCGGCAAATCCTTGTTGATACCAAGAGGCATGATCTGAGCAGCCATACCCACATTGATCAAAGCCATAGCTCACTGTGGGTTGATAAGCATCGAGCAACTGCGATAGATACTGATTTTGCGATGAGTTTGTGTAGTCGGTCATCATCACAATATCTGTGCTGCTGCCGTTATTACCAGTCATATCAAACTGCACCATGCCTACAACATTCTTACCCTGTGCTTTATAACTTTGAGCAATATCTTTTGAGCCTCTAAGACCCACTTCTTCAGCAGCAAACCCCATAATTTGAATGGTTCGCTGAGGTTGGTAGTTATTTTCTACAATCGCTTTTAGGGTTTGTGTAAGCACCGCAATACCCGAGGCGTTATCATCTGCACCGGGAGCACGACCATTACTTGGATTTGACTGATTGATTGAGTCTAAATGACCACCAATAACGACGATTTCATCTGCTTTTTCTGCACCAGGAATAGTCACAATAACTGATGACTGCGAAAAGCTATGGTTAAAATATTCAACACTGATATCACTGCGACTACTGGCTATTTGTTGCCAATGGCTCTTTAACCAATCTGCTGCATCAACACCACTTTGCACTGCATAATAACGGTTATGAAAGTTCATCATACTATTAACCGTATCGCTTAGTTCACTAGTATTAATCGAAGATATTAATGCATTGACTGTCGCGGTATTATCAATGCTGTAGTTAACAAGGCTGGCATTCATCGCAATGTTCGATACCGCATTTAATTGCTGGGTATAAAGCTCTGCATCTGCTAATGAATCGTGTGCTACAAAACCACCACAGCGATGATAGTTATCGTGCATAAATTCACTTAATCCAGCGATATCCTGCTTGTTAACGCGCATAAAATTAACTTGATTTAAAGCTGATTTTTGCATCGCAAAATTGCTGTTTTGTTTACGTTTACTCACTGTATCTTGTTGAAAGTGCTCTGCAGCAAGGGCATCAATGGTGACCCAAATTGTTTCGTCTTGCGACGCATAACTTAATTGGCTTAGTGATAGTGTGGCAAAGCCCACTAGGCACTGTGTTAGGCGGGTTGTCATAATCAATCCTTTTATTATTTGTATTAATAAAAAAGGGAGCCGAAGCTCCCTAAAAGGGTGGCTAGTTAGCCGAAATGGTGAGTGTTACACCACTTGCAGCGCTGTAGCCGCGAAGGTCGATATACCAAGTACCCGCTTGTGGGTTTGTAAATGTGCAAGTTTCGCTATTGCCATTTTTATATGGGCGGCAATCATAGCTAGATGTTGTCGATTGCGAACCAAAGTTCACATACAAGTCAGCATCACCAGAGCCACCAGAAATAGTTACATCAAGTGACGAATAACCCGCATCTAGGTCTTGCGTGAAACGAGTCCAGCTATTTGTAGCAACACTTAAGTTAGACTCAGTGCGGTTAATCGGTGTTACACCACCACCGCTGCCAGAATCAAAACTACCTGTAAGTGATACACCTGAAATTTGATTCCACGCTTCTACCATTACGTAGTAAGTACCCGCTTGCACATTACTAATAGCACAGCTTTCTGTGCTGGTAGATGAAGTGCTTTTACAATCAAAGTTGCTCAGTGTTGGTTTTGCGCCATACATAACGTAAAGGTCTGCATCACCACCTCCACCAGTTGTATTGAATTGTAAATTCGTTGCACCTGCTGGCACTTCAAGAGTAAAGAACATTTGCTCTTTTGCTGCACCACTGATCCCTGTGCGTGCAACGCCATTGGTTAGTTCTTCATCACCGCCCGGAGGTGGCTCAGTCGTACCACAGCTACTACCCGCACTTAAGCTTGAAGTCACACCGACCGCTGCAAGTGCCGCTTGTACATCTGCTGGGTCATAACTTAAATCACAGGCCGCATCCATTACGCCGTTACCTGCTAAATCCCAGTTTGTGCTGGCTGTCCAGTAAAGTTGGTTAGCACGTGCCATAACAACGAACGCCTTTTGCGTATCCCAACCAGGTGTGGTTGCAAGGTTATAAAATGCCTTGTTGAATACACCTGAGCTGTAGTGCACATCCATGCCTGAGTAGTAACTGTTTTGATGATCAATGGAGCTGCCATCTTGGGTTGGGTTATTCATGTAACGTAATGCACCGTTACCTTTGAAAATTTCCTGACCTACTAACCAGTCGTTTGAGCCTTTCATGTAAAACTCAGCCGCTTCACCTGCCATATCAGAGAACGCTTCGTTCAAACCACCTGATTTACCAGAATAAATAAGCCCTGAATTTTGCTCAGTAAAACCATGGCTTACTTCATGCGCTGACACATCAAGACTTACCAGTGGATAAAACGTATTTTGACCATCACCAAAGGTCATAGCACTGCCATCCCAAAACGCATTTTCGTAGTTATTGCCGTAATGAACGCGCATTTTCAATTGGAAAGTTAATGGCGCAGTGCCTACCCAATCGTTATACATATTAAAAATAACGTTACCGAAATAATGCGCATCATTTAAAGGTGAGTACGCACCGTTAATTTCTTTAAAGGTATTTTCAGGGCATGTAAACGAATATGCTGTAGAACCACTCGTACTTCCATTTAAGTTAATGGTTTTTACGTTAGCGTTATTCATCGTACAAGTGTTGCCAGACTGGGTTACATCTAGGCTATCAAAGTCAGTACCGTAAATGTATTTACCGGTTTTTAAGTTACCACCTGGGCCTGTTGCACTAGCATGTTGTAAGTTATCGAAGCTGAATAAGACTTCACCGCTGTTGGCATCAATAATTTGATACGGACGAGATGGGTTATCACCATAAGTCACATAAGATACTTCATACACTAGGTGTGCAACGCTATCTTCATCTAGCCAAATAGCTAAACGTGATTGTTCATTATGCTTTTTTAACCCAGCTGATTTAATTGCAGCAGGTGAGTTAGCAAGACCTTTCGCCATTGCTTTTTTCTTGTTAAGAGCCGGAGAGACAGAATCGATGTCGGCGGCAATATCATATACCGCAGCACCATGTGCACGTTTTAATTGGCCATTACCATCAAATGTAAGGCTAACCGTATCGCCAATGACAGGTAGACCTTGATACATCTGTTGATAACGGCGAGTGGTGTTGCCGTTACTGGTTTTGATTTCTTTTAATACAACTAAATCATTCCCTGCACCTAAACCAACTAACTGATTAGGATTTGCACTCAATACCGATGACGCATTGGTTTGCAAAGCTTGGTTAATCCCTGTTTGTTCGTTTAGGTATTTCTTGTTCGCAGCTACTGCACCTGTTGCTTGAGTCAAAGCAAAAGCAGCAAGAGTTGCTAATGTGATTTTAGATAAATTCACGTTTACGCTCCGTTAGATTGTTATGTATTTAATATTTTCATAGTAACCGGACTGCACTGTTCCCGATTAGTGACCAGCCTAGATTGAATGGAGCGAAATTGAAAATGAAACAAAAAATTTACAAGTAAAGTATTAGCTCTAATTTAAAACACCTTAATTAACAACTAGATAAGGATTTTTAGGTTTATCAAATGTTAACGAGCACGGCTTAAATGTAAATTTATTGATACAAAAAGATAACATTTAATAAACATTTGTACCTTTTATTTATATTTATTTTGCTCACCTTACCATTTGTGATTCACCGCTAATAATTCAGCTATTAACCAAAAAGCCTAGGTACATAACTTGCAGCTATCGCAAGTATCTAGGGTTTAAGGACTAAGTATGATTACTGAACTAATACAAAATGAATGGCTAAATGAGCCTTGGCTGGTCGTCATTGGCGGCACTGTACTAGCCGCCATAACCCTGTTTTTATTAAAGTTTGTAATTATCTATTGCCTAAAAAAATGGACCCAACGAACTGATTTTGTGTTCGATACCTTGCTGGTTAACTCACTTTCTACGCCATTGACCTTGTGCACAATGATGGTGCTTGTGATCATTTTTGGTCAATTATTAAACATCACCGGCTTTATGGCCGAACACCCCTTACCCATTGCAGCCACCGCTAAAGCCATTTGTATTTTTGCCTTAGTGTTATTTTTAGACCATTTCTTATTTGGCACCGTTGATTATTACAGTGCCCGCTCAGTGGTTGTTTCGAATAGTCATAGCATCATTAAAGGGTTGATCCGCTGCGCAATAGTCTGTATTGGCTTATTGGTGTTATTGGGCACGTTGGGGATTTCAATCACTCCGATTATTGCCTCTTTGGGCATTACCTCACTTGCTGTTGCTTTGGCTTTGCAACCTACACTTGAAAACTTCTTTTCAGGCGTTCAGTTGGTGATTGATAAACCTATTCGGGTTGGCGATTTTATAGAACTTGAAAGTGGCGACCAAGGTTTTGTTGAAAAAATTGGTTGGCGCTCTACATGGGTAAAAATGTTGCCGAATAACATGATAGTCATCCCAAATAGTCAGCTGTCTAAATCACGCATCATTAATTACTTTTATCCCGAAAAAGAACTCAGCGTCCCCGTTGAGGTGGGTGTTCATTATGGCTCAGATCTTGAAAAAGTTGAGCAAGTGACTTTGGATGTTGCCAGACAGATTTTAAAAAGTCATCAATGGGGTGTTGATGACTACGATACTTTTGTGGTGTTTCATACCTTTGATCAATCAAGTATTAACTTTACGGTGATGCTAAGAGCAAAAGAGTACTTCAACCGATTTTGGGTTAAATCAGCGTTTATAAAAGCACTCCATAAACGTTACGCCGAAGAAGGCATTGTGATTCCTTATCCAATCAGGGCTATAAATACCAGTCAAGAATCTGCCCAGTTCAACAAATTGACCTAACTAAACTTATCAATGCTACATATTTTGCAGGGCTTTTTATGTCTCTTTTTAGACATTTTTAACAGCAATTATACATATGCAATCAGCATCAAGTATTTTTACTCTAAAAAGTCATAAAAATCGCATAAACACTGTGACATACCTATATTAGAGGCGTACTATATGCGGCCAGAAAGTGACAGCTTTCTGCGTCTTGTTATAAAAATATTTAAGGTCAAACAATGAATGCTTGGTACCTCATTTGTTTTCTTTCAGCATTAGCTATTTTTATTGCTTTTGCTAATCAATATATCCTCAAAATGCAAACCACGATTGCTATAACAACTGGCTCTGTTGTTATTTCTTTGCTACTTATTCTTGCCGTTAAAATGCTTGGTGATACAACGGCCCTCGAAATAACTCAGATTGTTTCTAGTATCAACTTTAATCAGTTGCTATTAAAAGGCATGCTTGGGTTTTTGCTATTCGCAGGGGCATTGGAAATCAACTTGGCAGCCCTTCGTAAACAACGATGGGAGATAACTGCATTAGTGCTATTTTCAACCATAACCTCCACGGTCATAGTCGGTTATTTAAGTTATTACTTATTTGCCTTTGTTGGCTGGCCAGTGCCGTTTATTTATTGCTTGCTATTTGGAGCATTAATAAGCCCAACCGATCCGATTGCCGTGTTAGCCATTATTAAACAAATGCGAGCCCCAGAAGGAATTTCTGTGCAAGTTGAAGGTGAGTCTTTGTTTAATGATGGTATTGGCTTAGTCATATTCACCACCATATTTTCAGTGGCCTTTTATGGCACCGAAGCCACTTTTGCTGATGTTGCTGAACTGTTCTTAGTGGATGCCATTGGCGGTATTGTGTTTGGGTTAGTCATTGCATTGGTTGGGCACTTTTTGATCATCAATAGCCGCGATGTGAATATTCGGTTACTTCTAACTTTGACCATCCCAACCGCTGGTTTTGCTGCGGCAAATATATGGGAAATATCGGGCGCACTTGCCATGGTTACCAGTGGTATTTTGCTTGGCAATATTACCCGCTCAAAGGCAACAGAGCGCACAGGGCCTGAAGATACCCGTTATGTAAAAGACTTTTGGCATGCCACCGATAGTTTTTTAAACGCCTTGCTGTTTTTGATCATCGGTATGCTCATCGTGACTATGCCTATTACCTTTGAAGAAATCGGTTTAGGTCTACTCATGGTACCTGTGGTGTTGCTAGCGCGATTTATAAGTGTAGGTGCGCCATTTGTATTCTTTAAAAAGTATCGTCAATACGATAAACACTCGGTAAAAATCTTAACTTGGGGCGGCCTGCGTGGTGGATTAGCACTAGCAATGGCTGCAGCTATACCTCGTGATCAAGTGATGATTGCAGGGTCTGACTTGCATGACCTAATAGTAATAGTGACTTATGTAGTTGTGATTTTTTCGATTATTGTACAAGGCTTAACAATCTCACCATTGATCCAAAGCAGTATTCAATCTGCTAAAACGCAACAGTGAGTATGCCATTAGTCATTAAAAAGGCTCATAATTGAGCCTTTTTTTGTACCTTTGCGTTATACATTCTACTATCAGCAATAGCTAATAGCTTTGCAAGTGAACAGGGTTGCTGGCCCGAAAAATCAGCAATTCCATAAGAAAAACTCAATATGCTTTGACCTGTAAAGCTCGAAGGTAAATTACAAAATGACTGCAGTAGACGTTGCATGATTGTTTCGCATTCTGAGGTGTTTAAATCAGTGAACAGAATCACGAACTCATCCCCACTCAAACGTGCATATAAGTCTGCTTTTCGGCAGTATTCTTTCAGTAATGATGCAAATTCTTTCAGAACTCTATCACCAGCAGAATGCCCAAAGTTATCATTAATGTATTTGAAGTTATCTAAATCTATAAATACCAATTTGGCATTTAATTGCTGCCTAATACACAAATCTAAATAATGCTCAGCAGTGCTTGTAAAACCTCGACGATTAGGGAGCAAGGTCAATTCGTCCATTGTAGCAAGTTGCAATATGGCAAATTCACGCTCAATAATTGCAGCAAAATCTTTCAGCGCTTGAAGATTTTTATTACTCAATGTGCGTGGTTTATAGTCAATAATACACAGTGTTCCAATACAATTACCTGATTTAAGGATTATTGGGCATCCCGCATAAAAGCGAATATGTGGCTCTCCAACTACTAGCGGATTATCTGCAAACCTTTTGTCTTTCAACGCATCATTAATCACAAAAGGTTCGTCTTGTAGGATTGCATGGCCACAAAAAGAGATATCTCGGGCAGTTTCAGTGACATTTAAACCAACACAAGACTTAAACCACTGACGTTGCTCATCAACTAAACTTATGATGCAAATTGGCACTGAAAAGAATTGCTGAGCAAGGCGTGTGATTCTGTCGAAAACAGGTTCACTTTGCGTATCTAATATTTCAAGCGAACGCAATTCGTCAAGGCGAGCTTGCTCATTCAATGGCACTGCGGGTTTATCCATTAATCTGCCCTGTAAAATATAAATGAACTTACTTAAACGTTAGCAGAAATTGCGCTACTGTTGCAGAAAAATTTGGCTTTCGTTTAAGCCCAGGTATCTAGGTGCTTATTACCCTCTTCATCTTCTTCAATAGCATTTTTACTGTTTTTATCGCCATTTTCAGCAGCTTTTTTACGTCGTTCAATTTCACGTTTTTGCCGTTTTTCGAGCTCAATTCGCTGCACGTTCGCGTCTTTTACGCCCGCAATATGAAACGCACCTTTACTCTCCAACTGTAAGCGCGTTATGCGACCTAAAAAGGGGATCATGATATCCATTTGTACCTCCTATCACTCCATTTATTATCGGCAGTTATAGCATATACTTTAATTTAGAAAAAAAATGCTTGCCAAAGATTAGCAAAGCATGTTTATCTATATACGTAAATTATTTAAACAGATATACGCACTGGTTTACACAAACGAGTGCAATACAGGAAAAATTATGCGTTTCAATCTGACAACTATCCATCATCACCATCATTCACCGGAATAGCCTGTCAGGTTTTTCGCTGAGAGGTTATTCCTAAAAGGAACCTCTGGCGAGCAATCAACCAAATTATTTATTTTCGCCCTGAGGTTCCCTCGGGGTTTTTAGTTTTTGAATTAAAGGAAAATAAATAATGAGCAATACCAACCGTTTACGAATCGCCATCCAAAAAGGTGGCCGCTTATCAAAAGACTGCCAAGAATTACTTAAGCAATTAGGCGTTAAATTAAACCTTCGTGAACAACGTTTAATCGCACACTCTACCAACATGCCAATTGATGTACTTCGTGTACGCGATGACGATATTCCGGGCCTAGTAATGGACGGTGTGTGTGACCTAGGTATCGTTGGCGAAAACGTACTTGTTGAAGTACAAGCCGAACGCGAACGCCAAGGCGCAGCATTCGAAGTAAATAAACTTTCTAAACTTGATTTCGGTTACTGCCGCCTAGCACTTGCATGGCCACAAGAACTTGGCCCGCAAGATAAAAGCTGGTTTGAAGGTAAACGCATTGCCACTACCTACCCAGAAATCTTGAGCCAGTACCTAAAACGCGAAGGCATTAACGCAAGCACGGTAATGTTAACGGGTTCTGTTGAAGTAGCCCCGCGTGCAGGTTTAGCTGATGCAATCTGTGATTTAGTGTCTACTGGTGCAACATTAGAAGCAAACGGCCTAATGCAAGGCGAGACCATCTTAGAATCAAACGCATGTTTAATTCAAAACAAAGACCTTAAAGACCAAAGCAAACTTGATTTAATCAATACGCTAATGCCGCGTCTACGTGGTGTTCGTCAAGCTAAAGAAAGTAAATACATTATGTTACACGCACCAAAAGCAAAGCTTGATGAAGTGTGCGACTTACTACCAGGTACTGGCCAGCCAACATTGTTAGCACTTGCTGGTAGCGACGATTACGTAGCACTGCACATGGTTAGCAGCGAAACTCTATTTTGGGAAACAATGGAACAGTTAAAAGCACTGGGTGCCAACTCAATCCTTGTTATGCCAATTGAAAAAATGATGGAGTAATAATCCATGTTTCGCTGGAATGAGGAAAATCAACAAGCACAGCAGGCGGTACTCACCCGCCCTGCTGTTACTGCAAGTAAAGAGGTCGAAGCAATTTGCATCGACATCTTAAATGCAGTTAAAACCGAAGGTGACGCTGCGTTGTTAAAGATGGCTAAAGAGTTTGATAAGCGCGAGACACCACGTTTATTAGTGCCAGTTGAAGAAATTAATCAAGCTGAGCAGTTATTATCAAACGAGTTAAAAGCCGCCATCGAAACGGCCTACGCCAATGTAAAACGTTTTCACCAAGCACAATTACCTAAAGACATTAAGTTAACAACGCAACCTGGTGTGTTATGTGAACTTAAATATCAAGCCATTGAAGCGGTAGGTATTTACGTGCCAGGTGGCAGTGCGCCATTGCCATCATCAGTGATCATGCAAGGAGTGCTTGCACAATTAAGCGGTGCACAAACTGTTGTGCTTACTACACCTGTAAAAGCCGATGAAACCATCAACCCTGCCATTTTATATGCAGCAAAACTATGTGGTATTAAAACCATTGTAGAAAGTGGTGGCGCCGGAGCGATTGCAGCAATGGCATACGGCACAGAGTCAGTGCCTAAAGTGAACAAGATTTTTGGCCCGGGAAATAGCTTTGTCACCATGGCAAAACAACTTGTTGCGCAAACCATTCCGGGCATGGCGATTGATATGCCAGCGGGCCCTTCTGAAGTGTTAGTGATTGCAGATGAGCGAGCAAACCCAGAGTTTATTGCGGCAGATTTATTATCGCAAGCAGAGCACGGTGCCGATTCGCAAGTTATTTTACTGTGTAACAGCGAACGTATTATTGAAAAAACACAGCAAGCTTTAACTGAGCAGCTAGAAAAATTAAGTCGTAAAGACACTGCCGAGCAAGCGCTTTCAAACTCAAGCTTGATATTAGTGGACTCGGTTGAGCAAGCCTTTGCGGTGTCTGCTCAATATGGTCCTGAGCACCTTATTTTACAACTTGCTGATGCGCAGCCTTATTTAAACTTAGTGAAAAATGCTGGCTCAGTATTTGTAGGCGATTACACCCCAGAGTCTGCCGGTGATTATGCGTCTGGCACGAATCACGTACTACCAACGTATGGTTACAGTGCGACCTATTCGAGCTTAAACTTACTGGACTTCTTTAGAACTTACACAGTACAAACCATCAGCAAAAATGGTTTACGTGAATTATCTAAAGCAATTTTACCTTTGGCCGCAGCAGAGGGGCTTGATGCTCACGCTAATGCTGTTTCAATTCGTCTTGAGGCTATGAACAATGAGCGATAATTCAAAAATAACAACGCTGTTGCCAGATAACATTGCAGCGCTTACAGCCTATAGTTCAGCGAAAAGTGAAAAACTAACAGGTACAACGTGGTTAAATGCCAACGAAAGCCCGTATTCACGTACGCCAAATATCAATTTAGCTGATTTAAACCGCTACCCAGATCCGCAGCCTCAGCAAGTGATCAATCGTTACGCTTGCTATGCTAATTTAGAGCCAGAGCAAGTACTGATGACCCGCGGTGCTGATGAGGGTATTGAACTATTAGTACGTACTTTTTGTAGCCCAGCTAAAGATAGCATTGCACTCTTTTTGCCAACTTACGGCATGTACAAAGTAACAGCTGATACCCACAACATTGCGATTAACGGTTTAACTCAAGAGCTGTTATTAAAAGGCACAGTTGATGAGATTGTCACTGCAGTTGCTGATTCAAAGTTGGTGTTTATTTGTAATCCAAATAACCCAACCGGCAGCATGACAAGCCTAGACAAAATCAGAAAAATCACCCAACAACTTGCGGGTAAAGCGATTGTGGTGGTGGATGAAGCTTATATAGAATTTTGCCCTGAACAAACAGCAGCAAGCCTGATCAACGAGTTTAGTAACCTTGTGGTACTAAGAACCTTATCAAAAGCATTTGCACTTGCGGGTTTAAGAACTGGATTCACTTTAGCCAACAGCGAGCTACTTGCGCCTATTCGTAAAGTGATTGCGCCTTATCCTGTATCAACGGTGGTTGCTAGCATTGCAGCAGATGCATTAAGTAGTGACAACATCGCTTCAATGCGCCGTCAGGTGACTATTCTAAATAGTTTAAAAGGCAAACTGAAAAGCTGGCTTGAGCAATCACCTGCCGTTATCAAAGTCCTGAGCGGTGAAGGTAACTTTGTCACCTTAAAATTAAAAGACAAACAATCATTTAATATCGCATTAGAGCAAGGGCTTGTGATGCGTGCCTTCACCTTATATGGCGAAAATGATTGGTTACGAATTTCTATCGGTAACGAGCAAGAACTAGAACAAGTAAAAATTTGGTTAGATGGCTTATCACTGACCAGCAATACAGTAGAACAGGAATTATCATGAGCAACCCGTATTTATTTATTGACCGCGATGGCACGATTATCGAAGAGCCTATCACCGACAAACAGGTTGATAGCCTAGAAAAATTAGTGTTTTTGCCAAATGTGATCCCTGCTCTGTTACAACTTCAAGCGGCAGGTTACCGCCTTGTAATGGTTTCAAACCAAGATGGTTTAGGCACTGATAGCTTCCCGATAGCTGATTTTGATATTGCTCAAGACAAGATGATGGATATCTTAAATAGCCAAGGAATTAAATTTGATGAAGTTCTGATTTGCCCTCACTTTGATGAGCAAAATTGTGAATGCCGTAAACCAAAAACCGGCTTACTTACAGAGCTTATGCGGTCAGGTAAAGTCGATTTAGCACGCTCATTTGTGATTGGCGACCGCCAAACAGATATTGGACTTGCCAATAACTTATGTTGTGAAGGTATTTTGTATGAAGGCAGCTGGGATGCCATTGTCACTAAACTGACAACCGCGAACCGTGAAGGCCGTGTCACTCGCAACACCAAAGAAACGCAAATCGATGTGCAAATTAATTTAGACCAAACAAAAAATGGCGAAATTAGCACTGGTCTTGGCTTTTTCGATCACATGCTTGACCAAATTCGCACTCACGCCAATATCGGACTTAATATTCAAGCCACTGGCGACTTACACATTGACGAGCATCACCTTGTTGAAGATATCGGTATTGCGCTTGGCCTAGCCCTTAAACAAGCCCTAGGTACAAAAACGCAAATTGGTCGCTATGGTTTTGCATTACCTATGGATGAATGTAAAGCAGAAGCGCAAATTGACTTATCGGGCCGTGCCTCGTTTGTATTAAATGCCGATTTTAGCCGTGAAAAAGTGGGCGACTTAGATGTACAAATGGTTGAGCACTTCTTTAAAAGCTTAAGTGATAATGCCGCCATGAGCCTAATTCTATCGGTTAGCGACGGTAACTGTCACCACCAAGTTGAAGGCCTATTTAAAGCGTTTGCAAGAGCACTTCGTGCTGCGATTGCAAAAGATGCTTCGCAACAAACTGCCAGCTCTAAGGGGTGTTTATGATTGCCATAATTAATACCGGTTGTGCCAACATTAACTCTGTTCGCTTTGCCTTTGAACGCTTAGGTGAAAAGCCAGAGGTGATCACCTCACCTGAACAACTAAAAGGCTTTGAACGTGCGATTTTACCTGGTGTAGGCCATGCTTCCGTTGCAATGAAGCGTCTAAAAGACGGTGGTTGGCAGCAAGCAATTGATGAATATCAACGCCCGCTGATGGGAATTTGTTTAGGCATGCAATTACTTTGTGATAGCACAGAAGAAGGCAATGTCGATTGCCTTGGCAAAATTCCGGGTGTTGTTAAGCACTTAGATGTGGGTACATTAACTTCTCCACACATGGGGTGGAACGACTTAAGCGTACTAAAAGAGCATGCCCTTACCAAAGGGTTATCGGCGCAGGATCAAGTGTACTTTGTGCATAGCTTTGCTCACACAGTGAACGATGCCACCCTAGTAAGCGGTGAATACGGGCAAGCTTTTTCAGCAATTGTTGCCAAAGATAACTACGCAGGCATGCAGTTCCACCCAGAACGAAGCGCCAAAGTAGGCACACGACTTTTACAAAACTTTTTAGATTGGCAGCTGTAAGCGCAGCAAAAAATAAGAGAAATAAACGTGATTATTCCAGCACTCGATGTATTACAAAACCAAATTGTGCGCTTATACCAAGGTAAGTATGATACAGCACAATTTTACCCTTACGAACTTGGCGCACGCTTACAAGAGTACGCAAGCAGCGGCGCAGGCAAACTGCACCTAGTTGATTTAGAAGGCGCGCGCGATCCAAATAAAAAACAATGGCAGCATATTCAAGCCGCAACCAAAGCGCTTAATGTACCTTATCAAGTGGGCGGCGGTATTCGCTCTGAGCAAGATGTTGCTGACTGGCTTGAAGCCGGTGCTAACCAAGTTGTAATAGGCTCAATGGCCGTTGAAAAGCGTGAGCAAGTGCAGGCGTGGATTGAAAAATTTGGCAGCGAACACTTTGTTATCGCATTGGATGTTAATAAAACTGACAACGGCTGGGCGCCAGCAACACATGGTTGGTTAAGTGAATCTGAGTTTGGTTTGTTCGAACTTGTTGATTTTTACGTGGCACTTGGTGTGGTTGATTTTCTGTGTACTGACATCAGTAAAGACGGCACCATGACCGGCCCTTCGTTTGCACTTTATGAAGATTTAACCAACCACAACAGCGAGATTAAAGTTCAAGCATCAGGCGGTGTAAGCTCTCTTGATGATATCGCAAAGCTGAAAAAACTAGGCGTTGGCGGTGTTATCTTAGGTAAATCATTGCTCGATGGTGCCTTTAATGTTGAGGAGGCGTTAGCATGTTATCAAAACGCATAATCCCTTGTTTAGATGTAAAAGACGGCCAAGTTGTTAAAGGCGTTAAATTTAAAGGCCATGAAGTAGTTGGTGATATTTTAACGCTTGCCAAGGCTTACAGCGATGCTGGTGCGGATGAACTGGTGTTTTATGAAATCAGTGCCAGCGTCGAAAAACGCCTACTTGATGTCAATTGGGTAGAGAACATTGCACGCCACATTGATATTCCATTTTGTGTGGCTGGCGGTATCAAATCTGTTGCCGATGCAGCACGTGTTTTAGAACGTGGTGCAGATAAAATCAGTATTAACAGCCCTGCTATCGCGCGCCCTGAGCTTATCAAAGAGTTACACGATGAGTTTGGTAAACAGTGCGTGGTTGTGGGTATCGATAGCTTTTATGATGAAAACACTGGCGAGTATTTAGTCTACCAGCTAACTGGCGACCCAAATGCATCAAGCCGTACTCGCTATAAAACCGAAGAATGGGTTAAGCGTGTGCAAGACCTAGGTGCTGGTGAAATCGTACTCAATTGCATGAACCAAGACGGCGTGCGTAAAGGCTACGACAATGTTCAGCTATCAAAAATGCGTGCACTGTGCGATATTCCACTTATTGCTTCGGGTGGCGCAGGGACGATGCAAGACTTTGTTGATGTATTTCAGCAAAGCCAAGTTGATGGCGCGCTCGCTGCCAGCGTATTTCACAAGAACGTCATTGATATTGGCGAACTAAAACAATTTTTAATCGATAATAATGTAGCGACAAGACTATGCAATTAACCAAAGACACTCTTTCTCAAGTCGACTTTGCCAAAAGCGAATTGATCCCAGCTATCGTGCAAGACGCACGCTCTGGGGTGATTTTAATGCAAGGCTTTATGAATCAAGACGCATTAGCTGCCACTTTCGACAAACAAAAAGTAACCTTTTACTCGCGTTCTAAAGAGCGCTTATGGACGAAAGGCGAAACATCAGAAAACTACCTTGAAGTAGTTTCTGTACACACCGATTGTGATTACGACTCACTATTAGTACTCGCAAACCCTCTTGGGCCAACATGCCACCTTGGTACACAAAGCTGCTTCGGCGATGATGCTAAGCCTAGCTTGTCGTTTTTAGCTGAGCTTGAACAAGTGATTGTCTCGCGTAAAGACGATGATCCAAGCAAAAGCTACACAGCGTCTTTGTTTGCAAAAGACTTAAGCCGTAGTTGCCAAAAAGTGGGTGAAGAAGGTGTCGAAGTTGCCCTTGCAGCCATGAAACATGATAACGATGAATTAACCAATGAATCGGCAGACTTACTGTATCACTTAACTGTGTTATTGCAGCGCCAAGGCCTATCGTTGGCCGATGTAGTGAGCTGTTTACAAGGCCGCCATAAGTAATTGAAATTGATTAAGATGCACCTTTTTAGGTGCATCTTTTTTAGTGCATCTGAAATCTGATTTTATCTACCCAGAGCTTTTAGAACATCACGAGTAAAGTCATGTTCACTAAAGCCTTTAAGACCCGCAAGGTCATACCCTCGCCTAACAATAACTAGCTGCTCGCTTGGAATAATCACCAAATATTGACCACGGTTGCCTCGCGCAGCAATAGTATCGTTTGGTAATTCAGGAAAACGTTCGTTATAAAGCCACCACTGTGCACCGTAGCCCGGTGCCGTTTCTGGGGGTTGAGCAGGAGCTGGTTTACTAATATAACTTAACCAGTCTTTTGGTAATATTTGCTCATCTTGCCAGCGACCATTGTTCAAGTGTAATAGCCCTAAGCGAGCAAGATCCCGTGAAGTAGTCCACACTTGCGATGACAAAATAAAGTCACTTTGCCAATCTGACTCTAAAAATGTGTGCTGCATGCCGATTTTATCGAGTAAATTGTCATACGGATAACGCAAATAGCTCGATTCATCGTTGAACGTTTCTCGTAAGGTGCGTAGCGCTAACATGGTGTCGTTATTGGCGTATTTCCAGCGGCTACCTGGCTTTACTTCTAATGCGGTATGCGTTGCAGTATCAGACACTAAACCGCCGCCCATATACACACGGTCTGTCCGGTTGCCCGCTTTATTACTGTCTAAGCCTGATGCCATGTGAAGCAAGTTTTCAAGGGTAATTTCGCCACGTGGGTCAAGCGGGTGAGACCAGCTTTCAAGCCCCGCAGGCTTAGTAACATCAAGTCGCTTTTGCGCTACCGCCACACCAATGATGCTCGCGCCAATACTTTTTGCAACAGACCAAGTACGCTGTGCGGTTTCTGGGGTAAAGCCTGCTTTATATTGCTCTGCTAAAATCGCCTGAGGGCTTGCTATTAAAATAGCTGAAGTGCGTGCGCCTTCACCATAATGACTAGTAAAAGCCTGAGCAATAACCTCATCAAGCGCCTTATTACCCGTTGCTTTATTAACACCATTTAGCGTTTGCCAAGGCTTACCGTCATCCTTTTGGTAGGCTAAGTTTTCTTTGAACGGCGCTTGCACAAGTGGTGTAGCTTTAAGGCTTGCCCCTACTGGCAAATCAACACAACCTAAACGAGGACGCCACACCGATATGCGTTGCTTATCTTTATCGTAATCAACAATGACTCGTTTATGCTCGTTATCAATGTTCGCTTTCAATGTTTTTACAGTATCTGCAATTAAAGGGTAAATACCGGTTAGTTCATCAATATCGATTTGATCTTTGCTTTTGCCCGCGTTAAAGGTGGCACTACAGGTAAAATTGGCGACGTACCCGGCGGCATAAGCGTTTAAAGTTGTATCTGTTTCTTCGCTACAAACAAAAAAGCTGGTGCACAACAACGCGCTTAGGAAGGTTATTTTTTTCATTATTACTCCTTGAAGGCCAAAGAGTTTAAATTAGCAAAAGAAAAAAATAATGGTATATTTTTACGGCAGTATTCGCTCCTTGAGCGACAAATAACCCAACAAAATAGGTTCATTGTTAATAAACAAAATGAATTTAGAGTCCGAAGCTCCTATTGTCTACGCAACTTTTTTTCTATTTATGTAAAAATTTTTTAAAGCCTTTAAACCTTTTTTATCAGCACTTGCGACTAAGCTAATAACACCACACATATGAAAGGGAACAACCATGTTAAGTACAGTAAAAACACTCTCGCTAATTGCCGCAGGTTTATTATCAGCACAAACTTTTGCTTGGGGTGAAATGCCACTGCAAGCAACTAAAAACCTAACGCTTGATACAGCAACATTAAGTGCTTTAAAAGTAGAAGCGGGCTCAGGTTTTTTACACATTACCGGTAGTGACAGTGATGAAGTGAGCGTTAAAGCCGAGATTTATCAGGAGCAGCCACATGATGAATATTGCTTAACGCTTGAAGCTAAAGGTAAGAGTGCAGCGCTAAGTGCAGGTCAATGTGAATATCATACCAATAAGCAAACTCGCATTGATTTAACCGTTGCGATCCCTCGCTCATTTAATGTCGATGTGCACGATGGCTCTGGTGAAATTATCATTAGTATAGTTGCGAATACCGTTATAAACGATGGTTCTGGTTCTATTACCGCAAATGACATTGAAGGCACATTAGAAATCAATGATGGTTCAGGCAGCATAGATGTTCGTAATGTTAGCCGTGATATTAAAATTCATGATGGCTCTGGCAATATTGATGTTGCAAACGCACTGGGCAATATTGAAGTACACGATGGCTCTGGTGGTATCGACTTAAATGATATTTCGGGTGATGTTGTCGTTTCAGATGGCTCAGGCAGCATTCGCGTTGATACTGCAGCAAACTTTGAGTTACTAAGTGATGGCTCTGGCTCAGTAAAAGTAACCAACATTGCTGGTAAAACTAAGATGTAAGCTTACGCTTTTTTTTAATATACGCAACTAAAATGCCTTCCTTTGCGAGGGCATTTTAAATTGTAATCACCAATCTTTATTAGCATTTTTACAAGGGCTTAGGTATCCTTTAGGAAACGTTTAAGGAACTGCTATTTAAAAGGATAGCCTGATATGAAAAAGCCACTCGCCGCCTTACTAACTGGCCTTGTATTAACAGGTTGTACAGGACTGACAACTGAACAACAAGCAGCCATTGATAACTTAACCCCTTGCGAGAAAATTAACGCCCTGTTAGGTGCTTACGATAACCGCTTTGAAGGCTTAAAACGTAGCCGTGTAAATACTAAGTACATGGAAACATGGACAGCAAAATACAACCTAATTGCCGATAACTGTCAAATCACGGCGCTTGATAAAGACAATGTTACCTACCGCTGTGTAGGCAACTACGAGCAACAGCAACAAGCTGTCGCCGATCACACCCGTGCAGTTAATTTTACCCAAGCTTGTTTAGCAGGTAATAATTGGCATCAAACACAAAAAGAGTCAGCTGAATCGTTACGCACCACGTTTGTGCTTGACGAAAACAACCCTGTTATCTCAATTCATTCGGGTAAAACCCTATCGCGTAAACAGCCTTGGTCTACTACCCTTGAAATTGGTAAGCCAATTGAAGGTAAGTAATACACTCATGAAGGCTAATATTAGCCTTCACATCACTATGACAAATTCAAAAAAACCAACCAGCCAATTTAAAACAGATTGCATCGGTCAATGTCATCGCCTCAATGGTTATTGCACTGGCTGTGGTCGCAGTAATGATGAGATTTTTGATTGGATCATTTTATCCGAGCAAGAAAAACAAGCGATTTTAAATACTCCTCGCCCTGACATAAAAGCGAAATAGTTCTGACACCCAAGCGTCATTAAAGCTTGTTAGCCTGATTCAAACTGACCATCAGGTAACGATAATGACCGCTATTTTTGTAATTAACTTAGCAAGCTCTACTGAACGATTACACCGTGTGAGCCATGAGCTAAATGCACAAAATTTGGCATTTGAACGCCTTGATGCAATTGATGGAAGAGAGCTGTCTGATACAGAGATAGCCAAGCACTATAATGCTGATTTAAACCTAAAAAAATACCATAAGCCATTGAGTAAAGGTGAAATTGGCTGTTACCTGAGTCACAGAAAAGCATGGCAAACCATTGTCGATAGGCAATTAGATTACGCCATTATTTTAGAAGATGACTTTGTGCTCGACCGCTCTATTCACAGTGCAATTGAAAACATTAATACCTTGAAACAGCCTTGGCAGATAATAAAATTGGCCGCTTATAAAGACCGAAATCGGGAAATTGCCTTTACAAAACCCCTCGCTGATGAGCAGCATTTAGTCATTCATAAAAAGCTTATGTCTGGCTGCTGTGCAACGGCTGTTAGTTTAGCTGGTGCAAAAGCGCTATTAAAAGCCACTGCTACATTTGGCCGCCCTGTCGATTGCGATTTACAGCATGTGTGGGAAACCGGCGTATACGGTTATTCTTTACTGCCCTACCCGGTATCACAACCTGATAATTCACAAAGCGATATTCGTGATAGATCAGACAAAGTTAAAAAGTCGTTTTGGCGACGTAAAAATCAGCAACTAAATAGTGCACTACTAAATGCAAAATACACTAAGCAGTTTATCAAGGCGCAGCAAACGCCGAATAAAAAGAAAGGAGCCGCAGCTCCTCTCTTACCAATTAAAGATCATTAACGAGTTATTTTGCTAGGTTTGGGTGGTCAACGCCCATCCACGCTTTAAACAATGCCATTTGAGCTGGTGTTGCATCTTTTAATGCTTTGACCTTTTTCTCTTTATCAAAGTCTTCGCTCAGTGTTAGCGTTGTGCTTTGTAATGCATCACGTCTAATAAAATCAACAGTCACTGTGTCGCCTGCTTTAAACGTTTCAAGGCTGGCTGTTAAGTCTTTACCAACATGCTTTTTGTTAAACGCAACGATTTTATCATCTGTAGTTAAGCCTGCTTGCCATGCAGCGCCACCACGACGAACATGAGTTAGGGTTAATAACTCACCGCTGTTTTTAGCAAACGAGTCAATACTAGGTACTGATTTAGCGTCTTCTGGGCGAATTAAACCTAAGCCCACTTTTTCAAGTAGCAAATCAAAATCGATAACTGCTGGTTCATCCACATTTGCTTGCCACCAAGCACTGTAATCACGACCTGTAAGTTCTTTTAAAATCGCTTTAACATCATCAGGCGTAAAACCATCAGGTAAACGATGCTTGTTGTACAGTTCACGGTGAACATCGCGGTAACTGATTTTGCCATCGCTTTTTTCTAGCAAATCAATATCAAGCGCCATTGAGATCAATGAACCTTCTAAATAGATATTGGTGCTATAGTTGCGAGCGTGGTCACCGCCTTGGTTGATCCACTTATCAAAACTGGTTTCGGTTGCGCTTTGTACTTCGCGACCCGGTGTTTGTAAGTGACGATTAATCGTTTTCGTTAACGTACCAAAAAACTCATCGGTTGTTTCAATTCCAGAGCGAACCATTAAGTGATCTTCAAAGTAGCTGGTTGAGCCCTCTGCAATCCATAATGTTTTAGCGTAGTTAATATTGGTGTAATCGTATGGAGCAATACCTTTTGGACGGTATGCTTTAACGTTCCAAGTATGAATAAATTCGTGAGCTGCAGTACTGATAAACGCAAGGTAGTCTTTACGAGAACCAAAACGGTCACGTGGGCGCTGGATAATCGTAGAGTTTAAATGCTCTGTTGCGCCACCGGCACCAGACGTAGCATGGACCATAAATACATAGCGCTCATATGGGTAACCGTCCCAAATTACATTGCCAGTTGTCACTAGCTTTTTAAGGTCAGTTAGCATTTGATCTACGTCGTAGTTGCCATCGCCCCAAATAACTAATTCGTATTCACGGCCATCAACGGTGAACTTGTGTAGCTCATTGATACCACTTTCGATTGGTGAATCAACTAAAATGTCGTAATCAGCGGCTTTAAAGCTATGTTTAGAGCCCGCATTTTCCATACCCGATACTGAGCGCCATTGTTTTGGTACGTTTAATTTTACGGTTACCGGGTCTTGACGGAATGATTCACTAAACATGAAAAAGCCAGATGCATCAATAAATGCATGGCTGTCATCAATATGACGAGCGCGTTTACCTAGCTCGTTAGCGTAAACTTGGTAATCTACATTGACTTGAGTTGGCTCGTTTAAGTGAACACGCCACGTGCTGTGATCAATTTTTTCCCACTTTAATGGCTTGCCGTCATCATCTTTTGCTTCGAAAAAACGTACGCCATTAGCAAGATTCAAAATTTCATAACGACCAGTACGCCAAGCGGGAAGTTTAACATCTAAATGTGCTTGTGCAGTTTCAGGAAACTCAACACTCACATTACCTAAATGATGCTCTGGCTCAGTAATCGACAGTGAATAGTTTACATCTGCAAACACACTGCTTGAGCACGCTGCCAAAATTGACAGTGCCAAAAACTTTTTCATAACAACTCTTTTTATTACTTTTAAAATTGCGGACAAGCCTAACAATTGCGAGAAAAAATGTGAATTAAAAACCGATAAACAGCCATTGCAACAGGTTTGATATACAAATTAACTAAGTTTTTGACTTGGAACCTACATTTCGTATTAATTTGTTGTAAACTTACCCTATAGATAATTTGAATCTTGACGGCGGTATTACTAGGTGCAGCAACAGCATGATGTTCTTAATAAAAAGTTAAAGCAGGCTATCGACGCACGCACAGTGGTCGAAGATGCACGCAAACATCAAGTTGAAGTGCTTTCACAGTTTGCGGCAAAACTGTCGCTCAGCTGTAAAGGGCTAGACATTGAGCTAGATAACCGTTTAGCCAAATTTAGAAACGCACTAAAAAAAGGTGTTAATTTTGAATTACTAACACCTTTCATAGATGATGTACTTGGTCTTCTAAAACAACAAGAAACCAAGCAAATGGCTCAACAACGCGAGCTTAACAAAAGCATCACTGATGCAGGTAAACAATTACAAAAAGTCCAAGGTTTACCTGATAATGCCCGTCGAACATTGCGTTATCTGCTTGACCACGAATTGAATAATATACAGTCTAATCATGACTTTATACCTTTATTGTCTAAGCTGGTTACTATTTATCACCAAGCACTTCAAGCAAAGCTCGCTAAAAGTAGTCAAGCCGAGGCATTAATCAAACCTGAGTTAGCGTCTGAGCTGCTGTCTCTTGCTAATGAGCTTGTGCTCGAGGATGAAAGTGCAGAGCAAATAAATATAATTAAAAGCAAAATCACTCATAATGACAGTGTTGACGATTTACTTGATTCTGCGCTGAGTATTATCACCATCATCACGCGTAATATGAGTAAAGAGCGTCAATCTGCACAAAGCTTTTTAATCTCATTAAATCAAACTATTGAAGATTTACATCACTCTATTGTTTCAACCAGTAAACACTCAGAGTCGATTAGCGCAGAATACGATTCGCTGAACAAACAGATTGAAGCAAAAATTAAGAATCTTCATACGCAAACTCAGCAGGCTACCTCAATAACATCACTTAAAGAATTAGTAGAAGAAGAACTTAAATCTTTAAGTGATGATTTAATTGCCAAAGAAAAACTAGAGCAAACGGAGCGAGAAAACTTGCTCGCTAGCTTTAACGATATCAATAGCCGTATTAGCCATTTAGAAACTAAACTTTCAACTTATAAACAACGCTTAAATGAACAGCGATTTAAAAGTTTGCTAGATGGTTTAACAAAATTACCCAACCGCGCAGCGTTTGATGAACGGTTTAATCAAGAGTTTCAATTATTTGATCTACAAGAGTCGGCAGTGACATTTGTAGTAATTGATGTAGACCATTTTAAATCAATTAATGACCAATATGGCCACAGTGCCGGTGACAAAACATTGCAAGTCATCGCTAAAGCACTACAAAAATCAATACGTAAATCAGACTTTATTGCCCGTTACGGTGGCGAAGAGTTTGTGTTACTAATGAGCGGTATGTCACTTGAAAGTGCAGCAGCTCCACTTGAAAAGTTGCGTAAGACAATTCAGGGTATTCCATTTAAATTCAAAGATAAGCAAGTAGAAATCACCATTTCTGCTGGCGCAACCCAGTTGAAAAAAGGTGATACCCCACTGATTGCCTTTGACCGTGCAGACGAAGCACTATACAAAGCCAAGAACGAGGGACGAAATAAAGTTTGCATTAGCAAATAAAGGCCTCATCTTGTTAGTAAGGTCTTTGACACACAATGATAAAGGCTCATTGACGAGCCAGGAGAGTGCTTATGTTAAAACAACTGAATCCTACAGGTGTACTGGATTTACTATCGCAACTAGAAGTTGATCTACTCGAACAATCATCCACCAGCGAGCGCTATAAATTATTTAGGAACTGTGTGCTCGCGGTTCTTAATGTGGGCAGCCACACTGACTCAAGCTCTGAAATTTACAACAAATACGAAAATTTCGATATTCGCTTATTGAGCCGCGAACGCGGGATTAAAATTGAACTTGAAAACCCACCCGAATCAGCCTTTGTCGATGGCGAAATTATCACTGGTATTCATGAACATATCTTCTCGGTTATTCGCGATATTCTATTTATTTGTCAAAAATACGAAAAAGATTTAACTGAGCAAAAAGCCATAACTCATATGGTGTTTGACATGCTCAGGAATGCAGGTGCACTAAGAGTCAATAGCGATCCGAGCATGATAGTTTGCTGGGGTGGCCACTCTATAAACGAAGTCGAATACAAATACACCAAGCAAGTTGGCTATGAGCTTGGGCTTCGTGGCTTAAACATTTGTACAGGTTGTGGCCCAGGTGCAATGAAAGGCCCAATGAAAGGCGCGACGATAGGCCATGCCAAACAGCGTATTACTAATAATCGTTATTTAGGTTTAACTGAACCAAGTATTATTGCCGCTGAGCCACCTAATCCAATTGTAAACGAATTAGTGATTTTGCCTGATATCGAAAAACGTTTAGAGGCGTTTATCCGTACAGCTCATGGCATTATTATTTTCCCAGGTGGCGCGGGTACCGCAGAAGAGCTGTTATATCTTTTAGGTATTTTGCTGCACCCTGAAAACGAAAAACAATCTTTACCTGTGATCTTAACTGGCCCTAGAGAGAGTGAAAATTACTTTATTGAGCTGTGTAAATTCGTTGAGAAAACGCTTGGTAAAGAGGCGCTTGATAAGTTTGAAGTGATCATCGATGACCCAGAGCGAGTTGGCAAAACACTCAAATCAAAAATGGCTGAAGTGCGTGAATACCGCAAGAGTCAAGGTGATGCATACTACTTTAACTGGACGCTAAAAATCGATAATGATTTTCAACAGCCGTTTGCACCGACTCATGCCAATATGGCGAGTTTGGATTTACACTTAGATCAGCCGACTCAGCAACTAGCCGCTAATTTACGCCGTGCGTTTTCAGGTATTGTGGCTGGTAATGTTAAAGACGAAGGCTTGCAAGCCATCAAGCAACATGGCCGATTTGTATTAAGTGGTGAGCCTGCATTAATGGCTGATATGGATAAACTACTTGCTGCTTTTGTTGAGCAAGGGCGAATGAAATTACCCGGTAGTAAGTATATTCCTTGCTATGAGATAAAAGCTTAACAGGAGACTATGTGACAACCCAGTTACTTTTAATAGATGCGTTAAATCTTATTAGGCGCATCTATGCTGTTGATAGTAATCAGAGTCATCACAGTGAAGAACATATGATAAAAGCAAGCTGTGCCCGCGTGGCACATGCTTGTAAAAAGTTACGTCAGCAAACTAATGCTACTCACGCGATTGCTGTGTTTGATGGTGAAAAAAGCTGGCGTTATCACTACTATGAGGCGTACAAAAGCACTCGCTCACCGATGCCAGATACCCTGAAACAAAACTTATCGCTTTTTAAACAAGCCATTGAACAAACAGGCATTGTGGTGTTTTCACCTAACAATGATGAAGCTGACGATATAATTGCCACGCTGGCACATAAAGCCGCGACTAATGATGTACCTTCTACTATCGTTTCTACAGATAAAGGGTTTTTACCATTTTTATCTGAGCAGATTGCTATTTATGATTACTTCAAAAAACAGTATCTTGAAGCCGACGACATTAAACAGCGCTTTAATGTTCCAAAGCATCGACTCGCTGATTTTTGGGCTTTAGCTGGTGATAAAACCAATGACATACCCGGCGTGAAAGGTATTGGTAACAAAACTGCGCAGCAATTAGTAAATGAGTATGAGTCAATTGCAGCAGCAATCAACGACGATGAACTAAACCCTTCAGTAAAGCGCAAATTGAACGATGAGATGGATATGTTTGTTATTTCGAAAAATCTTGTGATGTTACGCACAGATATTCACTTAGGCTTTAGTTTAAAGCAGTTAAGGCTCAATTAATCGCAATCTCGTAGCGCACTTGGATATCACAGCGTATACTGCAAATTCGCGTTAATTTTAAAGAGTTACACATGTTTAAAAAGGTTTTCCAATATCTGGTGCTGGGTTTAGGTGTTTATGCACTTATCGCCACTCTTGTGATCACTTTTTATAAAGATGACCCACAAGCCATGATCTGGCAAGACCGTGAAGCTTTTAATAAACGTTACATCTCGAAACTATCTATCGATAAGCCTGAAAACTTAAACGCCGTACTTGATTACTTAGGCAGCCCAGATCTAACCTATGCTAAACGAGTCGAAGATAATGTTTGGCAAATCATTTTTTACCGCACACAACACGTAAAATCGGATGGTATTACAACGATAGATGAGTGCACTGGCTTGCTGTTTAAAAATGGTCAATTAGTATTGTGGGGACCAAGTGCCTATGAAAGCTATCAACAAGAAACCTAACCGCTTATGATGGAAAACGTGACGCCTCGTGAGTTGGCACGCTTATTTGATAGTACGCACCAGTTGCTCAAGCTTTATTATCAAAAGCAGAAATGGTCGCAAATTTATCCTTTATTAAGCAACCTTGCTGAGCGATATTACTTAATCTACCAAGCCTGCCCAAAGGGTATGCAAGCGCAACTTAGCTTATATGTTCCTAATCATGGCTACACAACAAATTTAGTTGTAAACCAATGCGTTATTGCTTGTATTCTATGTCGCAGCCTAAATTACAACCAAGCAATTAGTGAACAAATTATTAGCTGCTGTTTAGCTAATTACCTGTGCGTACAAACTCAAAGCAATAAGTTAGCTGCCTGTGAAAAGCTAACATTACAAGATAAAAAACTTTGGCAGAGTCGTCACCAGCTTGCTGCAAAATTACTGCAAAGCTCAGGTCCTCATACATTATCTATTCAGCATTTATTAGCGCGGTTAAATAAATACAAACAAGCACTTTTAAGTGCGCCAAAAATTATGATTTATGACGGAGCAACAACACTTGTAGCTTTAGCTAACATTATCGCCATGAATACCACTTATCGTGAATCTGGTGGGCATATTAGTATACATAAAGCATTGGCTGATATTTATCTTCGTACACCTAATGAGTTTGCTCAAAATGCAATAAAGGCGCTCATTGCGCACATAGGCCCATACATTCCAGCAAGTGAAGTAAATTACGCTGAACGCATTCTTATCTATTTAACCACCGATGAGCAAGGTAGGCATATTTTAGTCGATGCTAGCCGCCCAGAAAAAGTACGCTGGCATCGCATCAAAGCTAATTTAAGCATTTTAGACAAACAAAGAACATGTAAAGACACGCGTTTGCTCTACACCGTATGGTTTAGTGAGAACATCAATTTTACAGAACCACCACCTATAAATCAGCAACGCAGACAGCAATACTTAGCATTAATTAGTGACTTAAAAGTCTCAAAAGAATACAGCTATCGTGGTTTAAATAAGCTGTTAAGTCCCTACCCTGAATTAATTACGCAACTTACAATTGCCGCTAAGCCCTATAATAAAGAGCAGCAAAGAGCCAAAGACTTGCGTCATTGTTTATCGATGGTTGGATACGACAATGCACCGGCAATCATTCAGAAAGTATTGTTTCAACGCTTAGTAGCAACAACTACTCACCCACTGTTTCAGCATATTTCTAAACGACTTGAAAATATGGTGCGGATTATTCAAGCATTGTTTAAACACTCTGACTCAGTGCAATTTGAACACGTTAGCTTGCCATTATATGCCTACGTTTTATACCTTTGCGAATATCAAGCTACGAGCCTGTCTCGAAAAACTATATTTGAACAAGCCGAAGAGCATGTTATTAGCCCACCATTGGCCTGCCTATTTGGTGTGAATCAACTAGATCAAGCCCTATTGACTGAATATTTAAATCAGCTAATTGGTGACAACGTCTGGACTCAACATTTACTGGCTAGTGAACAACACAAAAAACAGCAACTCACCATAAATGAGAAACATTGGATAGCTATTAAATTATTTACTTATTATGTTTTTCAACCAAAAGCTTTATTTAGCAGCTGGCAAGAGCAAATCATTTTCGACAGCCTATCGGCTGCTGGTTGGGACTCAAAAGCTAATTTTTATGCATATTTGAAAAATTGCGAGTTTGCAGACAATTTTTAGAATGTGTTGTTAAAAAGTGCGAAAACGTTAAATAAATATGAACTTTAGTCTGTTTATAGTCAGTATTCACAGGATAAACTGGTAAAAAGCTGAATAAATTGCTATAAAAGCCGCTTAAATTTTCAAACACATCCACGTAAACCTTCTAACAAGTAAATCGCATGCTATTTCGCGACGAGTTTACGTGTTTATCTACTCATAAATAGGAAAAGTAAATGGCTAAACAAACCATCACAGTGATCAAAGGCGACGGCATTGGTCCTAGCATTATTGATTCAGCACTTGAGATCCTTGAAGCTGCAGGTTGCGATTTTGATTATGAATTCGTTGATGCTGGCCTTGCTGCCCTAGAAAAAACTGGTGAGTTACTTCCGCAAGAAACAATCGACACAATCGCGCGTAACAAGATCACTTTAAAAGGCCCATTAACTACACCAGTTGGTGAAGGTTTCACTTCAATCAACGTGACTTTACGTAAAAAGTTTGGCCTATATGCTAATGTTCGTCCTGTTAAATCATTTGCAGGTACACAAGCTCGTTACGATGATATCGACATCATCACTGTTCGTGAAAACACACAAGGTATGTACTCAGGTCTTGGCCAAGTTGTATCTGAAGATGGTAACGAAGCAGAAGCAATGTCAAAAATCACCCGTGAAGGTGCAGAAAAAATCGTAACTTTTGCATACGAGTTAGCAGTACGTGAAGGCCGCAAAAAAGTAACGGCTGTTCACAAAGCTAACATCCTTAAATCAACATCTGGTTTATTCTTAAAAGTTGCACGTGAAGTAGCTGAGCGTTACCCGCAAATCGAATCAACAGAAATGATTGTTGATGCAACATGTATGAAACTAGTTATGACTCCAGATGAGTTTGATGTAATCGTTACTACAAACTTATTCGGTGATATCTTATCTGACCTATGTGCTGGTCTAGTTGGTGGTCTTGGTATGGCTCCTGGCGCAAACATTGGTGAAGATGCAGCTATCTTCGAAGCAGTTCACGGTAGTGCACCAGACATCGCAGGTAAAAACCTTGCAAACCCAACTTCAGTGATCTTAGCATCAATCCAAATGCTAGAGCACTTAGGTATGGCTGACACTGCAGAGCGCATCCGCAGTGCAGTTGCAGATGTTATCAAAACAGGTGACCGCACAACGCGTGACCTTGGCGGCAGCCACGGAACTACAGACTTCACTCAAGCTGTAATTGAGCGTCTATAAGAGAATAATTGTTTAGGGCTTAAGACAACCTAACCCTTAAACACTCCCTACCCAAAGCCAGTCTAAGACTGGCTTTTTTATACCCTCAATTAATTGGACATCCATATTAATTGAACAGCCACATTAATTAGACATCCATAACACACACATAAAACTAGACACCCAACTTAATAGTTCTCACTTCTCAAAATTATGACTAAACTTACATAGTTCACTCATGGAGGAGAAGAACATGGCAACCCCTCGCAGAAACTTAATTAGCGTTTCAAACACACCCTATTATCACTGTATTTCACGCTGCGTTCGTCGCGCTTTTTTGTGTGGGCATGACCCACTAACAGGCCGCTCATATGAACATAGGCGGGATTGGGTTGAAAAGAAACTACTTCAACTTGGTCGGATATTTTGTATTGATATTTGCGCCTACGCAGTAATGAGTAATCACACACATCTGGTTCTGCACATTGATATAGCAAAAGCGAAGCGTTTAAGTAATAAAGCTATTTTGATTAGGTGGCACAAGTTATTCAACAGTACATTCCTATGCCAACGCTTCTTAAATGGCGAATTACTAACACAAGCAGAGCTCTCGGCAGTTAATGACAGAGTTAATTTATATCGAGAAAGGCTAAGTAGTATTAGTTGGTTTATGCGTGTTCTTAATGAGAGCATCGCACGAAAAGCGAATCAAGAAGATGATTGCAAAGGGCGCTTTTGGGAAGGTCGCTTTAAATCGCAAGCCTTGCTTGATGACGCAGCACTTGCAGCTTGCCTTGCTTATGTTGACTTGAACCCTGTGAGAGCAAAAGCAGCTAATTTACCAGAGCAATCAGACTACACCAGTATAAAGTCACGTATTGAGTAAGCTCAAAAAGCAAAGCAACCGAAAACACTTATGCGCTTTGCAGGTAAACTACGCAAACATATGCCTAAAGGACTCCCATTTGAACTTAAAACCTATTTGCAACTTATTGATTGGACTGGCCATTCTATAAGAGAAGGTAAACCTGGTGTAATCCCCCTAGATGCAGCACCTATATTAGAAAGATTAAATATCTGCTCTGATAATTGGCTTACACTCACCACTTCCTTTACCCGCTCATTTAAAAATACTGCAGGTAAAGAGCAAGCTATCACGGCTTATGCAAATAACATGAAACGAAAGCGAAGAAGTTCAATTACTAACAGCTTAGCTTTATTTGCTTAATTATAAATTAAACCTCCAGAACATAATTAAAGATCACAACCTCGTTGCAAACCTGAGGTAATCACTCTTTACAACTAATTCTTAGCAAATTGTGTCCAAGAAGAAACTAAATCCATCATTTTTAGTGTTAATTTGCATTTTAGTGGGCAAATATTATTCATACCTTAATATCCACACGCTCTTTTAGTTAAAGACCATATAGATTGTTAATTACGATTGAAAAATAAAACTGGGTGTCTTGTTTAGTTAAGTCGCGTATTGGCTGTAAGTAAAAGTTAAAGTGGGTGTCTTATTAAAAGAGTTTTAAAAAGTGGATTTTACTAGGCTAAGTTATGCGTATCAGTGATAAGTACGCATTATCTATATGCAAAGCTCAACATTCATCACACAATCAATTTAATGCATAGTTACACCTGCAAAAACATAAAACCACACTTTAATTTGCAATAAAAACATACAAAAATGAAAATATAGAAAAATTAATGCAAAATAACACTTTTGCGGTTGACATCAGTTTCTAAAACACTTAAAAATACATCTAACATTTTTTAAACAACAGCCTTCTAGTCGGCTGTGATTTTTAGAAGAAATTAATAAACAATGAATATTAGCCGTCACCTTTTAGTCGTCAATGTACTCGTACTGGTCTTAGTTACAAGCCCAGCGGGAGTCTATTAAAAGGTGAAAGCACGCTTTTTAAAAAACCCCCGCCCTATGCGGGGGTTTTTTTATGCATTTATGCTTGCACACACAGAGGAATGAGGATGAGTACAACAGAATATAATGGATCCGAACTAGTTGTTCGGGCACTTAAAGAATTGAATGTAAAGTATATTTTTGGTTACCCTGGTGGTTCTGTACTTGATTTATACGACGCGTTATTTCAGCAAGAAGATATTGAGCATATTTTAGTTCGACATGAGCAAGCCGCAACACATATGGCCGATGGCTATGCCAGAGCAACAGGTGACGTTGGTGTTGTTCTTGCCACCTCAGGTCCGGGTGCAACAAACTGTATTACCGGTATTGCAACCGCTTATATGGACTCTATTCCTATGGTGGTGCTTTCTGGGCAAGTGCCTACAGGTTTAATTGGTGACGATGCTTTCCAAGAAACAGATATTGTTGGTTGTTCTCGTCCAATCGTTAAACACAGTTACAACTGTCGCAGCGCAAAAGATATCCCTACTATTTTAGCTAAAGCATTTTACTTAGCGAGCACCGGACGCCCAGGCCCAGTTGTGGTTGAATTACCAAAGGATATGTTAAACCCTGAGCTTAAGTTTCCTTTTGAGTTTCCAAAAACAACTGAACTACGTACTTATAATCCAAATACCAAAGGTCATTCAAAACAAATTCGTAAAGCTGTCACAGCAATTTTAGAAGCGAAGAAATTAGTGATCTATTCTGGTGGCGGTATTATTTTATCAAACACCTCTGAGCAACTAACTCACTTGGTTGAATCATTAAACGCACCAATCACTAACACCTTAATGGGCCTAGGCGGTATCAGCGGTACCCACCCTAACTTTATTGGCATGTTAGGAATGCATGGTAGCCTTGAGGCAAATAAAGCCATGGCGAACGCGGATGTGATCTTAGCGCTAGGTGCACGATTTGATGATCGGGTTACGAATAACGTTAAAAAATTCTGCCCAAATGCAACCATAGTACATGTTGATGTCGATCCAACTTCAATCTCTAAAACAATTAAAGCGCATATCCCGGTTGTTGGCTGCTTAAAGACCGTACTCGAACAATTACAAACGGCTATTGATAAGAGCTCAATATCGATAGACCGTTCTGCGCAAGAAGATTGGTGGCGACAAATCATCAGCTGGCGTGAGCAAAAATGCCTTAGCTACAGCACAGATGGCGATAAAATCAAACCACAAGCAGTTATCGAGGCAATTTACAAAGCAACCAGTGGCGATGCTTACATCAGCTCTGACGTAGGCCAGCATCAAATGTTTGCAGCTCAATATTATCCATTTAAACATCCGCGCCAATGGATTAACTCTGGTGGTTTAGGCACCATGGGCTTTGGTCTACCAGCGGCAATGGGTGTTAAGCTTGCTTTTCCTGACAAAGAGTCAATCTGTGTAACTGGTGATGGTTCAATCCAAATGAACATTCAAGAGCTATCAACATGCTTACAATACAATTTAGCAGTAAAGGTTGTGTCGTTGAATAACCGCTCATTAGGCATGGTACGTCAATGGCAGGATATGATGTATTCAGGACGTCACTCATCTTCTTACATGGAATCACTTCCAGATTTCGTAAAATTAGTAGAAAGCTATGGCCATGTAGGTATTCGCGTTGATCATATTGATGAACTACAGCCTGCTATTGAAAAAGCCATGTCGATAAACGACAGACTGGTATTTTTAGATATCTGTGTTGATGAAAAAGAACATGTTTACCCAATGCAAATTAAGCTAGGGGCTGTAGATGATATGTGGTTACGTAAAGGAGTAAAAGCATAATGCGCCGTATTTTATCAATCTTATTAGAAAACGAACCTGGTTCACTATCGCGCATTGTTGGCTTATTTTCACAACGCGCTTATAACATCGACAGTTTGACTGTTGGTACAACTGACGATCATTCATTATCACGAATTACCATTACCACCATGGGTGATGATCGTATTGTTGAGCAAATCACCAAGCAAGTTAATAAGCTAGTCGATGTACTAAAAATTATCGATCTAACTGAGATGGCACATATTGAGCGTGAACTGTTATTAGTTAAAGTATTCGCACAAGATGAGAATACACGTGCTGCTGTTACACGAGTTGTTGATGTATTCCAAGGGGCTATCTTAGATATGGGCCGTCACAGCTATACTCTGCAGCTTGTAGCGAGCACAGAGAAGGTTGAATCCTTCCTTGATACATTACGTCATGAAAGTGATTTGATTGAAGTAGTTCGCTCTGGCGCGGTTGGTATTGGTCGTGGTGATAAAGCGTTAAAGGCATAAGCCTTTTTCGCCACTTCGATTCAAATATAACAAATACAAAAAAAGGGCTATAAGCCCTTTTTTCAATATAAACCTAGTTACCCAATTATGGATTAACTTGGTCTTTAAGACCTTTACCCGCTTTAAAGCTTGGGATAGTTGCTGCTGCGATTTGAATTTCTGCACCAGTTTGTGGGTTACGGCCAGTACGCGCTGCACGCTCTTTTACTGAGAAAGTACCGAAACCAACTAATGCTACTGAGTTACCTTCTTTAAGAGAATTAGTAACTGCGCCAGTGAATGCATCTAGTGCACGCGTTGCTGCCGCTTTTGAGATTTCTGCATCAGTAGCAATTTTTTCAACTAATTGAGCTTTATTCATTGTTAGATTCCTATTCGTTATTATTTTGCCTTCGCAAAACCTATCTTTATGCATTTTTGAGAAGTTAGCAACAGCAAATTGCTATTTTTACGTAATTTGTTCAAAAATGACTACTATTTAACTATCAAAAACGAGGTTAGCGACGTTGATATTAATAAAGACTTAATTTAACCAACATCGCGAAGTTTTCTGGTAATTAAACGATTACTCGATTTTCTCGATAACTAAGGTTACTTCCCCGACCTCGATGCCAAACTTATCAATAGCAGTGCGGTTTATCAAGCGTGATTGTGTTACCAAGTACATCCAATCATCGAAATTTACCACTAAAGTACTATCATCATATGGAAGCTCGACAGAATATGTCCAATGGAAAACACTGCCATTACTTTCACCTTTTGCTTCGCCAATAACATCTGATGCCGTACCTGTTATACTGCCATCATCATTAATGGTGATGTACCAAACACGTGTTTGCGTTTCACCGTCATCATAAACAAATTGCTCGTCAATCACGCCTTTGTTGCCATCCCAGCTTGCTTGCATGTCGACTACCAGCTTACGAGTTAATTCGCCTTTGTGGTCCTGTACTACCCCATAGGCTTTTAGCTCACCACTAAAAAACTGCTTAAAGTTAAATTCAGGTTCTGTACCTCGATAATAATCAACATCGGGCGCAGAGCAGCTGGTAATTAACATTACCATAGCTAAAATAAGGATTGCTTTGAGTTTAATCATGTTTCCCTCCAATAAGCTGTTTGCGTAGTGATGGCTCAGAAGTCCCTGCGCTTAGCCAAATTGCTAAAAAGTTATCGGCAAACTTGTCATCATTTATCTGTCCAAGTGGCTTGCCATTAAAGTAAAAGGTTCCTATTGCCTGCTCATTTGTTTGAAACGTTAATGAATCGTTTTTAGAAATATCAGGCCATAAGTCCAACAGTTGTTTGTCGTAAGCCCCTACCATTTCATCCAAGCCTAAATGCTGCCATTGCTCGTTAGTGGCTTTAACAATGTCTTTGGCTTTAAAATCACGCAAATAGGTAAGTGTTAATTTACTAGGGTGTTGACCGAATGTGTAAGTGCCGTTGGGAGTTTCAAGTTTGGCGTTATAAACATCCCAAAATAAATACTCCATTTTAGCTTGGCCAACGGTTTTAAAACCATTTGCAGCAACATCTGCCATAAACAATGAGCACATAAATGCCGCTATAGTCATAAACTGTTTCATCGTCTTATCCTAAAAAACTAGTTATGCAATGTTACGTAAAACCATCACTAACTGATCATTTAGCGGCTAAAAAACGCTTATTAAAGGTAATAATGCATACAAACATCGTTGCCCAGCCTACACCGTAATACAGCCAAAAACTCACAACAGTCAGATCCGTGCTTAATACGCCAAATCGTATACCTGCATAATAGCTAGCCGGAGCAAAGGCTAAACAAACCAACCAAGCGAAATACCAAGGAAGCTTTTGCAAAAACTGCATAGACGTATTAACGGTGAGTAATAGTGCAGCCCAAAGAAAAGCGAGCCACAGAGGCAATGGAGATACTTTATAATTAATTAGCTCAAAACCACTTGCAAGCCATTCATAGCCCAGCGCAATTGGTAGCCCACATGCTAAAAGCAGTATGTCTTGCTTGCGTTGCTCTGATAAAAAAAGCATTAAACAAATAATAAAAGAGGCGGGGATTACCGCATCGCGCTCAAGGAGTAAGGCACTAAACCATACTCCTTGAAACAACACGAAATTAATAATCGAGCGCAATGCCATCGTCAGAGTGTCCAAATCGCGGTTTACGGGCTACGAGGTGCACAGTGCTTATTGCACGAGTTCTAAATGCACCTTCACAATAGGCTAGGTAAAACAACCATAAACGATAAAAGCGCTGATCAAACTTAACTTTATCAATTTCAGGCCAGCTGGCAACAAAGCGCTCTCGCCAATCAGCCAATGTTCTTGCATAGTGAACACCAATATCTTTTACACTATGTACCACCATGTCTGTTTGCTGTTTAATTTGCTTATTCATTTCGTCTAAGCAAGGGAGACAACCACCCGGGAAGATATACTGCTGAATGAAGTCAGAGTTTTTCAGATAATGACTATAACGTTGATCAGCAATGGTAATGGCTTGGATCAGCATTGCGCCGCTGTCTTTCAACAAAGAGTGACATTTGGCAAAAAAGCCTGGTAAATACTCATGCCCAACAGCTTCAATCATTTCAATAGACACGAGCTTGTCGTATTTGCCCTCTAAGAGACGGTAATCCTGCTTTAATAAGGTGATTTTATGCTCAAGATTTAGCTCTTTAACTTTTTCTTCAACATAGGCATATTGCTCATCTGAAATAGTTGTAGTCGTTACATGGCAGTCAAAATGCGTTGCCGCGTAAATCGCAAAGGCGCCCCACCCTGTGCCAATCTCAATAACTGAGTCACCTGGCTGTAGATCAACTTGCTCACAAATTAATGCCAGTTTGTGATCTTGGGCTTGTTCAAGAGTGGCTTGTTTTGAAGGGTACACGGCACATGAATACAACATTTCATCGCTTAAAAACGCACTATAAAGGTCGTTACCTAAGTCATAATGCGCTGCGATATTTTTCTTAGAACCTTGAGCTGAATTTCGATTTCTAAAATGGTTTAAGCGATGAGCTAAACCACTAAAAAAAGAGAATTTTTTCTCAAAAGCATCAAGCTCGTCTTGGTTTAGGGCAAATATTTCAATTAATTTAGTAAGGTTATCACAATCCCAGAAACCTAGAATATAGGCTTCACCAGCCCCAACGCTTCCTGACAATGCAAACAATTTGTACATGGCCGAATCGTTAACTGTAACAGTGGCGTGTATATCACTGGCAGTATCACCAAATTGTGTACGGTCATTTCCTTCAATTAAAGTAATGCGACCAATTTTGATGCTATTAAATGCACCTATTACTAATTTTTTGTATAGTTTTGCCACCCAACCTGTTGCTTGAGTCTCAGTCAAATTTGATACTTTTTCCATCACATCACCTAGTTTAATTCTCTTGTTTGCCCGAATGACCAATAAATGGCACACGTTTACAAAATAGTTTCAGCGCGTGAATATAAATACCTTTGAATATACTCAACGTCATTGCTGGAAACTGCTTGAGCACCGCACTCATCCTCTCTTTATTGAGTGGATGCTTTTGTAAACGTAGCGTTGCGTCAAACAAGAGTGTGTCGTCTTTTTTATTTTCAATATGAATCATGGTGTTATCAGGATTCATTCTGATATGCCAATAATAGTTCATATCTAAGTTCATGAAAGGTGATACGGAAAAAACCTTTTTAAAGTTCACTTTTTTTTCGAGCGGCACGACATAATAATGACGTTCATTCCACGGAGTATTACTGACTTCAGCAAGCATATGCGTGAAATTACCATCATTACTTTGATAGAAAAAAAAGTTAACAGGACTGAAATATATTCCCATACAACGAAGTTGCCCAAGCATATACACTTTAGTAAAGGTTTGCTTTACGCCTAATTCAGCTATCTTGGCGAGCGCACGTTGCTGTACTGATAGCTGCATGTTTGTCTGAAAATTAAAATAGTCGCTTTGTTTAAACTTTAGAGCTTTAAAGCCTGAACAACCCAGCCATGGGTGAATGTCATTAAGTTCTTCAGGCTGAGCTAAATCTACCCACATCATGTAAAGTGGGTATTTGAAATGATGTTTTTTAACTGCAAAACGTCGGTGTCTTACGTCACCAACATAAATGGCGCTATTCAAATTCAACCCCAAGCTGCTTTGCCACGTTGACCGCACTTCTTACACCATCTTCATGAAAGCCGTTATACCAATAAGCGCCACAGAAATAGCTATTATTTTTGCCGTCTATTAATGACTTTTGCTGCTGTGCGGCAATCGACTCTTTATTAAATACCGGATGGTGGTAGGTAAACTCGCGTAAAATTTTATCTTTATTGATACCGTCAAGGTGGTTGAGGGTTACACAAAATTGCTTGTCGCTTTGAATACCTTGCAGAATATTCATTTGATAAGTCACAACAGCCGCTTTGTCTGTGTTGTTATTCAACAAGTAGTTCCAGCTAGCCCAAGCTGCCTTGCGTTTTGGCAACAACGCTGTATCAGTGTGTAAAACCACTGAATTAGCAGTATAAGGAATGGCTGAAAGTACATTCTTTTCGTCTTCACTTGGGTCAAGTAATAACTTTAAAGCCTGATCAGAATGGCAAGCAAACACCACTTTGTCGAATATTTCGCTATGACCATCATCAAAATGAACGTGAACACTGTCATCTTTTCGAGATACCGAGCTGATATTGCTATTTAAACGAATTTTATCAGCGAAGCCTTGGATCATGGGTTTAATGTATTCGCGAGAGCCACCCGGAATAACATACCACTGCGGACGATTAGTGATATCCAGCAAACCGTGGTTATAAAAGAACTTAACAAAAAACTCTACGCCAACTTGTGCCATTTCTTTAATACTGGTTGACCAAATAGCAGCGCCCATCGGCAAAATATAATGGAAGCGAAAGAACTCGTTAAAGTCATGCTCATCCAAAAACTCGCCTAATGTTTGATTGGCCTTGTAGTTTTGTTGTGCATGCAATGATTTACACACTTCATTGAAGCGCACTATGTCTTTTAAGAGTTTCCAAAACTTAGGACGAAAGATATTACGCTTTTGAGCGAACAAGCTCCAAAATGTATGACCGTTATATTCAAAGCCCGTTTGCTCGTTATGCACACTAAAGCTCATTTGAGTTTTCTGACGCTCGACACCCAAACGCTTAAGTAATTTTTCAAAATATGGGTAAGTGCGGTCGTTAAATACAATAAAACCTGTGTCTACAGCGTATTCAACGCCATCAACCTTTACGTCAATGGTTGCAGTATGGCCACCTATGTAGTCGTTTTTCTCAAATACGGTTACATCGTAGTGCTTATGCAATAGGTGCGCACAGCTTAAACCCGCTATGCCAGATCCAATAACAGCCACTTTTTTCAACGTGATAATCCTTTTGCAAGCTTCAGCCAAAGTGGCGTAGGAAGCATTCTTAAAAATTTCAAAATGAAGGTAAAACGGTGCGGAAAGTGCACTTCTTTGCGCCTTTTCGCGACCCCTTTATAAATATAATTTGCCGCTTTTTCAGCACTCACCGCCATTGGCATTGGAAAGTCGTTTTTATCAGTCAGCGGCGTTTTAACAAAACCAGGGTGAACTAAAGTCACATCAACATCTTTTAAATCAACCGCTAAGCTATTAGCTAAATAACTTACACCGGCTTTAGACGCGCCATAAGCCTGGCTGCGCGGTAGCGGTAAGTAAGTCACACTAGAGCTTACAATCACCAGCTGACCACCGGGTTTTATCTTTGGTAGTAATGCCTCAAGGCAATAGCCCATACTGAGTAGATTAGTGGTGATCACACGTTCGAACAAACTGCTATCAAAATTACGAGCATCATCAATATATTCACAATTGCCTGCATTTAGAATGACACGATCGAATTGTGTATAGGCGACTGTGCTCGAACGTATATCCTGAAGGTCTGTTGCATCAAATTGGCAAGACTCAATGTTTTGATGTTGGCTCAATTTAGCAAGCTTTTCTGTATTCCTGCCGCATGCAATCACATGCTCATTATTGTCTGCGTATAGCTTTGCTAATGACTCGCCAATACCGGAAGTTGCGCCTGTAATTAATGTTGTCATTATGCACTCGCCCTTTTATCAATAAATTTAACAGCCGAGCCAAGTACAGGGATATGCCTGTATAGCATAGCGCCTACGTCAAAATAATCGCGATGATTAATTATTTTATCACCAGCAAACTTTAAACGGCTATGGCCTGCAACCGAGATTGCTTGCCCTTTATTGAGCTTGGGATGACGGTATTGCATGGTCCAATAGATAAAGGCGGTATCATCTTTGCTCTGAGTATTTTCAGTAACATAGCTGTCTTCAATAACAAATTCACAAGATATAACGTTAGCATAGAGGTTTTTGAAATACTCACGTAGCTCCCCAAGACCATTTACCGCATGCAAGGGATCTGCAAAGTGAATATCTGGATGATAGATTTCATCCAGTAGCTGTAAATTGTCTTTATTGAGTGTTTGATAAACATCAATAAATCTATCAAGGATCGCCTTGTCCATGTCACACCTTAAATGCGTTTAGCGCTCGCTCTCGCGCGGCTTTATGATCAACAATTGCTGGCCAATAACTGCTCGACTTACCGTGTTTCGCTAAATAATCATGCGGAAAATGGATTTGCTTTGCAGGTATTTTTTCCAACTCTGGTAGATATTTACGGATAAATTCACCATCTGGATCAAATCGCTCACTTTGGGTGATTGGATTGAAAATTCGAAAATACGGCTGAGCATCACATCCCGTACTTGCAGCCCATTGCCAGCCACCGTTGTTAGAGGCAAGGTCGCCGTCTATAAGGTGCTGCATAAAAAAGCGCTCGCCTTTACGCCAATCAATTAATAAGTGCTTAGTTAAAAAGCTTGCGACCACCATGCGTAAACGATTATGCATCCAACCAGTTTGCAGTAACTGCCTCATTGCAGCATCAACTAGTGGGTAGCCTGTTTTACCTTCGCACCACGCTTTAAAGTCGCTCTCATCATCACGCCATTTCACAGCGTTGTATTTATCATTGAAGTTGGCGTATTTACTTAGGTTTGGATAAATCGCGATAAGGTGACGATAAAACTCACGCCAAATCAATTCGTTAACCCAACAAAACAAGTTACTTTTGCTGCTACGTAGTACATCAGGATGGCGCTGCTGAATAAGTGCCAATAATTGCTGAACGCTAACAATACCCAAGGCTAAATATGGGCTTAAACCTGAGGTGCCTTTAATGCTTGGGATATCACGCTGGTCTTGATAGGTTGCTAGCTTTTCTTCAATAAAGCGTGCGCAAACGTGGCTGAGGGTATCATCATCAACAGGCCATTTTTCTGAGCTGCCGTCTGAGTCTAATAACTCATTTGGCTGCCATTCAATGGCCTCGAACATCTTAGGCGGCTCAGCAAAATAAAAGTGGGTGTCTTGATAAGTTTTAAGCCATGCATTTTTAAATGGCGTAAATACTTTGAACATTTCACCACTTTGATTTTTGATGCTTCCAGGTGGCGCAATTACATCGCCGTCGTATGCATAAAAAGCAATATTTTTACTGTCAGCATGCTGTAAAAACGCTTTATCACGGTTTACTTCGTTAAGCTCATATTCGTTGTTAGCGTATACATTTTTTACCTGATTTTGCTCACAAAATGACGCTAATTTTTCAACGCACCCATCGTAATCAACCGCATCAATGACATGTAATTTAATACCTTTACTGGCTAAAAGCTCACCTAAAAAGCCAAGCCTACGCTTTAGTAAATCAAGCTGTATAGCTGCCACATCATGTTTTTGCCATTGCTTTTCAGTAATAAAAAAAACTGCATTCTCGCAACCATTTTCGATTGACTGATACAGTGCATCGTTATTAAAAAGGCGCAAATCGCGCCTAAACCAAAATAAAGTGTTCATTAAATTCCGTAGCGTAGTTTTAATTCGTTCGGATAGGGGTCTAGATAAACTTGTTTCGCCAAGTATTCATTTGGGTGAACTTTTAAATGATGCTTAATTAATGTCAGTGGAACATAAAGTGGTACGAGACCTTTACGGTATTCGTCGATTGCATCTCTTAGTTCTTGCTTTTCTATTTTAGAAAGTGACTTTTTAAAATAACCCTGTAAATGCATCAAGGTATTTGCATTATTTTTGCGAGAAGCTGGTTTTTTGAGGGCTGTCATTAATCCTAAAATATATTCATCTGCCAAGGCTTGGATATCTTCACCATCAAAGGTGCCCAGTAAATTCCCTAAACTACGGTAAGCTTCGTAATTATGTGCCATCAATAAATACTTATATTGAGCATGAAACTGGGTCAATCTATGAACTGTGAGTGGCTGCTCACATAGTGTTTGCCAATGCTTGTAGGTGTAAACGCGCATAACAAAGTTTTCGCGAAGATGCATATCGTTTAAACGACCGTTTTCTTCACAAGGCAACAATGGATTGTGCGCCATTATTTGCTCTGCAAAAAAGCCGACACCTTCTGAGGTATTACCTGTACCCGCTTCGTTGTAGATTTTAATACGTTCCATACCGCAACTAGGGCTTTTTGCACAAAACACAAAGCCGCTTAACTCTGCGGTTTGCTCTGTTGCCACTCGTTTACCATATTCCGTAAGCTTAGGGCCAACATCGCCAGTACCATCAGGGCGGCACACTTTAATGGTGTCACCAACTCGCACTTGGCGAATCGTTGGTCTAGGGATTGGCAACCCTACCGCTACTTCAGGGCAAAACTTTTTATACTCAACATGGTTAGCCAACTCATCCATGCAAAAATTAGATTTTTTGTGTCCACTGTCAAAGCGAACTTTGTCGCCTGCTAAACAGGCGCTTAAACCAATTTTAATTGTCGATTGCTGCATATAAACTCTACTAATAGATTAGATTACCAATTGGATTTAGTAATTTACTAATACCTTTATTGAAGTGTAGGGCACTACTAACAACTGTAAAGCACAAGCACCCTTCAATTGTTTTTGGCGTGTGATTGTGGCGACCATCTAACATCATAAAGTCACCTGGTACATAGTGTCCGTCTTCATCACTAAACTCACCATCTAATAATAAAGTTAGCTCAAACCCCGTATGTGTGTGCTCAGGTATTTCACCACCCGCATCAATGTGCAATAGACTTGCTCGTAATGGGCCGTCGTCTAAATCAATGCGAGAGCGGGCAAGTTTACCTATTTGCATAAAGTTACTGTGACCAATACGCGTAAGTGCTCTAGGTAATGTGTAGGTTTTATCTTTAACATCAACCGATACCTGTGCTTGCTCGTATACCTCATCGATTGACTCGTCAGCTATGATGGCATCAAAAAGAGTTTTATCGAACATATCATCCATATCATTAGCAGATTCGATAAATATGTCGTCAGCATTTTTTGCCTCAAGCGCGGCTAACTCTTTTTGGCACACAGGACACATTTCAACATGAATAGCGACTGCAACACTCAAAGTGGCAGGTAAATTACCTTCACTGAACTTGGCAAGTAATTCGTTGCTAGGATGGTGCTTAATCATGGTGATCTCCCATTTCATTGCGTAACTTCTGCAAGGCTAAGCGAAGACGTGACTTCACTGTGCCTACGGGGATATTTAAATGTTCAGCAAGTTGCTCTTGCGACATATCTTGAAAGTAAACGCCACGCACGACTTCACGTTGTGCAAGTGGTAATTTATCAAGATATTGTTTAATTTGTTTATCTTCTAAGTGGTCACTAAATTCGTGTTGACCCGGCTGGGCTTCATCAATTAGAGGCCAAATATCTTCACTGATACACTCTTCTTTACTGCTCTTCATTTTTCTGAGCATGTCGAAAGACGCGTTACGCATCACGGTATAAACCCATGTCGTCGCCGCCCCTTTCTCTTTATGGTAAAGATGTGCTTTACGCCAAACTGAGGTTAACGTTTCTTGAACTAATTCCATTGCTTGTGCTTCAGAGCCGAATTGCTTTATCCCAAAACGTTTAATTTTTGGTGAGAAATATTGGAAAAGTATTGCAAACGCACGTTTATCACGGTGCGTAGCAACAGCAAATAATGCATCAGCAAGCTCTTTGCTTGGTGTATCTGGCATGGCAGAGTATTGACCTGTGTTAGGTTTACAACCTGTTTGAAGTTGTTGACTTACCATCTTTATGTCATCCAATTATTGTCGTTTGTAGTAATACGCCAAAAAGTTGATGTTAGATCACATTAATCAGTAAATTCGTTGTTAATTAGAGTATGGAGGAAACTTAGCAAGTTTTCAAAGCTAGATTTATAAGCAAGTTGTTGTTTTTTAACTAACGATATAGGCAGGATCTCTAGCCAACGAGCAGCGACCCAAGCAAGGTTATCAAATTGTGGAGTTTTATATAGACCCGCTAAGTCAGGTTGATTTGCAAACACAGCACGAAGTGTGTCGCTTAGTAAGGTGTTTTCGTCATTAATTGGCGCGCTTACATACCATGAAGGTGACGTAATTATTTCGATGTCAGCATGGCGTAGCTGCTGCTTATCCTGACTAGCGTTGTGAATAGAAACCGCATGTTCAGCATAAACATCAATTAATAGTTGGCCATTATCATCTTGATTGAAATCGGTTATTTGCATTAAACAACCTATCTCGGGCAAGTTAAGATCTGTGTCGTGTTGGTAAGTGCAAAGCACAAAACCTGTATTATCTTGCACAGCTTCTTTGACCATTGTTAGATAACGTTGCTCAAAGATTCTTAGCTTGGTGAACCCTTCAGGTAAAATAAAAACCGGTAAAGGAAAAATCGCACGCTTCATAAAGTCTACTATTCTAAAACCACATGCCTTTAATTACGTGCGCTTTCTATCCGCCGATCAATATTTCATGAAATCTTAATATCTACTTGTACTTTAGAAGTTGAACCATTGCGCAACGTTCCGAAATAATTCGATTGATGCATATGCACTGAGTAAACTCAAAACCGGTGCAACCATAAGTAAAAATAAGCTGATTTCACTACTCATTGTCTTGTTTCCTTACTGCTTGTTTGTTGCTTTAGGAGCTTGAGCAATTTTTAACTCTTCTTCTTTCGAAGCAATTGCATCTTCACTCATGTAAGTATCTAGTAACTTTTGAGCATCAAACTCAATGCTGTTCATTACGCTTTGTTTCAATTCGTTACTTGCTTGTTGAACATAGCTTTTAACAGATTGTGTAATTGTGTTGCTGATATCTAATTCAAAGTCAGTAGCACTTGCTTGAGTTGACGCAAATACAAGTAACGCAGCAGTAGTTAATTTAAGTGAGTTATTCATAGTGGTATTCCTTGTCTCTTTAAGTAATTAGTCGTAATTACTTAATCAAAGGTTGTGCCACCCTGAAAATAAATTTTAAGTTATTGATTTCAAACAATTTAAAAATATATTTATTTTTTAACCCCATTCAGTGTTGGTTAATAAAACCAACCAATTTAAATATTTTGACCAATATTTAGTGAAAAAATAAGCATTGCCAACTTCGGCGTACACTTGTACACTGAAACTGTTTTAATCACTCATTTTTAGTAGATAGATATGACAGAACAACTCCCCTACTCACGCCAAGAAGAACAACTTAACGTGCTCACTCATGGCCTAGGAGTCCTGTTTGCGGTATATGTGCTGTGGGATTTAATATCACAATCTAACGTTATATCAGCTACGGTAAGTGCCATCGTCTATGGAGCAAGCCTACTGGTATTATTTTTAGCTTCAACTTTGTATCACGCAAGCACAAAGGAGCGTATACGGGCCATTTATAAAAAATGTGACCACTGTGCTATTTACTTGCTTATTGCGGGTACTTATACGCCTTATTTGGTTATTTCGTTATCAGGGGCATGGTCAATTGCAGCTTTGGTGTTTATTTGGTCTTTAGCACTTGGCGGCGTTGCGTATAAATTACTAGTCAAAAACACCAATAAAAAGGTCTCACTCGCTACCTATTTATTAATGGGTTGGTTTGCATTAGCGCTTGTTTACCCACTTTATTTAAACCTTGATTTAAGCGCTTTATGGTGGCTGCTAGCAGGTGGGATTGCTTACAGTTTAGGCACTGTGTTTTACAGTGCTAAAACTCGCCATTACAGCCATGCAATTTGGCATGTATTTGTGCTGGTTGGCTGTGTTTGCCACTACTTATCAATTAGTTTGTATGTTTATTAGTGCCACTGATGCAAGCGCATATTAATTTTGGCCTTGTTAAAGGTAACGCCTTCACTGAGTAGTTTTTGTCGTTGCTCAAGATGTTTATTGCTACCCTCTGGAAACGATATTTTGCCTTGGCTATTTACTACTCGATGCCACGGAATACGTGAACCTTCAGGCATCACTTTCAATAACCGCCCTACTAACCTTGCGTTATTAGGATAACCTGCAAGCTTTGCAACTTGCCCATAACTGGCTACTTTTCCCGCTGGAATGGCGCAAATAATGGTATAAATTAAATCTTCTTTAGTTGCCTGCTGCACGACTAGACTCCAAATACTGTTTGCTGACTTCGCTAAAATCTTGCCAAATTGCTCTCGCAACAGGGCCATGATGGACAGAGTGCTGCCTAAAAACACGTATTTCAGCGCCAAACTGGTGTTCACGGTCAGTAATTTTTATTTGCTGCAACAAACCGGCTTCAATCTCAGCTTGGCAATGTTGCAAACTAATCATCGCCCAACCCGCACCAGACAGTAAAAACGACTTTACACTGGTTATATCGTCAATTTTCATTAATGCAGAGCCCAATGTATAAGACAACCTATCACTATCGAAACTCAAGTCACTCTCAAACATAGCCAAGCATGGGTAATTTTGAATATCAGCAAAGCTAATTTTACTAGGTACCACATTAGGTGCGCTGACTATACCGATATCAAATTTACCTATAGGCAAACTTTCAAGATCCCCTGTTGCATGGAACAGGTCAAACCAAGGCCCAATCCCTAAATCCGCTTGATGACTGTTTACTTGTTCAAGGGATACAAAGCGTTTACCTGAAGAAATACTAAACTCAGTACTAGCAAAACGTTGGAAGGTTTCACTTATGACTTGATTGTAACTATGCTGGTGGCAAAGTTGCTCGTAGCAAATTTTATAATTAGCTTCATTTCCTAGCGCCAACTCTTTAGCAAGCGAGCTCAGTTCACTGTTTGCGTTTAGTAACTGACGTGCCTCACGATAAAAAATACGGCCTTTTTCAGTAAGATGTAAGCGATACTGGCTACGGTCTAAAAGCTCAAACCCAAGCTCAGATTCGAGTTTTTTTATCGCCAGTGTTAGTGCAGGTTGGGTTTTATGAAGTTTTATAGCGGCTTGGCTCAAACTAGCACTCTGTACAATTGCATCTAAAATAACGAGTTGATTTAGGTTCATGATATAAAAAACACTATATAAATAAAATTAATGATGTTTCTAAAATTTAATAATTTTTATTTTATATGTTTGCAGCGTATCCTGCAGCTAATTTATGCATCATATCTATGGAGAAGACAATGAAATTGGCATTCGTTGCGATAACTACGAGCCTAATTTTGATGCTTGCGGCATGTTCTGAGCAGGCATCTAATACTGAGGTTGAGCCAGTTGTGCGCCCGGTAAAATTATTCACTATAAGTAATCTTTCAGATGAAACTATACGTAGTTTTCCAGCTGAAGTTGTTGCTAACCAAGGTTCATATCTCGCCTTTAGAGTGAATGGTGAGTTACTTGAGTTCCCAGCGCTTGCCGGTCAGCATGTTGAAAAAGGACAACTGCTTGCCAAACTCGACCCTGAAGACTTTCAACTACAATATGATGAGCGCAAAGCGCGCTTTGAACTCGCAGAATCTCAACTTGAACGTGTACAAAAGCTTTTTGACCGTTCAATCGCCAGTCAATCTGAGTTAGACCAAGCTCTTGCTAACAAGCAAGTAGCAGAATCAGCATTAAAGATAGCCAAAACGAATTTAGATAACAGTGAATTACGTGCGCCGTTTGCAGGCACTGTAGCAAAGGTGTTTGTTAAAAACTTTGAGAACATTCAAGCCAAGCAGAATATTTTACGACTTGAAACCCGTGATTTAATGGATGTTGTTATTCAAGTCCCAGAAAAACTCATTGCACGCATCGATAAAGATGTTGAATATCAACCTGATGTTGTCTTTGATGGCTATCCTAACAAATCTTATAAACTGTCTGTGAAAGAATTTGATACTCAAGCAGATCCCATCACCCTAACCTATAAAGTGGTATTTTCTTTACCGGTTCCTAAAGATTTTAATCTACTTGAAGGTATGACTGGCCGCGTTGATATTGATTTAAGCAAGATCACCAACTCACAATCACCCTATACATTATTACCTGTAGAAGCTGTTTTCTCTGAGCCAACCGAGCCTGAAAGTAACAATAGTTATGTATGGATTTATGACGAAGAAAGTGGCCTTGTCCATAAGCAAGTTGTAGAAGTAGGACAGCTACATCGTGATAGCATTGAAGTATTATCGGGTATCAAAGCAGGACAAAAAATAGTCGCTGCAGGGGTTAACTTTTTAGAAGAAGGCATGAAAGTTCGTCCTTGGCAAAAAGAGCGAGGCTTATAATGAGCTTTGCTGCACTTGCTATCGAAAGGAAAGTGGTAAGTTGGATGTTTGCGCTGTTTTTGCTTATTGGCGGAACAGTGGCTTACTTTGGCTTAGGACAACTTGAAGACCCTGAATTCACCTTAAAAAAAGCCATGGTGATCACCCTGTATCCAGGTGCGTCGCCACAACAGGTTGAAGAAGAAGTTACATTTCCCATAGAGAATGCGATTCAACAACTGCCGTATGTTGATTACGTAACCAGTATTTCATCACCGGGTAAATCGCAAATTACCGTCGAGATGAAAAGCAATTATCGTAAACAAGACTTACGCCAAATATGGGACGAACTGCGTCGTAAAATCAACGACCAAGCAGCCTCAATGCCATCTGGGGTTTATCCGAGCAAAATTATGGATGACTTTGGTGATGTATACGGTGTGATGTACGCGGTAACTGGCGATGGTTACTCTTACGATGAACTGAAAGATTACGTTGATTATTTAAAACGTGAGCTTGTGTTGGTTGATGGCGTTAGTAAAGTAACTGTTGGTGGCGAGCAACAAGCACAGGTTATGGTTGAAATTTCAACCCGTAAACTTGCCCAGTTAGGTATTTCGCCTAATCGTATTTATCAACTTTTACAAACTCAAAACAGTGTGTCGAACGCAGGTAAGGTACGCGTCGGCGATGAGTCAATTCGCTTACACCCAACCGGTGAATTTAAAGACGTTAAAGAGCTTGAAAATCTTCTTATTTCAAAGCCAGGTGAAAATGAACTTATTTATTTAGGTGATGTTGCTAAGGTATTTCGTGAATACGCTGAAGTACCAAACAATATTATTCGCTATAACCAACAGCAAGCATTACTGGTAGGTGTGTCGTTTAGCACAGGCGTAAACGTCGTTGATGTAGGAGCAAATATTGATGCTCATTTAGCGTCACTCGAATACCAGCGACCGCATGGTATGGAAATCAACAGCGTTTATAACCAACCAGCCGAAGTTGAGAAGTCAGTAAGTGGCTTTATTATCAGCCTGCTTGAAGCGGTTGCCATTGTTATTATTGTACTTTTAGTCTTTATGGGCTTTAAAAGTGGCGTATTGATTGGTGTAATACTTCTGCTTACCGTATTAGGCACCTTTATTTTCATGAAGTTGTTCGCCATAGATTTACAACGTATCTCATTAGGCGCCCTGATTATTGCCTTAGGTATGCTGGTTGATAATGCCATTGTAGTAACCGAAGGTATATTGATAAACCTCAAGCGCGGACAAACAAAACTGCAAGCTGCAACTAACATAGTTGATCAAACCAAGTGGCCGTTACTCGGTGCGACGGTTATCGCTATTACGGCATTTGCGCCAATTGGTTTGAGTTCAGATGCCAGTGGTGAATTTGCTGGCAGCTTGTTCTGGGTGTTGTTTATTTCATTATTATTAAGCTGGATCACAGCTATCACCCTGACGCCATTTTTTGCTGATTTAATGTTTAAACAAGCAACTGAAAAACAGCCACATCATGATGAAGACCCTTATCAAGGTGTTATTTTTAATGTCTACAAAGGCGTGTTACATGCGGCAATGCGTTATCGTAAAACCACATTGTTACTAATGGTAATTATGCTAGTGAGTGCTGTGTTTGGTTTTAAATTTATCAAGCAGTCGTTTTTCCCTGCATCTAATACACCAATGTTTTATGTTGATTATTGGCATACACAAGGTGCTGATATTCATACCACAATGGATGGCGTCGCAAAACTTGAAAAATTCTTACAAGCAGACCCTCTTGTAGAAGAAGTAACAACGACAGTCGGCCAAGGTGCGCCTCGCTTTATGCTGACTTACGCACCTGAAAAATCATACCCAGCTTATGGGCAATTGATTATTCGTGTAAAAGACCGTGAAGCCGTCACCACTATGATCAAAAAAGTACGTGATTACCAACACGAGCATGTACTTGATGCTCAGCTTAAAGTTAAACGTATGGAAATTGGCCCATCAACTGATGCAAAAATCGAAGCGCGTTTTTCTGGTGCTGATCCTGTGGTACTTCGCCAGCTAGCAAAAGAGGCAAAAGACATTCTGCATCAAGATGCAGGAGCATTTAACATTCGTGACGATTGGCGAGCACGCTCTAAGTTAATTCGTCCTCAGTTTAACGAGCAAAAAGCCCGTCGCTTAGGGATTGCCAAGTCTGACCTTGATCAGCTGCTGTTAACCAGCTTATCAGGTAAGCAAGTGGGTGTTTATAAAGATGGCACGCAAATGCTGCCCATTATTGCCCGCTCGCCTGCAGAAGAGCGCTTAAACGTTGAAAGCCTGCGTGACTTACAAATATACAGCCCTGTGTTAGGTGTGTTTGTACCCGTTACACAAGTGGTTGATGACTTTGTGGTTGAGTGGGAAGACAGCTTGATCATGCGACGTGATCGTAAGCGTACTATCACAGTGATGGCCGACCACGATGTTATTGGTGATGAAACACCAGCAAAGCTCTTTGCACGTGTTCGCAAAGATATAGAAGCCATTAAACTTCCTAATGGCTATGAACTGCAATGGGGCGGCGAGTTTGAGTCGTCAAGCAAAGCACAAAAAGCCATTTTCGGTTCATTGCCACTTGGTTATTTAGCCATGTTCGCAATCACAGTACTGCTGTTTAACTCTGTTAAGCAACCATTAGTAATATGGGCGACGGTGCCGTTAGCAATCATTGGTGTATCGGCAGGTTTATTACTAATGAATGCAGCATTTAGCTTTATGGCACTGCTTGGCTTACTTAGTTTAAGCGGCATGCTCATCAAAAACGGCATTGTATTAGTTGATCAAATTAACCTTGAACTCTATAGCGGGAAAGACCCTTATAAAGCAGTGTTTGACTCTGGTGTAAGCCGTGTTCGCCCTGTAGCGATGGCCGCAATTACTACTATCTTAGGCATGATCCCACTGCTATTTGACGTGTTCTTCCAGTCAATGGCGGTAACCATTATGTTTGGTCTTGGTTTTGCAACAGTGCTAACACTGATTGTTGTGCCTGTGCTTTATACCATGCTGTTTAAGATCAAAGTACCTAAACAGCGTCACGCTAATTAATACAGATTGACTCTCAACCAAAAGCCCTAACAGCAAACTGTTAGGGCTTTTTCTTTATTAGAATGACTGGTAACTAAAACCGCCACAGCATAAAAAGCTATTCAAACACTACATTTTAAAAGCTCAAGCTTACTTTTTCAGGCTTAATGTACCTGTGCGTTTGGTGCTGCTACGCTTAGTTTGATTTGGTTTTGCTGAGTGCGAATTGCCAGCCTTTGATCTTGATTGACCTTGTTTGGCATCATTGCGTGCTTTTTTCACGTATTTTGAAAAGTCGCGCTTTTTTTCTTCTTCATTGCGTGGTTTTTGCTTGGCACGGGCTTGGGTTGGCTGTTTATTTTCATCAATTGAGCGCTCTTCTGTTTTACCTGAGTCGGCAATTGAGTTATTGATCTCTGCCATTTCTTGCTCGGTTAAATGACGCCACTGCCCTACTTTTAACCCTTTTAGGGTAACGTTCATGATACGTGTGCGTTTAAGAGTCACCACTTCATAGCCTAAATATTCACACATGCGGCGAATTTGGCGGTTTAAGCCTTGTGTTAGCACAATGGTAAATTGCTGTGGGCCAGTTTGTTTTACCTTACACTTTTTAGTAACAGTATCAAGAATAGGAATACCGTTTGCCATCTTGTTAACAAACTGGCGGTTTAGCGGTTTATCAACTGTCACTACGTATTCTTTTTCATGATTATTACCAGCACGAAGGATTTTATTAACGATGTCGCCTTCGTTGGTTAAAAAAATCAAGCCCTCTGAAGGCCTATCTAAGCGTCCGATTGGGAAAATACGCTCTGGGTAGTTAACCGCTTTAACAATGTTACTTTGAATTTTTCGCTCAGTTGTACAAGTAATACCAACAGGTTTGTTATAGGCGATATAAACTCGTTTAGGTTTTGCTTTTAATGGCTGACCATCAATCAGAACGTCATCATCATTGCTGACTTTTACGCCCATTTCAGGCAAGTTGCCGTTAACAGTTACACGACCTTCTTCAATATATTTATCTGCCTCACGGCGTGAACAAAAACCTGTTTCACTGATAAATTTATTTAATCGCTTTAACTCTGTCATGGCATACTTCTGTCTGGATTTTAAAGCCGCTAGTTTATACCAGAAGCCTTTGCCAAGCTAGGTAGAATCTAGGCTCTTTCGCAGCACTTTTAGTGCAGCGCTGCATTTTTAGGCTTTTCACTCAATAAACTATGCAGGGTATCAAAATCGAACGCGTACTCGCTACTTTTAGTGTTTTGCAGTAAAAAGGTTTCAAAGGGGATAACCGACCAATCTTTAATATTTCTAAGCCAGCCATAACTTTTTATGTTGTGCTGTGTAATGACCCCAAGTTGAAACTTAATCGCATTATGGTTTTGCCAATAAGGATTACCATTATTATGATCGACTAAGCTTATTAATGCCCACGCCCCCATCATAAAGTGCCCGCCAACACTGGCCGTGAGTTTTTGCTGTTCAATCAAGTCTAAATTTTCATCAAGCCAATCTATACCACCAATAAAATAGGCTTTCTCTGCTTTTTCTTTTACTGCTTCAAGTGCACCTTGTGCCATTAAATCAGAAGCGCACCAAATTACATTAGTATCTGGATATCGTTGTAATAAACGACTTACTTTATGCACTGCCTCTTGCTTGCTCCAATTAGCATAAACAACTTGCTCAAGCTCGACATCTTGTTTACGTAAGTAATGAACAAGGCCATCACTGCGGGTATCTGATTCGGAGCCATAATGACCATTAATCGCAACAAAATGCGGCGTTTGCTTTGCAGCTATTGCCTCATTAAGCAAAGCTTTGCCAAGTTGCTCTCCCGCTTTAAAGTTATCGTGAAAAACCTCTCCTAACCAGTATTTAAAGCGCTGGCGAGGCTTACCAACTTCATCTCGCTCAACGCCGACAATAGTTTCTTCCAGTGTTATAAAGTTAACTTTGTGCTGCTCAAGTAGAGTCATTGACTGCTCAGCACCACCTGGGTAATTGATCAAAATAGCGTAATCTGGCTTGGGGTTATATTGTAGGTACTGTTTTAATTCAGCTAATTGAATATGACGATTACCACCGCCATAAATGGTCGTGAGATTGACATTATTTTGCTCGGCAGCCACGTGCATAATATCACTCACTTTTTGCCAAAATATGTCGGTTTTAACTGATGGATTAACGAGCAACACAGAAAACTGATCGCCTGCATAAAGTGGTGAACAGCAAAGCAATGTTAAAACTAACCAGCAAGTCCGCATAACCACTCCGTTTTGTTTTCTTTTATTGTAGTATACGAGACATTATCTCGACAATTTTCGCCAGATTAATTCACACGGACCATGTTTAAAGTACTGGCTATAGACTTTACAAAATACCAATTGAAAAACAAGCACACCCGCAATAACCAACCAATAATCTATTCGGTCGAAATTAAGTGCAGCGCTTGAGAATGCAACTTTAAAAAACAGTATAAATATTACTGTTTGCATCAGATATAAAGTCAATGACATGCGTCCAGCCTGCTGTAGCAGTAACCATTTACTGGATTTATTTTTAACTATTTTTACAATGATATGGCAATAGCAAATGGCCATAGCTAAAGCTGCTAGCCAATTTATAGGCTCGACAATCGCGTACATAAATACACTACTGTTAGGGTCTATCATCAACCTTACGAGTGTTAAACCAATAGCCGCTGGAACAATCATGTTAAGCTGAGCTTTCGTTAAGCCGTCAACAAAAACCCCTTGTTTATATAGATAAACGCCCACTAGCATTAGCCCTGCGGCCATCCACATAGTGATCAGCGGCACTGCAATAAGCATCACAGTAAACATTAATACGTTACTGACAAATCCAGCAAAGTAGGAAGAATAAGCCGCATCATAAGCCATCAAAAACTCGTCTGAGCTTCGCGTTAAAGGCGTTAATTCAGGTTCGACAAAGGCAAGTAAAAATGAAATAAAGGCACCGAGAAGTAAAAACAACATGCCCATACGCAGTATTTTTTCGTTATCTTGCTGGCTAAATTTAAGGGTTAACCAACCAGCACAGGCATAAATAAACAAAATATCGCCGGCCCAAAGCAAAAAGCCGTGAGCAAGGCCAATATAAGCAAGCACTTTTAAGCGATTGTGTTGTTTATCTATACTTTGCCAAAGATGCCATTGAATAACCAATGAGGCACCAAATAATAGGCAAAAAAGGCTTCTAAAACGTCCATCAATAAATAACACATTAATGATGTTTATGACGGTATCAGAAAGTGGTGGCGATGAGCTTGGGGTATAATCATACTCAAACATAGCAAAGGTATAGATGTTCATAAACATCAAACCTAGCACCGCAATACCTCGTAAAACATCCATATTTATATTGCGCATAGTTCCCTTATAAGTTTTGTCTACAGCTATCGCTCCAATTTACCGCATTTTCGTATATTTTGGGAAGCTCCCCACTCTCAATATTTAAATAGGCAACTGCTTGCTCCAGTGCCCACCAGCTTCCTGTTTCGTATGCTTTAACAGTTTCGAGAATGTAATAGAGAATATTCTTTTCTTGCATTAATGCTGCATGTATTTCGTCAGGAAACGGCAATCTATCCAACAGCTTTTCCATCGGCTGATCTAATATTGCATCGAGTAATGAAAACAGCCCCGTTAAAAATGCCTCTCCGGTTTGTTGTTTTGCGACACGCTGCGCTATTAATTCACAAAAACGCGCTCTGACAACACAAAGCCGAGTAAGCTCGGCTGGTTTTGATTGGGCGCTATGGGCGGTGATGATCAAACTAACAAACTTTTTCAGTCGTTCATGACCTAGGTACACAAGCGCTTGCTTTAATGAACCTATTTTACTTTTTATTGGAAATACACCACTGTTTATTAAGCGTAATAGCTTGTAGGCAAGTGCAGTATCTAAAGAAAAAAGTCCCGCGATTTCGCTAATATTAGGATCTGGACGCATTACTTCAGCATAAATCGACAAAACTAATGCATAGTTGTAATCAATATCGCGATGTTGGATCATTTTTGGTTTTGCAAAAAAGTAACCTTGGAAAAAATCGAAACCCATTTTGTAGGCTTTCTCATAATCATCGGCAGTTTCAAGCTTTTCTGCTAATAGTTTTATTTTTTTATGCTTTTTCAGCTTCTGTAAAACAGGCGCAATGTCCTCAAAGGGGGTTTGCTTCACATCGAACTTAATCAAGCGAATTAACTTTAAAAAGCGGTCCCATTCAGGTTGGTATACGAAATCATCAAGAGCAAGTTTGTAGTTATTATGGAAAAGCTCCCGACAAAATTCATAGTTTTCATCTGTTGGCTCCATCGTTTCGAGAAGCTCAATAACCACGTCTTGAGTTGGCAAAAACGCGCATAGGTCCAGTTTCAACGATTCTGGACCTATGTTAATTAACGCCTTTTTGCCCGACGTAATATGGCGAGTGCCTAGATTGAGCTGGTTTTCCATAATCAGACGCGCAGTAGCTGTGCTCTCTGAAACATCCGGGAAACTGTTTTTTAAACTATCTCTAAATAGTAGCTCATAGGCGACAACTTGTTGACGACGATTAAAGACCGCTTGCCTAGCAACAAATACAGCCACTTTACCTACTTTTGAATTTTTATATCACACTAAGTAATTAATAGCTGAAATAGACAAAAAAGTCACTTAATTACCATGAATCACGCAATATTTATTGATATAAGCCTGATAAATAGCCATCTGCAACAGATCCCCATGTAAAACGAGCATTTTTAGCTTGTTCACATATCGAGCGCCATTGCTCAGGTTGAGACTTTTTAAGGTCTAGCGCATCACTAAAACCAGTAATAAGTTCGTAGCTTTGAGAGGCTAAACTCTCACCTCTAAAACTAAAACCACTGACATTATGCTCGACCGTATCCTGTAAACCGCCAACACCATGAACTAAGCATGGCTGTCCAGCGCGCATTGCTAACATTTGACTTATTCCACATGGCTCAAATGAGCTTGGCATTAAGAATAAATCACCCAAGTGATACATATATTCACCAACCAAGTGTGCATAGCCTTTTAAAAATAGCAGATTCTCTTGGCGTGCCATGACAGTTGTCATGATTTGCTCAAGTTCAGCATCACCAGAGCCAAGAATTATCATGTAGCCATCATGTTGCTTTAAGCGTTGACATAACTCATCTAAAACCAATGCTTTTTCATAAGGTTGACGCAGTAAAAGTGCCTTTTGATCTGTTAATCGGCCAACACTCGTAACAAGCGGACCCGCAAAAGGTTTTGTTTTGAACTGTAATAAACGTTGGTGAGCAAGATAATAACTTGAATCTAAGATGGGGCTCTTCGCCATCCATTGAAATAGTGCCGACTCTGCATGATGGTAAAGTGTTGCAAGGCTGATATCTTTGAGTTCCATTCCTGGATATTCACAACCATTTAGGATCCCTACCACACGACCTTCACGATAGGCTGCCTGCAAATCAGCTTCTAGTCCTTCTCCACCAAAAAAACCATTTGCAGCATCACTCGGACGCAATACTTCTTGACAGTAGGTTGGTGAAACAAGGTGCACTTTATCAACTAAATTAATCGCTGCTCGCATCGGATTAAAACAATCGTGATAACGCGGATCGCACAATTTCTCGCCGTTATAATTTAAGCCCGGAAACCATGCTTCTAAACTTGAGCTATCGCCTTTAAATGGGCGAATACCCTGCAATGCCAAATTATGAACGGTATAAGCTAAAAATAACTTAGATAATGTACGGTAACGACCGTCATTTTTTAGTAATAATGCCACACAGGCGCTATGCCAGTCATGTAAATGCATTACATCAGGGGTTCGGATAATTCCTTGTAGTAAGGCTTCACACACCGCCGCATTAAACAATGCAAACTTACTCGCATCGGTTGCAAAGGGCCTGCCAGGTTCATCATTACAATACACAGCACCATTATGGCGACTAAATTCCCAATGAGAAATAATCAGTTGCGTAACACCGTGTTCACTATTGGCAAGTTTCCACACGTCTAGTTGCTGCATATGCCCTGCAAATGGAACATGTACAACACCGATATGATGACGTTCAAGATAATGAAATCCGTAATCAGGGATCACAACATCAACAGTAAGGCCTTTATCAACTAACGCTTTAGGACAATCCCTAACAACATCCGCTACACCACCGACTTTAGCATTCGGTAATGCGTCATTCTCTGCAGCCACCATCAACACATGCATGATTAGCAGTACTCCATAACATTAATTCTTACTATGAAACAAGGAGTAGCAATTGCTACTCCTTACTACACTATGACTTTACCATTAAACAAAGTATTTATTACTTTGCTTTTGTTGCCTTTGCTTTTTTCTCAAGCTCATTCAACATGTCTCGGGTAACAAGTACGATCCCCTTTTTCGACACTCTAAAGCCATTTTCTTTATCAGCTTCATTATCAAAACCAATTTCAAGGCCAGCAGGGATCTCACAGTTACGGTCTATAATAGCACGCCTAATGCGGCAATTACGGTTAATTTTAACCCCAGGTAAGATCACTGACTCTTCGATTTCACAATATGAATGAACATATACATTCGAAAACAGCAGTGATTTTCTAACCATTGAACCAGAGATAATACAGCCACCCGATACCGTTGAATCCACAGCCATACCACGTCTATCATCATCATTAAAAATGAATTTAGCAGGTGGTAATTGCTCTTGATATGTCCAAATCGGCCATTTAGGATCGTATAAGTCAAGCTGAGGCTCTGGCATAACAAGCTCCATATTGGCTTCCCAAAACGAATCCAGGGTACCTACATCACGCCAGTATGGCTGGCCTTCATTTTCATCTCTAAATGGGTATGCAAATACATTGTGCTCTTCAATGATGGCTGGGATAATATCGTGACCAAAGTCACGACCAGAACCCTCTGTTTCTGCATCTTTTTTTAACTGTTCAAATAAGAACTCTGTGTTAAAAATGTAGTTACCCATTGACGCTAAACAAGTACCTGGTTTACCCGGCACTGAAGTTGGCTCAGATGGTTTCTCATCAAAACGGCGAACTCTGTTATTCTCATCAACAGTCATTACACCAAAGGTACCTGCGGCTTCTTCACACGGTACTTCGATACAGCACACTGTCATATCTGCACCAGTTTCAACATGCTTAGCAAGTAAACCGCCGTAATCCATGCAGTAAACGTGGTCACCGGAAAGAATCATCACGTATTTAGGCAGCTCATGACGAATGATATCCATATTTTGGAAAACGGCGTCTGCCGTACCACAATACCAATCATCACCTTTACGTTGTGATGCCGGCAGTATTTCTACCGACTCACCGAGTTCTTTCTTAAAGTGTCCCCATGCACGGTTTACATGGCGGATTAATGAGTGTGACTTGTATTGAGTTGCTATACCAACACGACGAATGCCTGAGTTAATACAGTTTGATAGAGGAAAATCGATTATTCGATGTTTCCCGCCAAAATACACTGCTGGCTTAGCACGCCAGTCTGTTAATTCATGTAAACGAGAACCACGCCCACCTGCTAAAATGAGTGCATACGTTTCTCTTGTTAAACTACTTATGTATCGATTTGCATAACTAGGCATAACTCTCTCCGTCTTAAGTTAGCTGCTTTTCTTCTGTGTGTTTTGCTTTGCGCTAATGTCTAACAGTGGTTCCAAGTGCCAGATGTCATCACTGTATTGACTAATTGTTCTATCGCTCGAAAACATGCCACTAGCCGCCGTATTTAAAATACTCATTTGCGTCCAGTGAGCAGTGTCTAGGTAAGCTTTTTCAACTTGCTCTTGTGCCTCAACGAAGCTGGCAAAATCATGTGCAACTAACCACGGATCGTGCGGGCTCTTAATCGCAGCAATAATGTCGTCGAATAGATTTGGTTCAAACAAGTTAAAGTGACCGCTTTCAAGTAACTGCATTACCTTGTATAGGCTGTCGGTTTGATGAATAATTTGCTCAGGATTATAGTGCGCTTTGATATCATCAATTTGTTCTGCTCGAGCACCAAACAAGAAGAAATTATCAGCACCTACTGCGTCACGGATCTCGATATTGGCACCATCTAACGTACCAATGGTCAAAGCACCATTCATCATGAACTTCATGTTACCGGTACCCGATGCTTCTTTACCTGCTGTTGAAATTTGCTCAGACAAATCCGTTGCTGGGCAAATAGTTTCCATTGCTGTCACGTTATAATTCGGTAAAAAAGCCACTCTCAAGTACGGTTTTGCCAATGGATCTTTATTGATCACTTCAGCAACATTATTAATTAACTTAATTATCTTCTTCGCCATGTAGTAACCAGGTGCGGCTTTACCACCTAATAACACACAACGAGGGACAATATTTGAAGTATCACCTTGGCGAATACGATCATATAAGTGAATAACATGTAATATATTTAATAATTGGCGCTTGTATTCATGAATACGTTTTACTTGCACATCAAACATCATTGATGGATCAAACTCAACGCCACAACGAGCCTTAACAAGTTCAACAAGGCGTTGCTTATTGCTATGTTTAACTGCTTGCCATTCTTTGTGGAATTTAGTGTCGTCGTATAAGCGACGTAATTGACTGACTTTACTGAAGTCACCTACCCACTCATCACCTATGTGCTTATTGAGTAGTTTGGCTAAATCAGGGTTACAATGTGCAAGCCAACGACGTGGCGTAACCCCATTGGTCTTATTATTGAATTTTTCTGGCCAAAGCTGATAAAACTCATTGAATAAGCCCGCTTTAAGTAGCTCGGTATGAAGTGCAGCAACGCCATTTACTGAGTAGCTACCAACAATTGCCAAATACGCCATGCGGATTTGTGGCTCTGGGCCTTCTTCAATAAGCGATAATGCTCGTTGTTTTTCAACATCTCCAGGCCATGCTTGAGCAACATCTGCTAAGAAGCGGGCATTGATTTCATAGATTATTTCTAAGATACGCGGTAATAATCGCGCAAATAATGATACTGACCACTTCTCTAATGCTTCTGGCAGTAAAGTGTGGTTAGTATAAGCCATGGTTTTAGTGGTAATAGACCAGGCTTCTTGCCAATCTAGCTCATACTCATCAACCAAAATACGCATCAGTTCTGCTACAGCTATACTTGGGTGTGTATCGTTTAATTGAAAAACATGGTAATCAGCAAAGTCAGAGAAATCTTCGCCATGTTTGCTAACCCACGTATCTATGATGTCTTGTAAGCTCGCCGATGATAAGAAGTATTGCTGGCGTAAACGAAGCTCTTTACCATTTTCACTGCTATCATTTGGATAAAGTACCATGGTGATTTGTTCAGCAAGGTTTTTACGAGCAACAGCTTCTGAATAACTCCCTGCGTTGAATTCACTCAAATCAAATTCGTCAGTCGCCTCTGATTTCCATAAACGTAGCGTGTTTACGATATCGTTTTTATAGCCTGGAATTGGCACATCATAAGGCACAGCTAAGACATCGTGAGAATCAAGCCATTGACGGTGCTCACGCCCGTATTTATCAGTATAACTTTCAACATGACCAAAGAATTTTACGCGCTTTGATTGCTCTGGGGCACTTAGCTCCCAAGGATGACCTTCGCGTAACCAGTTATCGGGCTGTTCAATTTGATGGCCATTTTCAATCGCTTGATTAAACATGCCATATTCATAACGAATACCATAACCAATCACAGGTAGTGCCAAGCTTGCACAACTATCCAAGAAACACGCAGCTAGACGGCCCAAACCACCGTTACCTAAACCTGCGTCGTGCTCAGCTTCTGCAACTGTCTCTAACTTTGTACAGTAATCTTGTAATGCTTTTGCAACTTGATCGTCTAAATCTAGGTTTAGAATGGCATTACCAAGAGCACGACCCATTAAAAATTCAAGAGATAAATAAGCAGTTTTACGACGCTTTTGTCCGTGAATTTGCTGATTAGTTACACGGCAACGTGCAACCAATCTGTCACGAATAGTTAATGCTAAAGCATGATATAAATATAATTGCGATTCACCGACTTTGTCACGCCCAAGGGTGTAATAAAAATGGCGAGATAAATCATCATCTAAGGTGCTTTCATCAACGGTAGGGGCATCCTGCCAGCCCTTAACAACACATACTTGATCGGCATTTTTAGCCATGATTAGGATCCTCTGAATTGGCGGTAAAAACCCAGCTGCTCATTGCAGCAATCTGTTGTTCCTTATCAACATCATAAGTTGACATAGGATGTATACTTGTCAGTGCTAAATGCCACTTCCCTTTCGCAAGAGGGGGTAATTGACAAGTAACAGACTCTGACCCAGCATTTAAAATGATCAATAAAGCTTGGTTTGTGTGTTTATCAGTCAGGCTATAAATCAACACTTGGCGATCACCTTGATGCCAATCGTCTTGTTCCATTACAGTGCCTGATTCGGTGAACCACGCGACGTCGTAACGTGGATCATTATCATGAACAAAAAAACGATGCTTAAAGACACTAAACTGCTTTCGTAAACGCAAAACATCATCGATGAATCGGGTTAATGGATGATTAATTTGCGAGTCTTTCCATGCAAGCCAGCTAGTGCGATTATTTTGGCAATACGCGTTATTATTACCACCTTGTGAATGGGCCATTTCGCTTCCTAGTGAAAGCATTGGAACCCCTTTTGAAAGTAATAACGTCAATAGAATATTTTTTTGTTGCTGCAAACGTAATGCGTTAATTTCTTTATCGTCAGTAAAACCTTCTACACCACAATTAAAGGAGTGGTTGGCACTGTGTCCATCTCTATTTTGTTCACCGTTGGCTTCATTATGTTTCTGTTCATAACTCACTAAATCATTAAGCGTGAAACCATCGTGGCTCGTCACAAAATTAATGCTGTTAAGTGGTCCTCTGAGATTATGCTCAAATAAGTCGAACGAACCATGTAAACGCTTTGCAAGCTCACCTATAACCCCCTGCTCTTGTCGCCAAAAACGTCGGATAGTGTCACGATACTTGTCGTTCCACTCACGCCAAGGTGCAGGAAAAGCCCCTAATTGGTAACCGCCCGGGCCAATATCCCATGGCTCAGCAATCAGTTTTACTTTACTCAAAACAGGATCTTGGTTGATTGCTTGGAAAAACGCATGCGCTTGATTAAAGCCATTAGGATTACGAGCAAGAATCGTTGCAAGGTCGAAACGAAAACCGTCTACCCCCATTACTTCAACCCAATATCGCAAGCTATCAAGCACCAGCTGTAAGGTTCTTGGTGAGTCAATATTCACAGTATTACCACAGCCGGTATCATTGATATAATGCTGAGGTTTATCAGCCACAGTGCGATAATAGCCAAGGTTATCTAAGCCGCGTAAAGAAAGAATAGGCCCATCAGTTCCTGCTTCAGCAGTATGGTTATAGACAACATCCAAAATTACTTCGATATCAGCCTTATGAAGAGCCGCAACCATTTGCTGAAATTCGCCGATATCATCATTCACTAGATAATCTTTGTGCGGCGTGAAGAAATTAAGCGTGTTGTAACCCCAATAGTTTTGTAGGCCTTTAGCCGTTAAGAACTGCTCACTTATAAATGCGTGCACAGGGAGTAATTCAAGACAAGTCACCCCTATAGTGCGTAAATGCTCAATAAAACTCGGATGGCTTAAGCCTAAAAACTTACCTTGTAGTGCTTTAGGGATCATTGGGTGTCGACATGTTGCGCCAGTAACATGGCACTCATAAATCACCGTTTTACCCCAACTATGGTTAGGTTTTTTACCCGTATAAGGTGCAAGCTCGCGAACTCGAGACTTGGGCATATCAACAGCGTTATTGACTTGACTCAACTTACCTACAGGCATCTGACCATAATGGCGCTCACTCCAAGTAAACTCACCATGCAAGTCTCGCGCATAAGGATCTAGTAGTAGCTTGTGATTATTAAAGAAAAGCCCTTTTTCTGGTGCATATTCACCATCTGCCCTGTAACCATACAATGCCCCTGCTTTTAAAGGGCTAACGTGCAATGTCCAAATGCCACCTTCGTTAAGGTGCATTGAAAGAGTCATTACTTCTGAATGACCGCTATTGTCAAATAAACACAATGACACATGCTGAGCTTGGGGTGCATACACAGCAAAATTAACACCGTTTTCAACTATAGATGCCCCCAGAGGCATCGTTGAACCGATTTGAAGCTCTACTCTATGACTCATCGTTCATCTTCTTCAGGTAAATAGTTGCAAGCCCAGGTAAAGACACGCTTATACTTTGATTGTAACCATGACTCGCAGTAGGCTGACTAAAGATAAGTTGTTCTGTATTACCGCTAACTTCAACACCCGAACCAAAGTATTCTTCATTGTCAGAATTAAAGATAACTTGATAACGACCTGGCTTAGGAACGCCTATTACATAGTCATGATAAACTTGCGGTGTTAAGTTACTAATTACCAGAACAAAATCGTCAGCATGCTTGGCATAACGGATGAAACTAAACATGCTTTGTTCTGCATTAGAACTATCTAACCATGCAAAGCCCGCTGGGCTAGTATCTTGCTCATAGAGTGCAGGAGTCGTGGTATAAATATTATTCAGTTGTTTAATTGTTTGTTGCATACCACTATGACTAACATGCTCAAGCAAGTGCCAGTCAATTGATTGGTCATGATTCCATTCACTACGCTGAGCAATTTCAGCTCCCATAAATAACAGCTTTTTACCCGGATGAGCCCACATAAATGCGTAGTATGCTCGTAAATTAGCAAACTTCTGCCAATCATCACCTGGCATTTTCTCTATCAATGAGCCTTTACCATGCACAACTTCGTCGTGACTTAAAGGCAAAATGTAGTTCTCGCTATAGGCATACACCATTGAAAACGTCATTTCATGATGATGGTGGGCACGATATAAAGAATCACGCTGCATATAATGCAAGCTATCGTTCATCCAACCCATATTCCATTTATAGCCAAAGCCTAAACCGCCATGATCGACCTGCCGTGTCACTCCCGGCCAAGCAGTTGATTCTTCAGCTACCATCATAATGCCAGGATTTTTACCGTAACAGCGCAGATTAACCTGCTTTAAACATTCTATTGCACCAAGATTTTCACGACCGCCATACTGATTTGGGATCCATTGCCCTTCTTCTCGGCTGTAATCGAGATACAACATTGATGCAACCGCATCAACACGCAAACCATCAATGCCAAATTCATGCAACCAATACATTGCATTAGCAATCAAAAAGCTGCGAACTTCAGCACGATCATAGTTGTAAATATAGGTATTCCAATCAGGGTGAAATCCTTGTCTTACATCTGCATGCTCGTATAAATGCGTGCCATCAAAACGATGTAAACCATGTGGATCACTCGGGAAATGACCCGGCACCCAATCTAAAATAATACCGAGATCAGCGTCATGGCATTGCTCAATAAAATATACAAAATCCTCAAAACTGCCATAACGGCTAGTTGGGGCAAATAAGCCCACAGGCTGATAACCCCAAGAACCATCAAATGGATACTCACTGATAGGCATTAATTGTAAATGCGTAAAACCAAGATCTTTAGTGTACGGAATAAGGTTATCGGCAAGCTCACGCCATGTTAAATAGCGGCCCTCATCATCGCGTCGCTGCCAAGAGCCTGCATGCACTTCGTAAATACTGATAGGAGCATCGATACTGTTACGCTTTGCGCGATTTGCTAACGCTTCATCAGACAACTGTATCTTCTTATTTAGCTTTTGTAAGACAGAAGCAGTGCCCGGCGCTTGTTGCATTTTAAATGCAAACGGATCGGCTTTATCAAGTACTTCACCAGAAGGTGTACTAATCGCAAACTTATAGCACTGATGCTCTTTTAAACCTGGGATAAATAATTCCCAAACGCCACTGGCTGGGTGAAAGCGCATAAAATGACGGTTGCGCTGCCAATAATTAAATTCGCCAATAACTGAAACGCTACTCGCGTTAGGTGCCCAAACAGTAAATCGCACACCTTCAACACCTTGCTGGGTTACAAAGTGCGCACCAAAGTGCTGATAAGCGTGTTCAAGACTACCTTCGTTAAATAAGTACATAGCTTGTTCATCAAGTGTACTTGTAAAACGATACTCATCTTCTTGAAGATACTGACTGCCATCCCCATAATTCACATTCAGTTGGTAATCAGGGATTGATTTTGCTTTGACAGTTGCAATAAATAAATCGCTGTCACCTTGCTTTTTGGCCTCAATAACCTGCTTGCCTTGCAAAATTGACAACTGGCTTGCCCCAGGTAAAAAACAGCGAATCTCAAAGCTTGATGCACTAACTTTATGGGGTCCTAAAAAACTGAAAGGATCTTTATAACAACCTGAAGACAATGCATCGATATGTGCTTGATAAACCATGGGTTCAGCAAAAGGCTTTTGACCAACACGACTGCTCATTTATTGATTCCTTATCGAAATTAAATTGGCTAAAAATGCATGCTGAGCACGAATAATTTGCTCAGTTGGGCGTGAAAGAACGCGCCGCCAATTTGGGTATTCTTTATCAGTTCCGGGAATGTTCACCGGCAAAATTTGCTGATCTAAATCGTCAATTTGAATGGTAAATAATCTGGCTGGAGCAGCTGCTAACGATGAGGCTAATAACTCATACACCACAGACGCTTCAGAATCTAATGATAAGTGCTGCCCTGATTCTCTTGCGATAAAATTAAGCATACGATGCTTTTCGACATTTCTCGCTTCAAGTTGCGCAGCGCTTTGTGCACTATCAAGCAAACCATACTCTTGCTTAACAGTAATATCATGACCAGTCCACCACCCTTTAAATGGCGGTACATCATGATTAGCAATCATCAACAAACTATGTGGTGCAAAGTGCTCTGATGCTAAAAATTCACCTTGATAATCTTTTTCAAAATAGAACAAGCCATTTGAATAAATTGCACTTGCTTTTAGTGCTTCGCGAACCTCACTTGGTACAACACCTAGATCCTCACCTATCACGACACAGTGATTAAGATAAGATTCTATTTTCAGTATCGCCAATAAATGTTCAAATGGGTAGTAAACATAACAACCATCTTGCTGGGCGTTATTTTCAAAACACCACCATAGCCTTCTGATTGCCATCACATGATCTATGCGCAATCCACCAACATCTTCCATATTGGCGCGGATCAAAGAGCGATAGAAGGCAAAATTATTTTTACTTAACTTTTGAGGATTTAAAGCTGGCAACCCCCAATTCTGACCTTGTTCAGCCCAAGGATCAGGAGGCGCTCCCACATTTGCCCCCACAGCAAATAACTCTTCTTGGCTACGAAACTCACTGCCATCACCAGCGCAACCAACAGCTAGATCGTTAATAAGACCTATCGCCATATTTGCTTCATTTGCAATATGCTGACAATGATTTAGCTGTAAATGTGCCTGCCACTGCAAGTAACTGGCATATTCATTATCTTCAACTACCAAGGTTGCTAGACTGTGCTTATGATTACTACAAAACTGCTTAAACTCTGCTTTTCGTTCAGCTGACGCTGTCCGGCAAAATTGAGTGTATAAACAACGAAATGCATCATATTTAAATCGACTAACAGCAGAATAATCTATAAAAGGTTCAGTTGTAGCGGGTTTATCACTGAGCAATTGTGATAATGGGTCATTATTCAATGCATCTTCACACAGAGAAATCGAAATATATAGCGGGTTTAACAACGCTCGGCTGTTAGGGCTATAAGGGCTAGCTCGCTCAGGACTGTGTTCAAATAATAAATGCAATGGATTAAGTAAAATGTAATCCATTTCTTGTTGCGCCACTTCACGGATTAAAGTTGCTAAATCAGCAAAATCGCCAATACCTAATCCTTGCGCATTACACAAACTGTAAAGTTGGATGGAAAGTCCCAAACGCTTTTTATCATCAATTGAGTAACACTCTTTAGGTGTTATCCATAATTGGCTATGAGCTTGTTGATCAGCAACAGTTATCACTGCATCATGATAACCAATTGGCATAGCAGGAACAGGTAAAGCGACTTCAAGGTAACGAACCCCATTAAAGCCATAGTCTCCTGTCACAGCAAGTCCTTGCAGATTTTCACGTGTCAGATTTATGGACAAGGATGGTATGCTAAGGTGGCAAGCTCGGCTCAACAAGCGTTCATCGATACGAACTTTTAAGTAAGGGTCATGCGCCTCAATAATGCTAGTTTGAGGCAACAAAGTCAGCCACGTTCCTGCATCTAAAGCAAAATTTAACTGATTTATTTGATCAGAATTAGCTGTGTCTATACCACAACAACTTAGTGCCTGGCAGCGTGTATTTTCTTCGAAAATAACATGCTCGCCAGTATACTTCGTATATTCATAGCCTATGCCATGCAGATAATATAACTGCGAAAGTGACTGCATCAACTCACCTAAACGCGTTGGGTATTAACAATACTATTATCTGTTCCAAATTCATTTGGAATATAGCCATCAGCCTGGTGGTCGTTATCCCACTCTTGACCATTAATTAGATAACGAAAATGAAATTCTTTATCAAGCGGTAGGCGTTGTTTACATTTAAACACTTGTTCTTTTTTATTGAATTTCATTGGCACTGGTTGCCAATCTGTAAATTCTGCAACTAACTGCACGTCATCTGCATCGGGATGCTTAAACTCAAAGGTAACTTCTGTTTCGTCTTTAGTCTTAAAAAAACGTTTACTTAACATAGTGGGCTCCAATCAACCAATTGGTAAATTTATCCTTGTCACAGTACCGCTTTTAAAAACTTACTGCGCGAAACTGTGCGTTTAAGGTTTATTTATCTAGATACTTATGAAAATAAGTGAACTTAGTAAATCAAACCTATGTTTACGCATTATGACAGTGCATCAGCTTATTTTTTGCACCAAAAAAGAGCAAAAAACAAACTATCCTAACACCCATCATCTTGCTAACTTGTTATGAGCAATAACTGAACCAAGTTGGCTATAAAATATAGTTTAATTTCAATATGTTTTTTAGGTGTTGCTTTTAAAGCATTGTAAAAGTAGTTAACTTGCGGACTTTGGTAAAGTGAATAAATTTGAAGCTTATTTAGAGTAAAAACACTAAATACAATATTACACTTAATACAACAAACTGCATGAGTAGTTAATTTCTAAAATAAAAAAACACATTCAACAGCGACGAAAACTCAACCTTTATTTTTACTTATATTTTTAGTTTAAATAAACACGATAAAAACAGTATCACCTCATTATATTGCAAACAAATATATAAAATAAAAAGACCACTATATAAGCTGGCGATACAATTTACATTTTTTAAAAAATATCTCAGCAATAAAACGAAGACAATAAGTAGAAAAGCGTAAATTTTAGACTTACATGCAGTCCCTTTTGAAAAAAACTTTCCAAATCTATGCAACAAGCTAATGATTTTTCCCTACAGTTTAAAATCAGATCTCTCACTAGTCTGTAAACACTTGAAAGCTTGAAAACCACAAAAAACGCAACTTTTATACAAAAACAACCACAGGGGTAAAGTTATCATACATATTATTATTATAAATAAATTGATCATGCACAAAGAAATCACCACCTCAAATGCGCTAAACTAGAATATCTGCTCGATAATACGCTTACTCTGCCGCACCACAATTCAGCAATTGGCAACAATGGAAGAATCATTTGAGAATGAAAAGGTTAGAGCAAATATACTAAACAATGTGAAATTTCACATTTACTTACACCCATTGTTCCATTAGACAAGAAAGGCTTTGTTAATTAAATTTACAAGCAATATACTCAAGGCATTAAGCTGGTGAGTTTTATAGTAAAAAATTAACACCAAAACGGTAGTAATCTATGACCAAATCTTTTCGTATAACGTGCATAACCATAATAACCTTAATGGCTTTTTGTTATGGCTGTAACATACTGTTAACCAAGCAAGTTAATGATATACAATTCAATATTAATACTGCAGAATTGAGAACATTTGAGCGAACGTTGTTAAATGTTGAGCCATCGCCTTGGTACAATGTGATACTATATGGTCAGAAAACGTTTCTCGCTGATGACTCTCAATTTGTCGTAATTCAAGCAACCCCAGTTGCAATTAATGCAATTGAGGCGAATAAACTTATCAAACTAACACTTTTATCACCTGTTAATATTATTGTGTTTCTTCTGCTTGCATTAGCAATAAGCCTGGTAGTTACAAGAAAAAAGCAATCAAGTAGTGAAAAGTATTTGTTAAAGGAGCTAAATAAACAAACGACAGAGCTATTAGAGAACTTAAATGTTGTCCATGTGCCATCTGAGCCTACAGTAAAACCTATTATTCAACTTAAAAAAAATGTTCAAGCACTTAGCTCGCATATAACGACCTATACGAGAGAATCTGAAGTGAGTATTCATCAAGACAAACTCACCTTATTACTTGACCGCCATGCTTATATTGAATACCTCGCAGAACAATTACAAATAGCCGAAAATAACAAACTCAGATGTTCTTTATTATTCATAGATTTAGATGGCTTTAAGCAAGTTAATGACTCTTTTGGGCACAGCTTTGGGGATGAAGTGCTCATTCAAGTTGCAGCCCGTTTAAGTAGTGTATTACGTCATCATAAATTAATAAATTTGTCTCCTAAAAGTCAGCTTGAACAAAACTTAGCTCGATTAGGTGGTGATGAGTTTTCAATATTTATAAGCCAACAACTAGATCAACAAAAAACTGTTGAAGTTGCTCAAAATGTGTTGAGAGAGATTGAACGTGATTTTGTTCTTGGTAATAAGTTAATAAAAATTAGTGCAAGTATTGGTATTGCCGTTTACCCTGATAGTGCGGCTACACCGCAATCTTTATTACAGATGGCCGATGTTGCTATGTACCGCGCTAAAACAGATGGGCGCGGTATTTTCAAAGTTTATTCACCTGAAATGGGTAAAAAGATCCGCCGATACCACTATTTACTTGAAGAAATGCGTTTAGCAATCGCAAGTGAAAGCTTTCATTTGTCTTTTCAACCCATCGTACATGTTGAGGATTGCGCGATAGATTACTTTGAAGCGCTGATCCGTTGGGATCATCCAGCTGAGGGCTCTATTGCTCCTGACGAATTTATACCAATCGCTGAAGAATCAAACCTAATCTTAGATTTGGGTGACTGGATAATGCTTGAATCGTGTCGACAAATGTCAGCATGGCATAACGCAGGCTTAAAGAAGGTTAAAATTTCAGTAAATATCTCTGGTGTGCAATTAAAGCATCTTGATATTTATAAATTTATCACAGAAAAACTAGCTAAAACAGGTCTACCAGCAACGGCACTGATGCTTGAAATCACAGAGTCTACGCTGATAAAAGCTAGTAATAAAATCATTCATTCTCTAGAGCGCTTGCGTGAAGAAGGCGTCACTATTGCAATTGACGATTTTGGTACAGGATTTAGCTCATTGAGTACATTGGCTGAATTACCAATTGATGTTATTAAACTCGATAGAATGTTTGTCTCACAGGCTGATCAAAATCCTAAATATAACCAGATATTACATACGTTGAGTGAATTAGGGCAAAAACTTGGATTAAAAATTGTTGCTGAAGGTGTTGAAGATCACAGCCAGTTTGAGCTTGTCAAATCACTTGGCATAAGAAGTGTGCAAGGCTATTTAGTTAGCCACCCTGAATCATCCGTTTATGTAGGCCATAAAGTTTTACAAGACAACTTAAACTTTATGTCTGTAACAGGCACTGGTGTTTGGAATATACAGTAATTATCGTTATGACTATAATAGCGTGTACTTTTCCAAATATGTGCCTTAAATGTTAAAAAAAAGCCTATTATCTATATTACTGTTTTCCATCACGTTGATGGGAATTTTTGTAGCCTCTTCAATTTACACGCTTTACAGTAAAAAGCGTTTAACTGTTGACCCTAAAGTGAAAGAAATTTCAGGAATTGAATTTGATAAATATAAACGACTATGGGCTATTAACGACAGTGGTGACCAACCGAAGCTCTATCGGCTCAATAAAGATGGCTCTATTGCTAAAGAAATCTTAGTAACAAATGCCAAAAACATTGATTGGGAAGATATGACACAAAATAAATTTGGTCATTTTTTTTTAGGCGACTTCGGCAATAATAACAATGATAGAAAGTGGTTAACCATTTATAAAATCGAAAACCCTATTGATATCAAAGGCGACACCACTGAAGCCGAAATTATCAAGTTCACCTATCCAGAAATGGATGGTAACCCCATTACTCCAGATCAAAAAAACTTTGATTTGGAAGCGTTTGTAGCTCTCGGTCGTCACCTCTATTTATTCACTAAAAACAGAACAGAACCATTTGATGGTATCACCAAAGTATATAAAGTAGGCGATCATGCCGCTAATTTTGATGCAGAGCTAATTGACTCATTTAAAACCTGCACCACCATGGAAAAACTCTGTTGGATCACTTCTGCAGCACTTAGCCCAGACCGCTCCAAGTTAGTACTGTTAGATTCAACTAGCATCTGGCTATTTGAGAATTTTCAGGGTGATAAGTTTTTTTCTGGCGACGTTTCGCTTATAGATTTAGGTATCGTGACCCAAAAAGAAGCGATTACTTTTTATGATGACAATACGATTGTTTTCACTGATGAAGAATTTAAAGGTATTGGTGGCAACGCTTATGTGATTGAACTTGATAAGGTTGAGAAAAAAGTCATCCGAAAAGCGCCTAAACCTAATCACTAAGGGCTACTTACTTTATTTGAAAGTGCCTTTTCAATATCGATTCCCAAAATCAGCACACCAATGTGCTGATTTTCATCATCTAATATGGGTACACTAAACTGCACCTGAAAGTGCTTTGTCGACTCATCAAACTCAACCGAGTCAATGTAGTAGTCATCATCTTGCAAATACATATTTAAAAACTTAGCTTCATCACCCTGCCAATAATCGGTTGTGACTTCACTGATTATGACATTCTTGCCTTGTTTGTCGGTGACGATTGTTTCTGTAATTAGGCCTTGCATTTGCTTTTGCCACACTTGTAAGAATTGTGAACCCTCAAGTTTGAGAAAGCGCTCTGCAAGTATTGGTTTATTGTCAATAACTTGCTTAGCCCACTGCTGATCAATCTGCTCTAACTGTTTGATATCAATTGGTTCTTCATTACTTTTTATTACCGCCTGTTGCACCTGTTCTGAGCTTGCTAAATGCTGTATTTTTTCTAGGAGCACTTTCACTAATGTTAGTTTTTCAATTTTTGACAATATGAAAGGGTTTTGTGAACAGCTACTTATGTGGCTATTAAATATGTTTAAAAACTCGGGAAACTCCTTGAGCGTTTTATTTGCCGCAAATAAGCCAAGTGGAACATAGCGGTAAAATGCCTGCGCGTACTCGTCAGGTTTTATTTGCAGTTGCACAGCGTTGTATTCAAATTCTTCTAAATCAAGCAAAATTCTGTCTACACGCTGCTTTTTAAATACTTTCAGTAGTTCATGTGTGGTGTTAACTTCTACTTCAATATTTTTATTGCTTAGTTGATACCAGTCAGCCTGATGGCTTCCCCTAACAACCCCATAACGAAGGTCTTCTTCAGCGATCGTCGCTGAATCTGCATGGGTAAACCAGTACCAATTTTCTAAATACATAGGTGCAGAAAGTTCACCATACTCTTGCATTTGCGATAACAGGTTTGCGGTAAAGTAACCATCGAGCCGATTTAACTGCACTTCCCTTTTTGCTCTGAGCCAAGGTAGCTTATGTAACTTAAATGGCACATTGATTTGCTTAAATATACATTCAACATGACTTATTGCATTATGAGGTACGTTAATTGGCAGATTCGTTCCTATCTGAAGCGGTTGAGCCACAGTGAGAGAAAGCAAAAAAGAAGCAAGCATTAATATCAGCCTAAACAACTAATAAATTAATTTTATTATAGACAATAAGCGCATTTTTACTTGCTAAACAATTAACGCTTAAATTTTGTCTCTAAAATCACCGACGAGGTCGTACGCTCAACACCATCTAAGTTACCAATGTCATCTAAAAGATGGCTCAGCTTTTCAAGGTTTTGGGCTTGTACAACAGCAATCAAATCAAATTCACCGCTAATTGCATAGAGCTGTGAAATAGCATCAATCTGCTTTAGCTCTATGTTAGTTTTAGTGGTGAGTTTCTGTTTAACCTTGATTGAAACATGCGCTGACACCATTTGGTTCAAGTAGGCATCTCCATAATCAACGCTGTAGCCTTTTATTACACCTGACTCTTCTAGTTTTAACATACGACTTTGTACTGTTGAGCGAGAGAGATTAAGCGCTCTAGCTAAGTCTGAAATACTAGCGCGGGCATTAGTTCTTAAGATAGATAAGAGCTTTTCATCTTGAGGAGTTATCACTTTGTTCACTTTCATCGTTAATTTGCTTTTTATTTTAGTCATTTTTCACAAAATAGCACTGCAAATTTAAGTTCCTAACCAAGATAATAAGAAAAATAGATAAGAAAAATAATCTCATCGTGCTTAATTAGGCAGGAACGGCTTAACTGATCTAATTTTCGCAATATACTTTTTTCATACTAAGCCAGATTTAGGTGCAACAAATGCAAGTAACAAGAGAACTTTTTAACGACGTAATGGTACCAAACTACAACCCATCAGAAGTGATCCCTGTAAAAGGTCAAGGCTCGCGTGTTTGGGATCAAGACGGTAAAGAATTTATCGATTTTGCAGGTGGTATTGCCGTTAACTGTTTAGGTCATTGTCATCCAGCTCTTGTCAATGCGCTGAAAGAGCAAGGCGAAAAAATTTGGCACTTATCAAACGTAATGACCAATGAGCCTGCACTGCGCTTAGCTAAAAAATTAACAGACGCAACGTTTGCAGATAAAGTGTACTTTGCAAACTCAGGCGCAGAGGCTAACGAAGCAGCATTAAAATTAGCACGTCGCTGGGCATTAGATGTACACGGCGAGCAAAAAAATCAAATCATCGCGTTCAACAAGGGCTTCCACGGTCGTACATTCTTTACCGTTACCGTAGGTGGTCAAGCCGCTTACTCAGATGGTTTTGGTCCTAAGCCAGCTGCAATCGATCACTGTGATTATAACGATTTAGCTGCTTTTGAAGCACTTATCAGTGACAATACATGTGCAGTGATGATGGAACCTCTGCAAGGTGAAGGCGGTATTATTTCACCTACAAGCGAGTTTATCGAAGGTGTACGTGCATTATGTGATAAACACAATGCTTTACTTATTTTTGATGAAGTACAAACAGGTGTTGGTCGTACAGGCGATTTATACGCTTACCAAGGTACTAATGTAACTCCAGATATTCTTACAACAGCTAAAGCATTAGGCGGTGGCTTCCCAATTGGTGCGATGATCACAACAGCCAGTATTGCAGAGCATCTAAAAGTTGGTACACATGGCTCTACTTACGGTGGTAATCCACTTGCATGTGCTGTAGCAGAAGCTGCTTTTGATACCGTAAATACAGCAGAAGTACTTGCTGGTGTGAAAGAGCGTGAACAGCTTTTCCGTGAAGGCTTAACGGCAATCAACAACAAATATGATGTATTTAGTGAAGTTCGTGGTAAAGGTCTTTTATTAGGCGCAGCACTAAATAGTAAATTTGAAGGCCGTGCACGTGATTTCTTAGTTGCAAGCACAAAGCATGGCTTAATGAGCCTTGTTGCTGGTACAAACGTTGTGCGCTTTACGCCATCTTTAGTGATCCCACTTGAAGATATCAAAGAAGGTTTAGCTCGCTTTGAAAAAGCGGTTGCAGACGTTGTAAACGGTTAATTCTAGTTGGCGCATGCTTTTAAGTGTGCGCCATTGGAGTGCAATTAATGCAAGTATTACGTCCTATCACAGCAAATGATTTTGCTGCGTTGAAACAAATTGCTATCGAGTCAGGCCATGGTTTTACCTCACTGCCAGTCGATGATAATTTATTACAACAAAAAATCGAACGCGCAGAACGCAGTTTTGCTAAAGATATAAATAAACCACAAGACGAAACCTACTTATTTGTACTAGAAGACAGCAAGACCGGTGACGTTATTGGCACAACAGCTATCGAAGCCGCTGTGGGTATGTCGGTTCCTTTGTATCATTATCACTTAGGAAAAACCGTTCATCACTCCCCTACACTAAATGTTTATAATACTGTCGATATCTTGAGCATGTGTAATGATTACACCGGTTGCTCTGAGATTTGTACATTGTTTTTGCGTGAGCAAAACAGAAAAGGCTTAACTGGTCGCTTTTTATCGCGTTCACGTTTTTTGTTTATGGCGCAACATAGTGAGCGTTTTGCCGATACCATCATTGCAGAAATGCGAGGTGTTAGTGATGAAGACGGTCACTCACCTTTTTGGCAATGGCTACAAGAACACTTTTTTAGCATTGAATTTCCACAAGCTGATCACTTAGTTGGCCTTGGCGATAAAGTGTTTATCAGTGAGTTAATGCCTAAGTACCCTATCTATGCCAACCTGCTTAGCAAAAAAGCACAAGCTGTCATTGGTCAAGTTCATGAAAAAACCAAACCTGCACTGAAACTTTTAGAAAAAGAAGGGTTTGAGCATCGTGGTTATGTCGACCTATTCGATGCAGGACCAACTGTAGAGGCAAAACTTGGTAATATTCGCAGTGTTCGAGAGTCACAAGTATGCCCTATTACTATAGGTGAACTTGATCATATCAATGAGAAATGCTCAGACACACTGGCAATTTGTAATCAAGGCGTGAATGACTTTAGAGCCACTTTTACTAAACATGCTCATTACAATCACGCTAAGCACACCTTAATCGTCAGCCAAGAAGTGGCAGAAGCACTTAAATTAAAACAAGGGGATGCAGCGCGGTTCTTCCGTCTGTAACCACTTAAGGAGTTTAAAATGAGTGTAACAACTCAACTTATAGATAACCAATGGCAAGTTGGCCTTGGTCATGATTTTAGTTCAATCAACCCAAGTAATGGCGAGGTTGTTTGGCAAGGTAAAACCGCCACAGCTGAACAAGTAGCTGATGCAATTAAAGCAGCCCGCAATGCGCAGCTTGGCTGGGCTGATATGAGCCTTGAAGATCGTATCGTTATTCTTGAAAACTTTGCAGCCGAGCTTAAAGAAAACAGCGAAGAGTTTGCGACTATTATCGCCCGTGAAACAGGAAAACCACTTTGGGAAACACGTACTGAAGTAGGTGCAATGACGGGTAAGATTGCTATCTCTATTAAGGCATACCATGAGCGCACGGGTACGACAGAAAACCCAATGCCGGGTGCTAAAGCGTTTATTCGTCACAAGCCACATGGTGTTGTTGCGGTGTTTGGCCCATACAACTTCCCAGGTCATTTACCAAATGGCCATATTGTTCCTGCTATTTTAGCGGGTAATACAGTTGTATTTAAGCCATCAGAACTAACGCCTCATGTTGCTGAGTTCACTTTAAAGCTTTGGCTAAAAGCAGGCTTACCAGCCGGTGTCATCAACCTTGTTCAAGGTGAAGTAGACACAGGTATTGCTCTTGCATCTCACCAAGATATTGATGGCTTATTCTTTACGGGTAGCTCAAATACAGGTCACCTATTACATAAGCAATTTGCAGGTCACCCAGGTAAAATTTTAGCGCTGGAAATGGGTGGTAATAACCCACTGATCGTAAAAGATGTCGCAGATGTAAGTGCGGCTGTACACGACATTATTCAGTCTGGTTTCATTACGTCAGGCCAACGTTGTACCTGTTCTCGTCGTTTATTTATTGAGAACTCAGCAAATGGTGATGCAATTTTAGAAAAATTAATTGCTGCAACAAAAAACATCAAAGTGGCAGACAGCTTCAGCGAGGATCAACCATTTATGGGTGCAATGATCAGCGAAAAAGCAGCACTAGGTATGGTTGCAGCTCAGCAGCAGTTACTTGATATGGGAGCGACCTCTCTTGTTGAGCTTAAGCATCTCGAGCCGGGCACAGGTTTTGTAAGCCCAGGTATTATTGATGTTACTGCCGTCAAAGATATGCCAGATGAAGAGCATTTTGGTCCTCTTATCAAGGTATATCGTTATACAGATTTTGATAGCGCGATTAATGAAGCAAATAACACCTCGTTTGGTTTATCTGCAGGTTTATTAAGTGATGATAGCAACGACTACCAGCATTTCTTAAAACGTATTCGTGCCGGTATCGTTAACTGGAACCGACCAATTACAGGCGCATCAAGCGCTGCACCGTTTGGTGGTATTGGTGCCAGTGGTAACCACAGAGCAAGCGCGTATTATGCTGCTGACTACTGTGCATACCCTGTTGCTTCTGTTGAAGCCGATAAAGTTAATTTACCACAGACCCTTGCGCCGGGCTTAATTATTGAATAATTGATTGGCGGCCTTGCCGCCTTAATTGAAGGAATTAAACATGCACACAGATGTAAACGCCCTATTTGAAAATCTATGGGAAAACTATTTATCAGTTACGCCTTCGGCGGTAAAAGTACACGAGCTACTAGGCTCTACACAAAAAGATGACGTGATTAACGATCACATCGCTCTACGTACTTTTAATCACGAAAAAATCGGTTTAGAAAAACTAGCTGCGCACTTTTTAGCTGTTGGCTACAAAGAATGCGGCGAGTATCATTTCGAAGCGAAAAAACTATACGCTAAGCATTTTGAACATTCAGATCCTAAACAACCTAAAGTTTTTATCTCTGAATTACTTGTTGAGCAATGCTCAGAAGAATTACAAGCTATTGTGAACGACATGGTTGATCAGATTGACGAAAGTGCAGTAACAGCTGATAACTTCCTTTACTCTGGAACGCACTGGCAAGTAAGTTCAGACACTTACAAAAAGCTGTTAGCAGAAAGCGAATATGCAGCGTGGATGTCGGCGTGGGGTTACCGTGCTAATCACTTTACTGTGAGCATCAATGAATTAGCAAAATTCGATGATATCGAAAGTGTTAACCAAGCACTTAAAGATGCTGGGTTTGCTTTGAATACATCAGGCGGCGAAATCAAAGGTTCGCCTGAGGTATTGCTTGAGCAATCTTCAACCCTTGCTGATGACAGCGAAGTGGAATTCAGCGATGGCAAAATGGCTGTACCAAGCTGTTTTTATGAGTTCGCACTACGTTATGCAAAACCAGATGGCGAGCTTTACACAGGCTTTGTAGCAGCATCTGCCGACAAAATTTTTGAGAGCACCAATTCTCGATAAGTAACGGCTTGTTAGCTAAACCAATAATTAAAAAATCCCCTTTTTTGGGGATTTTTTTTCGTTTAATAAAATCTATTTCTCTAGAGTATCAAAAATTTAAATCGTTATAATCATTTAAAAATCAACAGGTTAAAAATATATTTCTGTTTTTGAAATTTTTTATTGCGCAAATAAAAAAGCAGATCTATTATCACGCCGCTTCTTGATGATAGCCAATCCGAGTACATTACAAACACTGTTTGTAGCAAGGCGATAGAGCAACTATCCAAGAGTGTATTTGATTGCACAGAACATACTGTGCGCTTAATAACACTCAACTGACTCGGACTTCCATTTTTTTCCGGGCAGTTGCTTAATTGCCGGAGAGTAAAATGGCTATTTCAACCCTTACACAAGACTTAACAATCAAAGTACCTGCAGCGTCGGTTGCTGCAAATGAATCAATTGCACAACCATCAAACCAATTTATTGAGCAACTTGTTGCACAACATGGCGCGCCATTAATGGTGCTAGATTGTGAATCTGTTCGTCATCAATACCGTGCATTAAGCCGTGCTTTACCTGGCGTTGTTTTACACTTTGCATTAAAGCCACTGCCTCATCCTGCGGTTGTTCGTACGCTTTTAGAAGAAGGTGCCAGCTTTGATTTAGCAACCAGCGGTGAAGTAGACTTAGTCGCCAGCCAAGGCGTACCAAGTGACCGAACGATTCACACGCACCCAATCAAACGTGATCGTGATATCCGTGATGCACTTGAATACGGTTGTAATGTGTTTGTGGTTGATAACATCAATGAATTAGAAAAGTTCATTGCATACAAAGACCAGGTTGAGTTACTTGTTCGCTTAAGTTTTCGTAATGCGGAAGCATTCGCTGATTTATCGAAAAAATTTGGTTGCAGCCCAGCAATGGCCATTGAAATCATTAGCTACGCGCAACAATTAGGTATCCGTATCAAAGGGTTGTCGTTCCATGTTGGTTCGCAAACAGCGAGTCCAACTAAGTATGTCACTGCTATTGCTGCATGTAACCAAGTGATTAACGACGTAGCCGCATTAGGATTACCTGCGCTTAGTACGCTTGATATCGGCGGTGGTTTCCCAGTGCCTTACAACAAAGATGTGCTGCCAATTGATGAGTTTTGTGCGCCTATTAATGATGCCTTAGCACAGTTACCAGAGACAGTTCGCGTAATTGCTGAACCAGGTCGCTTTATTGTAGCTAGTGCTGTAACCAGTGTTGCATCGGTAATGGGTCAAGCGTTACGTGATGGCAAGCCTTGGTACTATTTAGATGATGGAATTTACGGCTCATTCAGTGGTTTATTGTTCGATGAAGCCTCGTACCCTATCGACTCGTTCAAACAATCAAACGAACGTGTTGAGTCAGTGTTAGCAGGCCCGACTTGCGATAGCATCGACGTAGTAAGTGAGTCAATTATGCTACCAAAATTAAACAATGGTGATTTAATCATCAGCCGTATGATGGGTGCATACACATTAGCAACCGCAACAGATTTTAACTTCTTCAAACGTGCAGAAGTTATCGTACTGAATGATGTAGTGCAGGTTGACGCACTCACCGGTTAATCGTTTCCTCGACTAAAAGCATGTAAGGCAACATGCTTTAACTCTTAAAATGCAGCTGCTCATTCCAGCTGCATTTTTTTATATATTTATTCAAATAAAGAGTGGTTTATAGTCGTTTTCTAATTGCTCAAACGATAAGTTGCCGATAAAACGGCCAAAGCTTAGCCAAGTTGCTAGGCCTCGTAAGTCTTTAAAGTGTGGCGGAATAAATTTAGGGTCTTCAATCACACCTAGATCATGCAATTGTGATATCAGTCTGAAATCATCAATCGAAATTTTACCAACCAATAACAAGTGCAATTGATCAATTCGACCTAACTGAATGGCAACTCGGATAAGGTTATACACCAACACGAAACCTTTGATATAAGCGATATCTTTGGTAAAAGGTAAGCCTGTTGCTGTACTGCCTCTAAACACTCGTTGTGTGAGTGTATAGCTGTCGTCTTTACTCAAACCTTGCGCTACATAGTCACGATAAATATCAACAAACTCCGCGCCATCAATAACCTTAGTAATACCTTGAATACGGTTCACTAATTTTGCTAAACGTCGTGGCGTCGACTTTAAAGTAATAATTTCGGTTAAGACAGCAAGGCCTTCTTGGGTGACCGTGGAGCTCGGTGTGCCTTTACTTAAACAAGTTAAATATGGCTGAGCAAGACCGTTTTGCGTCGTACCCACATGGATCCAGCCTTCATGCACTTCAAGAATATCAAGCTCACGCTGAGAGAACTTAACATCTTGATTAAGTTTAATATTATTTGCACCAGCTGCGGCATCACTGACGATACCATCACTCAGAATGACCTCAACATCAATGCCTGGCATCGTTTGAGACACTTGAGCTGCTAGAATTTTCACCGCATCTTCTGCATCGATATTTTTTGGATCATCAGGCAAGATATCGGCATCAAGCATACTCTTTAGTGGCTGCTCAAGCATAGTTGCAAGCTCTGAAAGTGACGGCTCTCCAGCATGGAATAAATCTTTAGGGTGACCGAACAGCTCTACAGACAGATCATGAAATTCAGGGGTACCACGATACTCAATCATACTAAGTACGGTTTTATATTCAGTACACATCTTGCTCATGTATTGCGCAATCGGGTTTAGTTGCCCTAATTGGCTGATGATATCGCGATTTAAATCAGAAAACGCACGGCGCAGTTCGCTTGGTACAAAACCAAGGTCACGCTGTTGGTAATAGGCTTGATCAACTGTTGGGTTTTTCTGGCATTTATGCTTAAAAAACTCTTCTTTGATTTGTTTATCCCAGTTGATCGCATCAAGGATACGAATGGGTGTTTGCAGTGCGATTAATCGGTCAGATAACTCGCGTGTTTTTGCTAATAATGCCTTATCTATCATGCTCTAGGCTCACTGTGTAATGAGCCTTGAGCATAGGCTAAATTTGCATAATTACAAAGCAAAATCACACGGTTTTTATTAAAATTTAGCCTGTGTTGAGACTATTTTTCCATCGTTGTAAAGAAGTAAACTTGGTACCGAATTAATGCCATTTTCGATAAATAACTCATTTCCATAATCGATTGAAACTGGCATGGTTACAGAGAATTTATCAATATATTCTTGCACTGCACTTTGATCTGTCCATAACTGACTCACTTTAACCTCGACATCAATTCCTTGCTTTGCCAACTGATTAACATGTTGCTGCGCCAATTCACACTGCTTTGCCATTGCAGGGCGAGTGTCTGCTAAGTACCAGTCGCACCATGTTGCGGTGAATAGCACTGCTTTTTTGCCTTTATTCGGAATAACCAAAGGAGCCGCTTTACCTTGCTTTTCACCTAATAATCGCGCTTTTTCAACTTTACCATTGTGTGACAACAAGCGTAACGTGTTATCAAGCGGCTTATCAGCTTCGTGGCCTTGAAAAATAACCTTTTCATCGCTATCAATTAACACATGAAAAGGGGTGCCCATAAATTCATAATGTTTAGCAACCCGGCCTGTATGATCGGTAAATAATGGCATGCTAAGTGAAAAACGCTCTTTAACCTTAGCAACAGCGTGTGCATCATCATTGAGGTCGATATTAATTGCTACAAATTGAATTTTATCGCCATACTGTTCGTAAGCATGCTGAAAATGCGGCATCTGCTCCATACATGGCTTGCACCAAGTAGCCCAAAACTTTAAGTAAACTGGTTTTTTGCCTAAGTAGCTTTCAAGTTTGACTATTTTCCCTGTTTCATTTTCTAAAACAAGGGGGGCTGTATTTGCTGATATGCTTTGGCTTACAAGCAACAAGCCTGTTAGTAGTATCAGTAGTATTAATTTATAACTCATTGTGCGTCCCTCAAATAAAACCAATTTTAAGTTTAAGGTAAGACAAAATATTGTAAATTTTCGACATCTGCTGGCTAAATGCAGATTTAATGATTTATCGCAAACTAAGCCATAGAAACACTCAAAACATTAAAAATAGCACTAAACTTTTTATAGATATGAAACGTACTACATTAAAAAGGAGTCATCATGAAAAATGAACTAGACGGTAAATTAATTCTTTCTGTGTATGAAAAAATCATTCAACACGGTGAAGACCATGAAGATGGAAAGCTTTATGAAGGTATTTGCGCTTTTTCTGATATCGATGGATATACAGTCTATCTAAAAGGCAGTGGTGTATTACTACGCTTTGGTTTTCATAATACCTATCACCTTGACTATCAACACGAAAAAAACAAAGAAGACTTTATGAAGAAAGTGCTTTATATCGCAGAGCAGGAACTATAAATAAGTAATGAAACGACGGGTAAAAGCTGAATCCAAGCAGCAAGTTGCATTTATAAATCAGGTTATTAATGAATTAAAAAATGACCCAAGTAAGCTAGATATTATTCGCGACAATCTTAGCTACTATCGTGAGCAACAGTTTCTTAAACGAGGTTTTTTACTTGCTATTGAGCGTTTTGATTGGGTGTTTGAAGCAACGAATGATGTAGAGCAAGTCTGTGCGCAAATTTTAGCCGATGATTACATTGGTAAGCGTTTGCGCCGCTATCCCTTGCTATACAAGGGCGTATTGGAACGTACCTATTAGATTTCCCACCGCTAAAACATGATCTGTCCGGTAAAAAATGCTAGGTTAGCGCCATTTTGAAATAACGAGAACTGGACATGTCAAAAACTATAAACTCTCACAACACCCATGAGGGTGGCAATAATGGGTTGTTTAACCGATTTTTAGCCACCGTTGAATTTTTGGGTAATATGCTCCCTCACCCAATCACATTATTTGCAATGTTTTGTGTTGCCATTATTGTATTTAGTGGCATTGCCGATTGGTATGGTTTAAGTGCCATCGACCCACGCCCAGAAGGCGCTGCTGGACGCGACCCCGATGGTGTTATTGAAGTTGTCAGCCTGCTCAGTGCCGAAGGCCTGCAGCGTATCGTCACAGGCCTTGTTACAAACTTCACGAGCTTCGCACCTCTTGGTACAGTATTAGTTGCTTTATTAGGTGTGAGTGTTGCAGAGCACTCAGGTTTACTTTCTGCAGCTATGCGAGGCATGGTAATGGGCGCATCTAAACGCCTAGTTACTTTCATGGTGGTATTTGCTGCGATTTTATCAAATACAGCATCAGAGCTTGGTTATGTCGTACTGATTCCACTAGCAGCCATGATATTCCACAGCCTTGGTCGCCACCCACTTGCGGGCCTTGCTGCGGCATTTGCAGGTGTTTCAGGCGGTTACAGTGCCAACCTATTGCTAGGCACCATTGACCCTCTTCTTGCAGGTATTACTACACCTGCAGCACAAATGATTGATCCAAATTACCAAGTTGGCGCTGAAGCAAACTGGTATTTCATGATGATCTCAGTATTTTTAATTGCCATTTTAGGCACTTTCGTTACTGAAAAAATCGTCGAGCCACGCCTTGGTAAGTACAACCCTGATGAAGCAAGTAATGATTTGCCAAAAAATGACATTGCAGGTTTAACCGATAAAGAAAAATCAGGCCTTAAGTGGGCGGGTGTTTCACTGTTAGTGGTTTCATTATTACTTGCATGGACAATTGTTCCTGAAGACGGCATTTTGCGTAATCCAGAAACAGGCCTTGTTGCACACTCGCCATTTTTAAAAGGCATTGTGGTATTCATCTTTGTTACTTTCGGTATTCCGGGTTTTGTTTACGGCCGTGTTGTTGGCACTATGAAAAACGATAAAGATGTCATCGATGCCATGAGTAAAAGCATGAGCTCGATGGGGATGTACATTGTGCTGGTTTTCTTTGCCGCGCAGTTCGTTGCCTTTTTTAAATGGACTAACCTAGGCACAATTTTAGCGATTAACGGCGCTGCTCTGTTACAAGCTCTAAACCTAACAGGTCCAGAAGTATTCGTGCTATTCATTTTAATGTGTGCATTGGTAAACTTAAGTTTGGGATCTTCTTCAGCGCAGTGGGCTGTAACTGCACCTATCTTCGTGCCAATGTTAATGCTAATTGGCTACGCGCCAGAAACTATTCAAGCGGCGTATCGAATTGGTGACTCGGTTACTAACCTTATTACACCAATGATGAGCTATTTTGGCTTGATACTGGCTGTTGCAACTAAGTATAAGAAAGACATGGGTATTGGTACATTGGTTGCGACCATGCTTCCATACAGTATGATTTTCTTTGTTGGTTGGGTGGCGTTATTCTACTTATGGGTGTTTGTACTGGGCTTCCCTGTTGGCCCTGAATCACCGATTTACTATCAGCCTTAATCTCATCAAAGAGATGAAAAAAGCCAAGCTAATGCTTGGCTTTTTTATTTTTAACGGCGTACTTTTTGCGAGTAACGTCTATAAAGCGTATAGAAGAAGAGATAAACAATTAAACCTAGAGGCAATGAACCTCCACGTGTTTTACTCTCAACAGTTACCCGTTTTTTAGAGTTCACTAAAACATTAAATTGCCCTTCAACAGTACCACCATCACCGTCTGATACTGTAAATGTCACCGTATCGATCCCTTCAAAACCAACGTTTGGTGTATAGGTTAAGGTGTTATCAGCATTGATAATGACCGTACCATTATTTGCCGATGCGAAAATAATAATGAATGAATTATTATCTTCATCTGACACATTTGCTAAAACGTCTACAGTTACTGGGTTTTGATCCTCAGTGCTCACATCCACGATGAGAGAAATACTTGGTGCTTCATTTTCAACAACATCAACATTTACCTTAGCGTAGCTTGAACCACCTTGACCATCAGAGATTGCATAGGAAATGCTTGCCGTTCCTAGATGCTCTGCTTGTGGAGTGAAATACAATTGATTATTAGCGATACTAACTTGGCCAATATCAACTGAGGCAGATGTTAAGGTCAATGAGTCGCCATCAGCATCACTATCATTTGATAACACATCAAGATAAGTAGCTGTATTACGTTTAACCACTACAGTATCGTTTTGCGCATCAGGTTTAGTATTTGTGCCGGCTAACGTTGCTAAACCACTTGGGTCTTCGATTGCACGATTGACTAGTCCATCCGCATCATTAGGACCACCATCTTCGATAGTCAATTGCACACACCAGTAGCCTTCTTTTAAGCCTTCTTCATATTGTTCATCACGAGGTGGTGGGCAGAACCCTTCAACACCCGGTGCTGAAGCGATACTATTCTTACTATCTACGACAAACTCAGTCCAACCTGTAGGCATCAACTTGCGATAAACCGCATTGCTCGGAACCGGAGAAAATTGCGCCATAACAATACTCACAGATTGCCCTGGCACTGGTATATCAGTCACATTGAAATCAAATACACCATTTTCATAGTTAAAGCTTGCGTCAACAACGTTGTTTTGACTGTTATTTGCATATTGCTCAACTTCTTCTCCAGTAATTCCCGTTTGCGTACCGTGTGCAACAAAGGCAACATGTCCTAGGCTAAGCTGCAAGCCTGGCTCTGTTTCCATTAAGAAAAACTCACTTTCGTTGAACTTCTCTTGCAACACATTTTTCGCCAAAGAGACTGAATCGATATAATCAGGAATACCGTCATTATCACTGTCACCATAACCTTCTTGTAGATCACTAATACCGTCAAAATCTGTATCTTCTGAAGTGAGTAAAGGTGCAGACTCTAAAATTGTTAATTCTAATTTCATTGAGCCTGTTTTATCACCATCACTGGCAACAATGGTAAATTGATAAGTACCATTTTCCACATTGCTAGGGTCAAAGCTAAATTGATCGTCAATCTGATCGATATCTACAATACTGTCGCTCGACACACTCCAATCATAACTATGGGTATCAGCTAAGTTTGCATCGATCACTAATGCACTAATCGTCACTTCACCGGCATGCTTATCTATTATTCGTGTAGTAAGGCCGTTTTGACTTGCAAATAATTGTACGCTTGGTGCGACATTACCCTCTGCAATAGTCAATGTATGTGTACCTAAAGGACCAATTACAGCACTTTGTGGATCAGACAGGCTAACTACGACTGTTTCGCTGCCTTCTTCAAACTCATCTTGTGCTAAATTTACAATAAGTTGCGCCTCTCGCTGTCCTTTGTTAAAGACAAACTCTCCATCCACTAAATCATGGTCAAGCCCTTGTGTTGCATCGCCTGACACTGAGTATGGAACAATAACAGGGTAACTTACTGCATCACCATTGAGAATGGCTTTAATCGTCACTGTTGTCCCTTCTGTAGCTGTTTGGTCTTTACTAAAGTTGACTTGGGGTACAACATGGATCAGCTGTGTTGCCGAGACTTGGTCACTGCCTTCACCAGCAGTCCACACAACGGTATGGGTACCTGATGCAAAAAATCCTTTAGAGCTAGCTGTTACTCGCACTGGATTACCTAAAGAATCAAGTGCAATCGCCGTTCCCATGTTTACTTTTGTGAATAACCCCTCAGATGCAATTGTTCTGTCATCTGGCGCTATAATTGTAATGTTCTGTGATGTTGAGACTAACGAAACAACTAAAGTCACTTCGGTTATTTCACCACTGCTATCTCTAATTTGATAAGTGATTACAACTTCACCAGTCATTCCAACAGGTGCGAGATACTCAAGCTTATTATCAACAATCCGGACAACACCTGCACTGGCTGTAGCATTGAGAATAGTTAACTCATCGCCATCTGCATCACGATCATTTGCCAGCACGTCTAAAATCATAAACTCATTTAAGTCAGTATTAATCGTAAAGCTATCCGGCACAGAGATAGGTGCATCACTTACTGGATTCACTATGATAGTAACGGTGGCAAGCTCTGAACTTACTTTTCCATCTGATACTTGATAACTAAAACTGTCAGTACCGTAAAAGTCAGCATTCGGCTGGTACGTGAAACTATTAGCATCCATCGTTAACGTACCATTACTAACCGGTGTCACTAGGTTGAATGTCAGATCATCGCCATTTTCATCAAAATAGCTGAGTGTAAAGGTGATGCTCTCGTCTTCATTTGTGCTAAGTTGTTCACCGTTAGCCACAGGCGCAGTGTTTGCAATAATGACAGGGCTGGTTGCACCCGATGTAAAGGTCTCAGTATTACCGTTGCCATCAACATAGGTTACTACAACCGTTATCGTCGCGCCGATATCAGCATCGGTTAGCATGTACTCCGATAGTGTTGCACCTGAAATTAATACCCCATTGCGCATCCATTGATAAGTAAATTCACCCACGCCATCAGGGTCTTCAATGGTTGACTCAACACGCAAGGTTTGGCCTTGTTTAGCCTCGCCACTGATACTAATACCACCGGTTGCTTCATCGTTAACATCGGCAACTGTGATAACAAAGGTTTGTGTATCAGTTAACCCTTCGGCATCAGTTACTAATAAAGTAACAGCATGAGTGCCCACATCATCATTAGTGGGTGTACCACTTAGCTCACCTGTTGCAAGATTAAAATTAAGCCAACCTGGCAGTTCTGGGGCGCTCAACTTATAGCTATCAGCACTGTCTACATCATTGATAACTAATGTATAACTATAAAACTCATCTTGTGTCGCAGAAGTTAACGCTGCCGATTCAATAACAGGCGCATCATTTACAGACAAGATGGTAATAGTCACTGAAGCAATATTGGATTTAGCACCTTCGTTATCAAAAAGGGTATAACTGAATGAATCGATTCCTACATAGTTACTAGTATGTGTATAAGCAAACGTACCATCTGCATTGTTCACAACCTGCCCGAAAGAAGGAGAATTCACGATTTGCAGTGAAGAAACATCAATGCTGCCATCTACGTCATCATCATTGATAATCACATTTATCACTATTGATTCATCTTCATTTATTTGCACAGTATCATTGTTAGCTAACGGTGCATCATTTACAGGTGTGACCGTTAATGACACGCGCGCTGCGTTTGACCATTCACCTAGATCATCTTTTACCCGATAGGTAAACGTATCCTCGCCATTGCTATTGGCATTAGGTGTGTAACTTATAACTCCCTGAGACGCGATAGCAATACCTTGAAGTGGAGCGTTCACAATTTCAATACTGCTTTCATCTAGACTACCATCAACATCAGAATCGTTTCCTAACACATTGATATTATGAAGTGTGTCTTCCAAAATCACGGCTGTATCATTGTTAGCTATTGGAGCATCGTTTATGCTTTTAATAGTTAAGTTAACAGGTGCAATATTTGACATAAGAGATTGTTCATCTTTAACCGCATAGCTGAAGCCATCACTACCAAAATAGTTACTTTGTGGTGTGTAGGTGATTTGTCCTGATTCACTATCAATATTTAAAACACCATGACTTGGATCTTTTGTAACTGTTACATTTTTTACCAATAACTCACTGTCAACATCGACGTCATTATCTAAAATAGAAAGTATCGTAGGGATATCTTCGTTTAACTCAAACGTATCAGCGCTTGCAACCGGTGCGTCATTAATCTCACCAATAGTGATCAGCACAGTGGCACTTTTAGAAAATGCCCCTGCTTTATCAGCAATACGATATGTAAACGAATCGCTGCCACTAAAGTTGGCTTTTGGTGTATATATAATCAGTTCATTACTTACTTTGGCATCCCCATTTTCAGGCAATGTAACGACTTCGAGAGTTGATAGATCAATTGCATCATTACTATCAATATCTTTATCGTTTGCCACCACATCGATTTCGACCGCCATGTCTTCGTCTGTTGTGATCTCATCACCTAGAGCAATCGGAGCATCATTCACTGCATTGATAGTTATCGAGACAATTGAAGTATTCGAACGACTGGCTTCCATATCCTCTACAGTATAAGTAAAACTATCTTTGCCGTTGTAGTCCTTATTCGGAGTATAGGTAATTACCCCCGTTGCTGTATTAAGACTCGTTTTACCATGCTCTGGGGGTGTGACAACCATCACACTAGCAGGGTTCAGTTGACTATCGACATCAGTGTCATTCTCTAAGACATTTATCGCAACAATATTATCTTCATCAACACTAGCTGTATCATTTTGGCTGACAGGCGCATCATTAACATTCAAAACTGTCAGCGTATATTTCTGAGTACTTGCTTCATTCTTTGAATCAACAGCAAGCAAGGTAATCGCATGTTTCCCAACATTTTCGTTTGTGGGAGTACCACTTAAGACTTGGCTGACACTATTAAAGGTTAACCAAGAAGGCAGATTTAAACCTGAGTATGTGAGCGAATCACCAGGATCAACATCTACTGCAGTAAACTTATAACTATAGAGCTCGCCCTCTTTTGCTGTTGTGACAGGAGTAGATGTGATCGTTGGTTTATCATTAACATTAGCAACATTAATAACAAAATCCTGTCTGTCCGATGCATTTAAAGAATCTGTTACAACAACGGCAACATAATGCGTGCCAACATCATCATTTGTTGGTGTGCCTGATAAAACGCCAGTTTTTGAATCAATTGTTAGCCAACTAGGTAAACCAATGGCACTAAATGTAAGGGTATCACCTATATCCGCATCACTTGCCTTAACTGAATATAAATATTCAGTGTCTTCAGTTGCCCAAACCTGTGCAGAGGAAGTTATAACAGGCGCCTCGTTCTTGCGAGTTACATTTAAAGAATATTCTTGTTTAAGTTTTTCAACTCCATTTTCAAGTACATGAATCGTGATAGGGTAAATACCAATATCCGCTTGTTCTGGGAGACCTGTTATCGTTCTCGTTGAGTTATCATATGCAACCCAGCTAAGAAAAGAGTCGCCAAAAGAAGCGGTTATAGATATCTCATCATTCTCAGCATCGGTAACTATAATTTGATATTTATATAGCTGATCAACTTGCACAGCTGTTACAGGTTCAGATTCAATAACGGGTAGATCATTAACTGGGATGACTGTGGTACTAAAGACTTGATTTGTAATTGGTTCGACAGAGTCTTCTCCTCCATCAGCTAAGTCAAAATTAAAACTATCTGACGTAGTTTCACTACCATCATGCTTATAATAAAGCTTTGAATCATCAAGTGTTTGCTGGGTAAACGTGCCATTCACAGCAAGCTTTTCACCTGAGTCTAAACTACCATTATCATTAGCATCGACAAACAAACTACCATTCGTAGGTACTGATTTAAGCGTATATGTTAACCCTGTACCAGAGTCATCACTATCTTTTGCAGATAACATACTATTAGTAATAACTTTTGAATCGCCTTCATTAATTGAAAGTCCTGTATTTATACTAACTGAAGGTGGGTCATTAATTTCTTTAACAGAGTAGTTGCCAACGATAATTGAACTTGAGGCCGTACCATCGGTTACAGAAAAGCTAATTGTAAAATTCCCAGCTCCATTTGTAGAACCATTAAATACAATACTTGCAATTGACGCATTAACATCAGTTAGATTTCCAGAGAGTGTTAAGATACCCGTAGCTTCATCATAACTAATTGATGCTGAACCGCTTGCTGTACCAGACAACGAGCCAAACTGTGTATCTGAGAGTGTTACAGTTAATGTGACCTCATCATTATCTGCATCTGCAATACTCACATTATTGAATAAGGTTTCGCCTGTAGTGCCTTCTGAAATATTTTTACTGTAGTTTTCAAAAGCAGAATATGTTTTTTTAACAACGAACGGAGAACCAATCTCAGTCGTTGTATCAATTGCATAAAACGTATTAGCACTATCGAGTGCCGCCCTCATTCTGATACCGAAATAAAACGCTTTATCTGCAGGGGCAACCTGACCTAATGAACTCCATGTATTGTTTTCATAAATATATAATTGCCCTCTCCCGTTAGTCGCTTGTTCACTAAACGCAATTAAAGGTTTATCGTTTGAATCTATTAACAGATTCAAGATTCTAATTGCCGAAAAGGTTGAGGTATCCCCCACTTCAGACCAGCTATCATTGACAAGTTTAACTACCTTAACTGGGCCCTGATATGACGTTGAATTAATAAGTGAGACGTAAGCGGTGTCTTGACTATCAAATGCAATTTGAGGATAACCACCTGATAGACCACTTAAACCTGTTGAGCTTAGACTGTGCCAATTGGCGCCATCAAATTTTCTAACTTCTACAAAGGCAGGAATACGCTCTGTTATTCGAGATACTATATGTAGCTCATTCATTGAGTTAAATGCTATTTCAGGGCTTTCTGAGCGTCCGCCACTTGCCTGAGAGCCTACACTAACCCAGTTCGTGCCATCCCATTTTTTTACATAAGAGTAAGAATTACCATAAGCAAGATATAGCACGCCATTCTTATCTGTTTTCAAGTCAATATGATTTAGGTTTGAGCCTGTTATTTGATCAGAACCAAGTTCATTCCAACTACCATTTACCAGCTCTTTAACCACAACTTTCTTCGAAACACTCGTGCCCGAAATGAATGCAGCGTATAAACGGTTATTCGTATCAAACGCTATATCGGTGTTAGAGGCTGAGTCTGTTGAAAGCGCACTTCCTCCTACTAATTCCCATGTATTTGTATCGCTAAACTTATAAACAACCGCCTGACTTTGACCATTTTTAAAAATAATGTAAGGGATATTGTTGTTATCTACAGTAATGTTTAAATTTGTCGAATCCCCCACTGACGAAGGAATTGAACCTACTTGCTGCCAAGGACTATTAGCACTAAAGCTAGGTGCTGCATTCGATTTAGTTACATTGAGTGTTGAATTTTTTTGCACATTATAATCAGACAATGACCGACCATTTTCTAATGTTTGACCATTAAAGGTGATAGTCTGCCGAGCTTGCGCAATACTCGTCTGCTGCTCAACAAGCCCTTTTACCGTATCAATGCTGTCACTTGGCTCAACATCGAGTGTGAAAGTCTCGTTCGGTGCAATGATTGTTATTGGCATAGCCAATATAGACATAGGCGCAATAAGCGCTATTAGGTATAGGTATTTAATAATTGTTGATAGCATGACGTAGTGTTCCTGTAGAAACTTCAAGCTGCGAGTAATATCATCAAGAGTGATTTACTCATGTTCTCAGCTATTCCTTGAGATAATTTAAAATGTACGCCCCTTGCGCACATCGATAATGAGTTAGTCGAAGTAATATCTTGCGCCAATAGAGAGCATCGAAGCATCAGTTGCATCCAGCGCTGCATGGTCGTAACTAATAAAAACTTGAGTACTTTTAAAAACAGCAATACTTGCTTCAATGCCAAAGGTGACATTGTTGCCACTTCGTTTTGCATTAAATAGCTGTGAAGAGTCTATTTGGTATTGGTAATCTTGTTGCCAATCTAAATACCCCAACTTACCAGTCAGTGATATCTCTTTGGTAACAGGCCACGATGCTAAAAGTGATATTTGCGGCCCCTTTGCTGATTCTGGGTAAATTTGTTCCATGGTACTGTGTAAGCTGTCTATGTCGCTGACTTCACCAGTAAAGCTGAAATGTCTTTCGCCAAAATCTACATAACCAACTTGCAGTGAGTAGAACGAATTGAATTTATAACCAATTGCAGCTTGATAACCTGTATCTGAGTCCTTAATCGACACAGAGTTAATTAAGGCTCCTTGTTCAATTAATGATGACGTTAGTTTTTTTTTGCTGAGGTCTGTTGAAGCTGAACCTATTTGTCCTGATAAAAACCAGCCTGTTTGCTCAGCTTTGCCCTGTTGACTGCAAAATAAAGAACCAGCAAATAGGATGAATGTAGTAAGCTTTAAAACAAAGCCATTTGAACTAGCATTAAAATATGAAGCATTCAAAGTGGGACCTCTTGAACAGATTGAATCTAATTGCAACGAATCCACTGTTAATTACGAACATCCACTTTGTACATGCCATTTACATTAGATTAAAATATTACGAGTTCGAATGAGAAAATTCTGATTCGAGGTGAGTTTGTGAAAATTCCGACACCCTTTGTTGCTAGTTCCGAGGAAGGAGTTTTGTATTACATGGATACCAATTAGGCACCAACACAACAAGATTCATGCTGCTGAATTTACAATGCTTTTATATGAGATTTAAAGTTTTGATGAATAACCGTATTAAAAAGGTTTTTACTCTGTGCACAGTGTGGGCTTTGATCTACTGCTCATACAGTGATGCAAATCCAACGAAACAACTTGAATCAGCATTTTCCACCTCATTGGTTTTAACTGATGGTGACAGCATTACTTTAGGATTTGGTGATTTTGATCCTCAAACCATATTTAACCCACAAAATACTGTCAATGAAGAAGACAGCATAGCACTGAGAAAGAAGTTAAAACTCTACAGCATCCCGCTTAAATGGCAGGTAAATACCCCTATCTACCAACACAACATTAATGTAGTAAGTCGGATCAGCTACCTAAATCAATCAGATTTCATTTCGCTGTTTGATAATGTAGCTGACGACTATATTTCTGAAACTGTGTATAACGGGATGCTCGGCTTTAACGCAGAAAAAGCTCTTGGCTCTAAGTGGTCATATCAATTTGGTTTGAATACTCACTACTTACATTACAACAATGATTATGAGTACAACTCTCCCGAGTCTAGGCGTAATTTAAAGCCTTTAACTGATAACCTTTACACCAATCTTAATAGCAATGCACTGGTGTTAAACCCTAATGCAACCATGATTTATCGCCTGCCTAGATATTGGGGCTATTACGAATATAAGCTTAACTTTAATTATTACTATGGCTGGGCACTATCTCACCCTGACGGTATACATAATGCAGCCCCTGAAACTTGGCGAACACTAAATGGTATTAAAGCAACGTTTAACATGTTTAAAATTGGACCATTTGAGCAAGCATTTTATATCAAAGGACAACGTATCGACTTAGGTGGTGATAGTCGAGTTGCATTCGGAACTGATCACTTTTATGAGTATGGTATAGGCTTTTTATGGGATGCACAGCGCTGGACGTCTTGGTTCAACAATTTTGGTATTGGCATCAACATCCATAACGGTAGCAGCCTAGATGGTGCTGCAATTGTCTTATACTTTAATGAAATTTAAGTCCATTTTTAAAAGAAAAAATTTTTAAACAGACTATATTCTTATATTACTCAACGACATAATTATTAGCTAATATACATGGAAGATATATGAAACATCACCTCGCACTTGCCTGTTCATTACTCACTTTAACGGCCTGCGATAAAGCCCCAGAACAAACAGCTAAAACACTACCACTCCAAGTTAGCGTAGCAGATGCTATTTATTACGGTGGCGATATTCTCACCATGACAAGTGATGAACCAAAGTACGCACAAGCAATTGCAACGCAAGGCGACAAAATCATCTTTGTTGGTGATAAAAGTAAAGCACTTGAGCATAAGTTTGGCAAAACAAAGCTAGTTGATCTACAAGGTAAAACCTTAATGCCGGGCTTTGTCGATGGTCATAGCCATGTCTATGGTGTTGGGTTACAGGCTATGGTAGCCAATTTATTACCGAGCCCTGATGGTGATGCCAACAGTGTTGAGCAAATCGTTAATATTCTTACAGCCGCACAACTTAACCCTGATTACACAACATTTATCGAAAAAACCGGTGCTATATTAGGATTTGGTTACGATGATGCTGAGCTTGATAGATACCCGACTAAAATGGACTTAGACCGCGTTAGCACCGAAAAGCCGGTCATTATCATTCATACCTCGGGTCACTTAAGTGTCGCAAACAGTAAAGCCTTAGCCATGGCGGGCATCGACGAAAACTCAGAAAACCCTAAAGGCGGGCTAATTCGTCGTATGTCGAACTCACAAGAACCCAATGGGGTGCTCGAAGAAAATGCGCACTTTGGTTTACTGTTTAAACTCATGCAGTCTTTTGATCCTGAGTTACAAGATTTAATGCTACAAGAAGGACAAAAACTCTATACAAAATACGGCTACACCACAGCACAAGAGGGCCGAGCAACTCAAGAAGCCTATGATTCAATGGTAAGAGCTTCAAAAGCGAATAAATTTTTGATTGATGTGGTTGCATATGCCGATATGGTCACCAGCAGCAGCTTTATGGACTCAGCCTATAATAGTAAAAGCTACACGAATCAGTTTCGGATTGGTGGTGTAAAACTTAATTTTGATGGCTCTCCACAGGGTAAAACAGCCTGGTTATCAGCCCCCTACCTTAAAGCACCTGAAGGTCAAGAAGCTGGCTATTTAGGTTATCCTACCTTTAATGATGAACAAGCATTTGAATATGTTGAGACTGCCTTTGCTAATGGCTGGCAGGTTATGACCCATGCCAATGGAGATGCCGCAATTGAACAATTTTTAGATGCTGTTGAAAATGCCAACAATAAATTAGGGAAAAAAGACCGCCGCCCGGTGCTGATTCATGGTCAAACAATTCGTCAAGAGCAGGTAAATCGCCTTAAAGAATTAGGTATTTTTCCGTCGCTCTTCCCAATGCATACCTTTTATTGGGGCGATTGGCATGTAGATTCGGTACTTGGCCATCCGCGTGCTGATTTTATTTCACCAACCAATGCGGTCAAAGAGCAAGGGTTGATGTTTAGTACCCATCACGATGCACCGGTAGCATTGCCAAATGCGATGCGCGTTCTCGATGCGACAGTTAATCGCACAACACGCACTAACCAAGTACTTGGCCCAGATCAACGCGTCTCTGTGTATACTGCACTACAAGCAATGACCACTTGGCCTGCATATCAACATTTTGAAGAAGCATCAAAAGGGCAATTAAAACAGGGGATGCAAGCTGATTTAATCATTTTGGATAAAAACCCACTTAAAATTGAGCCAGAAAACCTACATAAACTGCAAATTTTATACACTATCAGTCGCGGTAAAACCGTTTACACAAAACAATAATGGAATAGAAAGATGATCAATAAACTCATAAAAACAATGTTCATAGTCTTATTATCATTTACAGCACTAGCTGAGCAAGCAACCAGCATACAACTCGATATTTTAAATTTACATGCCCAATCTGAACACGTTTATACATCAGGTCAACCAAGCCAATCAGACTTTGCAAAATTAAAAGCGCTGGGGGTTGATACCATTATCAATTTACGCGGCGACAATGAAACGAGTTGGTCAGAGCAAGAGGTAGTTAAAGGATTAGGGTTAAACTACTACCCTATTCCAGTGCAATCAAAAGCCGACATCACCCTAGAAAATGCGACCAAATTACACAACTTGTTGGATCAGGAATCTCAGCATACTACCTTAGTTCATTGCGCCAGTAGTAATCGTGTAGGCGCGCTAGTAGCGCTCTATCAAGGTGTCACTTTAAAAAAGCCAATTGATGATGCTGTTGAAATTGGAAAACAATGGGGACTAAAGAGTTTAGAGCCTGTGGTAAGAAACAAAATAAAAGAAGAAATTGGTCAGCACTAAGCTGACCAATTTTAAATTTATCAAAGCTGCCATGCATAGCTTAGCTTGGTAAAAAATGTACGTTGATCGCGCTCAACACCTTGCAACGAATCGTCTTGATAACCTTTGTCTGAATAACCTAAGTAAAACAGCGTCTGCGAGTTAATTTTGTATGAATACACTAACTGACTGCCATAATCACGGTTAGTTTGGCTTACATCAAACCGATAAGCTTCATTATTTCGATCAACATCTTCAAACTGCAAAACAAGCTTTAACATTGAGCGCATATTAAATTTATAATAAACACGTAAATCGGTTAAGTTCACCGTATAAACACGTTCATTTTGTTCGTTATCTAGGTAGCTATAACTATGCTCAAGTTGCACTTGCCAATGATCGTTAATATCCCATGTCATCTCAGGTTCAATTCGTACCATAGTACCTAGAGCTGCATTACTGTAGTCAATTTTGCTGCCATATTGAGCATACAATAAGAAACGAACATCCCGAATGGGCCTAAAACCGCCGTAGATATAACCTATGTTCTGATTAAAGAACTCACCAGCATAAAACTCATTACGATGAATAAAACCAATTTCGGTTTGCGACTGCATCTTACCTTTAAAAGTAAAATAGCCATCATATTCTTCTTCAAGTAGGTCACCATTTTGTGCCCACGTTTTATCCCACTCGGTATTATAGCTATACTCAGTAATAGCATCATCAGCGTTGCGATACCAAGTTTGCCCACCGCCTAGTTCAATTTTTTCATAATCGACTTTCGCCTGATAACCGAGATCTGAACGATACTCTTCGCCGATATTTTCGTAGCTCGCATACAGCTCATAGTCACGTTTAGATCTTGTAAACTCAATGGCATAAGCTTGATCCGATTGATTTTTATCAACCCCGTAATAGTCTACTAAAAAGTCTGCATTCGTAGTGTCTGTCGTTGCTACTTGATACTGCAAACTATCTGACTGGTTAAACCAATAACTCCCATCTATCGATAATACCGTATTATGGTAATCATCATTTTCGCGGTGGGTGCTCATTACGCCAATCGTCCCTTTTTGGCCTATATCAAATTGATATCGCCCTGCCACAGCTTGCGTTTTATCCGCCAAATTCGCAAAACCTGAACCTTGATTAGTCGGTAACAATACACTGGTATTCTGATCGTCAGCGTACATAAAGCCATAACTGTGTGCGCCGGTTTTGCCTGTTAACTTCAAACCGACATCAGGTTCAGCAATCATTCGCGTATATAAAAGCTCTAGTTGGCTTGTATTAAAATAAGAGGCACCATCTAAAAAGAATGGACGCTTTTCAGCATAATAAATCGAGTAAGTTGTATTTACATCAAGCTCTAAAGAGTCTGCTTCTACTTGAGAAAAATCAGGGTTAATAGTGGCGTTAATTACCGCATCTTGAGTCACCCCCCAACGTAAATCTAACCCCGCTTCAGTATCAATATCACCATTTTGCCAATCACCTGGCACTGTGTCTTTGGTATCATGACGAAGCGCCGTTAAAGTTGGTGTAAGCTGAATGTTTTGGCTTTCAGTCATGTTGGCAAAACCAGTAAGTTTATCAAACTGACAAAAACTACATTTTACATCTCGGTCAAAGCCAACATTCGACATCTGATAATACACATCACGCGGGTAGTTTCGCCAAACTGCAAAGCTCCACGTTAACTCTGTTTGGTCTTTTGGAAACCGAAGTGCTGTGAATGGAATACGCATTTCAACCACATACCCATCGTCAGTTATTTGCCCTGCACTATCCCAAATAGCATCCCATGATGGGTCTTCCACCCAATCATCAATATCAGTCATGCGCATATCGCCTTGCGCACCAAGGGGGTTTACGTAAAACTCATAGCCGGTACGTTCATCATTGAAAGTATCTATCATCAAGGCAACATTATCGTCTTGCCAAAGAGTATCGCGATCACGAAGAGCGGCGCGAATTTGTGAAGGGTCATTGTCTTTTGCAATAAACCCAACATACAAGTATTTACCATCTTCGTATATAAACGCATCAGTTTGAACAAGTGGTGTGCCTTTTTCGGTCGGTTCATTTTGATATTTCAAAGGCACTTTTGTCGCATATTTCCAGTGAGGCTCATCCATCACACCATCAACACTAATAGACTCTTTAATATGGGCAAGCGAAAATTCTGCTTTATCAAATGCATGTGTGTAAAAAGGCATGCTGATAACGCTAAATAAACAGGTAGGGGCGATGATTTGATTTATTATTCTTTTTAAGTACTGCATAAACATCCATTTAGAGACTGATGCGTTAAAAACGCTATTTAACTGATTTCAAAGCGATTGTAATTCAGTGAGGTACATTTGTTAACCTAATTCTACATTTCGACAGCCAAAAATTAACAAAACACGCCTTTTGTATTAATTTCAGAGTAAAAAAAAGCCCCATCACCTTTCAAAGTGATGGGGCTTTTTTTACAACTAAATTATTTTTTAAGACTTAACTTATTGCCTTTTAATGATTTACGCACATTTGCAATACGCGAACGGTTCTTTGCGCGGGCCTCACCTGTAGCTTGGCCTGATGGCTTGTTTGTACGACTACGGCGTAAATGCGATGGCTTTTTACCTATTTTCTCAATTAATACATCACGGTTACTTACTTCGTAACCAGGCAATACGATTCGTTTAATGCGTTGACCAATCAGCTTTTCAATATCGAATAAAGTATTTTCTTCTTCACGACTAACAAATGAGATAGCCTCACCTGGTTTTCCTGCACGACCAGTGCGGCCAATCCGGTGAACATAGTCTTCTGCAAGCCATGGTAAATCGATATTAATAACACGCGGCAAGCCTTCAATATCAATACCACGCGCAGCCACTTCGGTTGCTACTAGTACGCGAACTTTGCCTTCTTTAAATTCACGTAATGCGCGGCGACGGTTACCTTGAGTCTTATCACCATGACAAACAACAGCAGGGATACCATCAAGATTAAGCTCTTTAACAAGCTCATCAGCTGTTTCTTTCATGTTCACAAAAACCAGTACTTGCTGCCAGTTTTTCTTACCAATTAATTCAGATAAAAGCTCTTGTTTACGGCGCTCTTCGACTGGATAAACAACGTGTTGCACTGTTTCTGCGGTACTGTTTGTTTGGTCTACATGAATGATTTCTGGTTGTTTTAGAACTTTACTTGCAAACTGTTTAATTGCCGCAGGAAAAGTGGCAGAGAATAATAAAATCTGACGCGCTTCATTACAGCCGTTGATGACTGTTTGCATATCATTGATAAAGCCCATATCTAGCATGCGGTCAGCTTCATCAAGCACTAAATGTTTTACACTTGCTAAGCTGATATTACCTAAACGAATATGATCAAGTAAGCGCCCAGGTGTTGCTACAACAATATCGACACCCGCTTTAAGATCATTTGCTTGGCCAGCTAAATTTATACCACCAAATAAGCACACTGTTTTAAGTTCGGTATACTTAGCAAACGATTTGAAATTATTAGCAATTTGTTCAACAAGTTCACGAGTCGGCGCAAGCACTAATGCACTCGGGGCATTATTATCACTAACTGCTGATTCTGATAACTTTTGGATTATTGGTAATGCAAATGCCGCGGTTTTACCCGTACCAGTTTGCGCACTAACCAGTACGTCTTTGCCTTTTCTTACCGCAGGAATTGTACTACGTTGAACGGGAGTAAGCGTTTCGAAATTAAGCTCATCTAATGCCTGTAAAAGCTCAGAAGAAAAACTAAATGATTTAAAATTCATGCTGTATAACCTGCGGCCATTATATCAAGGGTCGCAAATTATACAGAAAAAAAATGATTTTAGTTAGTTATAACTTAACTAAATATGCGCTAAATGACTTAATCTGCACTTAAAGCAAAATAACGTCTTGCTCAGCTAAAATATTTGCCTCACTACCCACAATATCAGCAACATTAAGTTCGTTAATATAACCTAAGCCAATTTCTTGCTGCGCATTTGTTAGTGGCACATAAGGTAAACGGAACACAGGGTTCACCGCACCAGTCATCATCAGCGCCGTATTGATCGCAATCGGATTAGGCTCGCAGAATAACCAGTTCATAAGTGGCTGTAGTTTTGTATTTAGTGCCTCATTTTTTTCATCCATCAATTGACGGAAAAGGCCGGGAATTAAGTTAGATGTAACTGAGATCACGCCATGGGCATTATGAATATGCCTTGCATCATGCGCTTCATCGTCATTACCTGACCAACAAGCTATGCCTTGCTGTTCATAATGTGCGATACGCTCATTACCACCGCACTCTTTTACACCGATAAAATGCTTGTGTTTTGCCAAAGGTTCAATGATATCAGGTGTTAAGTCTTGACCTGTGCGACCCGCAACATTGTAGATAAACGCCGGGCCAATATCGAGTAAACGATTAAAGTGCTCTTTTACACCAGCCATTGACGTACGGCCATAGTATGGATTAATTTGCAGCGCCGCATCCATACCTGTTGCAAAACCATATTCAGTTGCTTTTATAGCTTCACGCGTATTGTTACTTCCTGTGTTACCAACAATTAATAAGCGGTCAGAGAATTTGCTCACACTGTGTGCGATTAGCATTAAGTGCTCTTCCCAATTCATTAGTTGACCTTCACCGGTCGTCCCACCGACAATAATGCCATCAACTCCAGCTGCAATTTGCTGTTCAACAAGGTCGTCATAACAAGCAAGATCAATTTCACCATTGGTTAAATAAGGTGTTTTAATAGCTGTGATCAAGCTTGCTTGTTTAATTGTTTCTAGGCTGCGCATAACTTTTTTAATGTTTGGAAAATTTGCGCTAGTTGTATCATAAACCCAGCCATTTTCCGAGTAGTCTGATGCAATAAATAAAAAAACTTGAGAAAAAATCAAACTTAAGCCAAAATAAAACACTGTATAAATTAACAGTATTTATTGTGAGTAATTGATAATGCAACTTTCCAAATTTTTGGCAACCTACTTTTATACTACTGAAGAGCTATGTCAAACCCTCTCAATTGATGAGGATACGCTTGCAAACTGGCAACAAAGTAGCTTATTTCCCAAACCTAGTTATTGTTTGCAGAGTCAATTAGAGTGCAGTTCATATTCAGGTATTTATCAGTGTGAAGAGTATCAAGACTATTACCCGCGTGGTGCAGCAAGTTGGGGGCAATTAATCATAAAACATGACATAAGCTCATCATGCCAAGCATTTAATTATTTTGCTCAACATTACTCAACACAACTTGCTAAACTTGCTGAACAAGGGTTTGCCATTGACGAAGAATTGTTTGGTAGCGACATAGATGAGCATTTACAACAAGTATGGCAGCAATTTCTATGCAGCAAGTATGGCGTGCTAACACAAAATGGTCTCGTTGAAGAAGCTGTGCAACTTGATGTTGCTAAACTGCTTATTGATGATATTACTGAGCTTCGGACAAAGACTGGTTTGAGCGTGGAAGAGCGCCAAACCCTGCATAAAGCACTCAAACTCATGAATCGCGCATTGAGTCACGGTACCGGGCACGAAGGTAAAAATACCCTTCGCCATCGTTACATTGATGATTTGGTGGCAAAATATGATTTATCAGTAAAATAACTGCTATAAAATCCGTTTTTTCTTGAAAGTGAACATACCATGAACCCACGCACAAAGTTACAGCAATGTATCACTTGTTAATTTTTGGTTAGTACATTTTGCTACTTTTGTTTTGTAGGTTTTCAGCTAGATAGCCGTTAAATTCATCTCGAAGAGTTATCTTTGGGTCATTAAAAACATGACAGCCTCTCGATAACTCCTTTCTTCCCAATAAATTATATTAAAACGAAGGATGAATAGATGAAACCTTTCCCAAGGCTTGGTCGCGTCAAAGCGACCTACTTGGCTATGCTCGGTCTAACCTTTGCTCAGCCAACTTTAGCGCAAACTAATGTAGTAACTAATCAAACTAAAGCAGATGCGCTTACATTTACCCTGATCACCGGTGATAAAGTCTCTGCTGTCGTAAACAAAGATGGCGAACTAAGCGGCATTCGTTTGCTCAATGCTGATGGCTCCGATGCAATTACCAGTATTTTTAAACGCGGTAAAAGTACATACGTTGTACCTAATCATGCACAAGCGCTTGTTGACTCTCAAGCAATCGATTTAGAACTATTTAACATTAATAAGTTGTATGAATCTGGCTATGATGATGCGTCAACAGATGCTTTACCTGTGATTGTTGAGTACAAAGACGGAACTCTAGCTGGTGCGGCCGTTCCATCAGCCTTAGCAGGCATGTCTCTGACTGGCGAAATCGAGCTAATCGATAGTGCAGCGTTTGCTATTAGCAAAGAAAAAGCGGCACAAACCTGGCAAACTTTGGCTTCACAAGCTGATGTAGAAGGTATTTGGCTGGATGCTGTAGTGCATGCGCACAAAGTAACTCAATCAGCAGCCCTAACACCTACTGTGCCATTAACAGGTGCCTATGGTGAATCTGCAATTAACTTCAATGGTGCAGGCATTAAAGTAGCCGTACTTGATACAGGTTATGATACTGAACACCCAGACTTACAAGGTCGTGTTATTGCATCTCGTGACTTTACCTATTCAAGCAATGGTGTAGATGACTTAAACGGGCACGGTACGCACACAGCTTCAACTGTTGCAGGTAATGGTCATGAGTCAGATGGGAAATGGGTAGGTGTTGCCCCAGCAGCTGATCTCATCATTGGTAAAGTACTGAGTAATACTGGCTCTGGTTCAACCTTCGGTATATTAAATGGTATGCAATGGGCTGTGCTTTCCGAGCAAGCTGATATCGTAAATATGTCATTAGGTGGCTCGGGCACTAGCTGTGGTGGCCCACTTGTAGAGATGGTGGAAGCGCTGAGCGACAAAGCCCTGTTTGTTATTTCTGCAGGTAATAGCTTTACCCGCGAGACAATTGGTCTACCAGGCTGCGCGCCAAGCGCACTGACTGTTGGTGCAATTGATAGAGAAGGTAATACAGCTTCATTTTCATCACGAGGCCCATCGCCAGATGGTCATTCAGCAAAGCCTGATATTGCCTCACAAGGTGTGTCTGTTGTAGCTGCTGCTTCAGGTGGTCTAGGCGATACTGCATACCGCGTCTATTCGGGTACCTCAATGGCTGCGCCTCATGTTGCTGGTGGTGCTGCGCTTGTTATGCAGGCTCGTGCAGAGCTTAGTCCACAAGAAATTAAAGACGTTCTAACTTCGTCAGTATTTAGCGGTGATTCTCACGTTCTTGAGCAAGGAGCTGGCGCGATGAATATCGACCGTGCCATTAATCAAGCTATAGTTGCCCCTGCCAACCGTGAACTAGGCTTTTTTGAAAACAGTAATAGCGATGAGTTTACACAAACTCACATCACACTGACTAATACGTCTGATTCAGATATTACCCTTAAACTGAAGCTAGATTTAATTGGAGAGGATGGCAAAACGCAATTACCTGCTACGCTGGCAGGTTTAGATACCAAAACAATCACCATACCAGCTCAAGGTGAAGCAAATGTGCCTATGTGGATTGACCCACGCGTTGCACTTAATAACGGTGCATATGGTGCTATCACAGGTCGAGTTACAGGCACGACTGTTGGAACAAGCGATCATCAAGTTACAGTTCCTGTCTCTTTTTGGGTTGCTCAACCTACCGTTCAATTATCTGTTAACTTAACCGACCGCTGGGGCAATCCAGCCACTTCACCATCAAAGCTTTATCTAATCAACGAAGAAGATGATTGGGGTAGCTTGGTCAGATTATCTGGCGGCAAAGCGAGTATTGATGTTCCTGCAGGTTACTACACACTGATTGCAAACATCATGACATTCGACAACCCGCAAACAAGCTCAGGTTTAGTTGAATCAGCAGCACAGATGGCTGTTTTAAACCGTAAAATTGATGGCCAAACGCATATCGATTTTGATGCCCGCAGCGCTCAAAAGGTTACCTTTAAAGCCGATCAGCCACTCGATCCACAAGGCTATTCTTTTGGTTTTACCTATGCAATTGACGATGAAAAAGTAGCTAAACTCGCAGCGATTGAGATGGCACCAGATTACGTCAATGAGATGTATGCTTGGTCACAGGGCCATGATGATCGTTTTCGCTCATTCATTACCACTCGCGCCGTTGCACCTGAGACAACGGTCATGATGCAAAATGGCGAAAAGCTTGATTACATCAAGCAAGGTTTAGCATTATCATTCCATGGTGAAGGGTCTGCTGAAGTTCTCCCTGTCGGTGATGCTGGTTATAGCACGGATTGGAGCCAGTTTGATCTGGATGGTAAAATTGCACTTATTGCAAATCCAAATTATCTCACCTCTTACATGGTAGGTAATGCTATGAAACATGGCGCCATAGGCGTGATTTTCTATCGTCCAGACCGTGGTGGTCGCTATAAAGGTGCAATTACAGGCACACCAAAGGTACCAGTTATCGGTATCAGCACTGAACAAGGCGAAAGATTAATGGCCGAGATTGAAGCCGGCAACAATCTTGTTAGTTGGTCAGGTATAGCGGCTGAACGCTCGCCATACGCTTATTCAATTAATCACATTACTGATGGCAGGATTGAGTCAGGGCAAATCAATATCGCTGACCATAGAATGCATAAGATCACTGCCTCGTACCATTCACAAAATGATGAACGTCCAGCTTGGACTGATGTAATGGCAATGACCAATAGTACCGGTGAATTTTATTCGACGGGTAGCTCACAACTTATCATGTTGCCTCAGGTACGAGACGAGTATTACACCGCGACAGCTAAAAATGCCTGGACTAACGTTGTTATGCCTAATTACCAAATTCAAAGTGCGGGCGCTTATTTTGACGGTCCTCGTGCTATGACCGAAGGGGCTGAAGAAACAACAACATGGTTTAAAGGCCCTCGAGCAGGTAGCTTGGGCAGCGGTGGTTCACCGATTATTCGTCGAGATACTAATGTACTTTACTTTAATCTTGCCTCGTTTGGCGATGCGTCAAACCATGACGGTATTTTTGGTTATATGGGCAGCTCTGCATTTGGTTTACGTTTAGATGGCGAGCCAGTATTTCCATATCAAGGAACCTTAACACTCGAGCCAGGCGACCACCAAGTAACCCTTGAAATGCGCTCTTATGCTCGTGGTGTTGGTGAGCGTTCACCTGTTAAAGATCATTTAGGGTCACTCTATCAAGGCTTCTACACCTTTACTGCTAACGAACAACAGCAGGGTGCACAACCTATCTTGGTGCCTATGATCGACTTACCTGTTGATATTAATAACAGCATGCAAGTGGGTGAAGCGGCGCATATTAAACTAACAGGTTTACTCGATGGAGTTGGTGAAGTACCGCTTGCAAACGTAGAGTTCCAATACGCTTACGGTCAAGAATGCGGTATCGAAACAGTCCCTGCTTATATTTATTGTCCAGTATCGACTCAGTTTTCAACCGAAAATTGGCTTGATGCTAAAGTAGAACAAATAGACGGTGAATGGGTTGCTACTATTCCAAATACCGGCGTTAAAGGAGACTTTGTACATATCCGTACTATCGTTTCTGACTATGGTTCAAGTTCTGCCGAACAAATTACTATGCGAGCATACATGCTTGACTAATAAGTTAATGCTATAAACTAAAAGCCGCCTTTGGGTGGCTTTTTTAGTTCAAAAAAGCAACAAAACAGTTAATATGTTTAGGTAATTCAGCTATCAGCTAATCTAAATGCTCATAGTGTCCACGATAGACTTCAAAGGTTTTAACCACGGTATGTTGTTCTTTACTTAGATTATCAAACCAATGATCAAAACGCTCATCATCGTCCTGCTCACTAAGTGCTAGATACTGAGCCAAAAGCTCTATTATGTCGTTATGTGAACACAGCAAAGTATCAACTTGGTTTGCTAATGTAGAGTGATCTTTATCGCGAAGCGTGTTCATTACATTTTGATCTAGTTCTTCGCGGCCAGCTATATCATTCACTTCCATATCTCTCTCTTAAATAAGCACGCATACCTAGTTATAACAGCCTTATTAACAATAGCCAGTTTTTTAAATTCAACTGCTCACTGATTGTTCACAATGATTAATTTTAAGCCAACCAACCTACAAATAAGAATTATTTTTACCTTGAAGCCTGTCTCTTTTTGCTTTATATTTGATATATTATCACATAACACAAAAGGTAAATAATGAAGCCTAATATACACCCTGAATACCATCAAGTAGCATTTCACGATACTGCTGCCGACAGCTACTTTATTATCGGTTCGACGATTAAAACATCGCGTACTATAGAGCTTGATGGTAAAACATACCCTTACGTACCAATTGATGTATCGAGTGATTCACACCCATTTTATACCGGCAAGCAAAAAGCAGTAGCAAGCGATGGTCGTGTAGCTGCATTTAATCGTCGTTTTAAAAACTTAGCGAGCAAGTAAATCGCGTTTAGGAGTTAAAATGAAAGTATTAAGCTCTCTTAAAAGTGCAAAATCCCGTCCGGGTTGCCAAATTGTCAAGCGTAAAGGCCGCGTTTATGTAATTAATAAAGACAATCCGCGCTTTAAAGCAGTTCAAGGTAAAAAGAAAAAGCGTTAAAAAAGGTGCTTCAGCACCTTTTTTAAGTCTAATTTCGAAAATTAAATAATATTATTTTCCAAATAACAGCTGCCAAAAACCTGGCGGTTCATGGAGTTCATGGTATTTTTTTCGTAAATCATCTATTGATTTAAGAGGTACTTTCGCTGCATCAAGTCCCTGCTTGCTGGCTAGTTCTTTAGCCAGATTTGCCTGTTTGATTACTTTATCAAGTCCTTCAAGAGATGCTGTTTTATGCTGTTTAAAATCGGCTGTCCGTGCTTTTTCTAACAAGTGAATAAACTCATCAATTGATGTATTAAACACTTCAATACTCGTTGCACGAACCGAGTTTTTATAAGCCAGCCCCATGTTCTTCATATTTGCTTCAAGATCGAGCTCTTCTGCTACACAGACTGCCGAGAAAAATACCAATAAGGTAACTAGAATAAATTTCATAAAGTACTCATGTGGAAAAACTTGGCCGCATTATATGTCGAAACACATCATCAGCCTAATTCAAAAAGTTAGCATCAGTTTATAAAGCATTATTACGATACCAAAAATCACATCTATTGATAATCATTTTCATTGCATAAAAGCCAACTATAAATAGCCACATTATCAATCTAAAAAACCAACTCAACAATAAACCATTGTTATAAAAAAGTTTTAAGTGGCTACATTTTGCTACGAACTTTTGATTTGGGAACAATAGGGACAATGCTAGAGTGATCTCGTTAACATTTGGAAAACATAGTTAACACCCCACCCAGGGATAGAACAATAAAGTAACAGGTGAAATAATGATAAAAAATAATCTTTTAGGTGATAGCATCAAGCTTGCTCTATGCTCATCGGCGCTTGCCATTTCTAGCCAATCTATAGCTGCTGAAGAAGAAGTAAAATCAATCGACCGTATAGAAGTAACTGGTTCACGTATTTTACGTGAAGGTGCTATTGCCCCTGCTCCAGTAACTGTTATCAGTGGTGAAGACTTAGTTAACACAGGTGCTGTAAATATTGGTGAAGCACTAAATAAATTACCAGCCCTTGGTAACACTTATTCACTAGCAAACTCAGGTCGTTTTATCGGTACTGCTGGTCTAAACATTCTTGATTTACGCAATATGGGTACAGACCGCACACTTGTACTTGTTAATGGTAAACGCCATGTTTCTAGCTCTGCAGGTTCTCAATCTGTTGATACCAATACAATTCCAAGCACATGGGTAGAGCGTGTTGAGATCATCACAGGTGGTGCATCAGCTGTATACGGTGCCGACGCTGTAACAGGTGTAGTTAACTTTATTCTTAAAAAGAACATCGAAGGCTTAAGTGTTAGTGTTACTAAAGGCGCCTCTGAACTAAGTGACTACAAAAACGAAAAAGCAACGTTTTCATACGGCACGAATTTCGATAATGACCGTGGTAACGTAGCCTTTGCTGTTGAATATTCAGGCCAAAATACATTAAATGCGCTTGATCACCCATGGACTGATGGCTCTTTCTTTAGCTTGCGTAACCCAGCTCAAAACGAAGAAAACAAAGACGATCCAAATTTCCCTGATAGAATTTACACACCCAACGCTGGCTATTATGCGATTAATAATGCAGGTGTTTTTGCATCAAGCAATGGCTATGTTAACTCATTCAACCCAGATGGCAGCCTTCGTGACATTTATATAGGTGACCGAGTAGATGGTCTTGCATGTGCTGACTGTGATTCATTCAACCTTGCACAATTCAATGAAATTCAGCCTGAATTTGAACGCTACAACGTAAACTTCAAAGTAAACTATGACGTTGCTGAAGACATGAATGCTTATTTCGAAGCAAAATATGTAAACAGCGAAGGCGAAAGCATTGGCCAGCCAGCATTTTTCTTCTTTAACCCAAATAACAGCATCAAGATTGACAACCCATATCTTGACTCGAGTGTTAAAGATCTAATGGAACAAGAAGGTGTTAGCTCAATCATGGTTAACCGTATGATGACAGATTTAGGTCGTCGTATCGAAAACAACACTCGTGAAACAACCCGTTTTGTTGCTGGTTTGAGAGGCACAGTATTCACTGATTGGGAATTAGATGCATCAGTTGTTCATGGCCAAACAGACTTAGAGCGTATTAATGGCGCTAACATGATTATGGCAAACTACTACAATGCTCTTGACGCTATTGATGATGGCGAAGGTAATATTGTTTGTCGTAGTGAAGAAGCACGCGCTGAAGGTTGTGTACCGGTAAACATCATGGGCTTTGGCACACCAAGCCAAGAAGCAATTAATTACATTAATACGGTATCAACAGGTACTTCTGAGATTACTCAGACAGTAGTAACTGCATCACTTGCAAACTCAGCAATCTATGAATTACCAGCGGGTTATGTTGGCTTTGCTGCTGGTGTAGAATACCGTAAAGAAGAAAGTGAAACTAAAGAGCCAGATAATGCAGTAGGTACATTCTTCAACGCACTGGGTGAAGATAAAGGTGATTTTGATGTAAACGAGATTTACTTCGAAGCATCTATCCCATTACTAGCTGACTTACCACTTGTTCAAGACCTAGTACTTGATACAGCAGTACGTTACGCTGACTACAGCACAATTGGCGATGCAACAAGCTGGAAAGTTGGTTTAGATTGGACAGTAAACGATCAACTACGTGTTCGTGCAACACAATCTGAAGCACTTCGCGCACCTAACATTGGTGAGATCTTCGGTGCACCGAGCCAAACATTCTACAACGTTGATGACCCTTGTTTAGCTGATAACCTAGATGATTTACAAAATTCAGAGGTTCGTCGTGCAAACTGTGCTGCTTTAGGTGTTCCTGCAGGCTTTGAATCAGATTACGACTCACAAACCCTAGAAGGTTTAGTAAGTGGTAACAGATACGTTAAAGGTGAAGAGTCAACTAGTACAACTATTGGTTTAGTTTACCAACCGTCATTCCTAGAAAACTCTGTTATTACAATCGACTATTGGAAAATTGAATTAGAAGACGCAATCTCAACAATTGCCTCTCAAGAAATTCTTGACCGCTGTGTTGACGCTGAAGGCGGTATCAATAACCAATATTGTAATCTAATTACACGTGATAGCACATCACATGAAATTACACTGATTCAAAACTCAGTATTAAACGTTTCTGGTCAAGAAGCATCGGGTGTTGACTTTGAGTTAGGTTATGATTTTGACGCACTAGAAGGCAACTTCTCTACACGTTTAATTGGTACATACCTAATTGAACGTAAAGACTTCCCGTTCCAAGATCAACCTGAAGATTACATCGAGTATGCTGGTACAACTGGTGAAGCGAAATGGCAAGCTAACTTAACTATCTCTTATAAGCGTGATGGTTTCTTTGCAACGTTTGATACACGTTACCTAGATGAAGTAAGCCTTTACACAGACCAAGAGTTAGAAGATAACCCGAATCCAAATAGCTTAATGAAGTTTGGTAGCTATGTTATTTCTGACGCAACAGTTGGTTATAACTTCGAAAGCGGCTTTGGCGTTAAAGTAGGTGTTGATAACATCTTTAACCGAGAGCTTCCATTCGGTACTCGAGGTACAGGTTCTGGTAGTGCAAGTTACGATAACATCGGTCGTTTCGGCTACTTAAGACTATCTTACGATTTCTAATCGTTAAAAACTTTGATTCTCTTAGGGCTGCACATTTGTGCAGCCCTTTTTCTATCAGATATTAAAAAAATATCCTATTCCAATCATTTACTTAAAATCTACCAATTCGCGCTATACTCTACCCTACCGGTCTTTTAACCTAATAAAGCCATGCTTAAAACAGTATTTATCACTATCTGTCTATTTTACCTGCCTGGTGTTTTTGCCAAGCAAAGTATTATTTTTATTAATCCAGGTCATGCAGATACCAATGTAACAGGCCCGTTTTGGTTTGAAGTGTCGCAGTTGATGCAAAACGCTGCAAAAGACTTTGATCTCGATTTAACTATTCATTATGCCAATCGAAATCATATTGAAATGAAATCTTTAGTGGCTAAAGCAATCAAAGCTAAGCCAGATATGCTCATTTTAGTTGATGAGAAAAGTGTGCTTACGCAACAGCTTTTAAGCTTGTCTCCTGTACCTACACCCATCTATTTTTTACTCAACCGCCCATCTAAGCAAGAGCTAAAACTTATGAGTGATCATGGTATTAATGTCGCTGGTAGCGTAGTACCCGATAACAAACAAGCAGGTCAATTATTAGCCAAAAAACTAATTGAAAAGAGCCAGCAAGCTGCCAACATTTTCGCAATTAATGGAGACTACACCACCCATGCAGCCCTTGATCGGGAGCAAGGTTTAAAGCAAAGTGTGGCAGCTAATACTAGTGCAAACATTACTGCTAATACAGTTGCCAATTGGTCAACCAAACAAGCCTACCGTCAAAGCCTTGGTTTTTTTAGGCATCAACCAACTATTAATATTGTTTGGGCGGCAAATGATGCGATGGCGTTAGGGGCAATTGCTGCGCTTGATGAGTTAAACAAACGCAAAAACGTAGTGGTTGGAGCAATTAATTGGCCGCTTAGGGCGGTGGCCAAAAAAATAGATGTCACAATCGGTGGTCATGTTACGCTCGGAGCTTTAGCTATAGTAAATGTTCATGATCTACTCAATAATTACTCAACTGGAGCAATGCATCAAGAAGTGGCTATTTTCAGCCAACATAACGAACAAACGCTAAAGCTCGTTGAACAAATTCACAGTAATAACGTGGCAATTAACTTTCGCGTTTTCAGTAAAGCACATATAAACCCTCTTCCCTTTAGTGTTGAATCTCTTCTCTTAGAGTCAACAAAAAGCGCACTGTAAAGGGCGTTGACAGTGCGCTTTTAAAGGGGTTTACAGCTATAGTGATTGTAAAAAGCTGATTAACTGTGCTCTTTTTTCACTGCTAAGCTCTGTAAATTCACGCTTACTTTTTTCAGCTTCACCACCATGCCATAAAATCGCTTCTTCAAGTGTTGCTGCACGCCCATCATGTAAGAAACCAGCGGCAGGGTTAACTGTTTTCGTTAAACCAATCCCCCAAAGCGGACGCGTTTTCCACTCACGGCCTGTTGCCATAAAATCACGGCGGTTGTCTGCGAGCTCTTCACCCATGTCATGCAACAACATGTCGGTAAATGGCCAAATTTCTTGCCCTTTTACTGCCGCAGGCGCTGCAACACCGCCCAGTAATAAAGCGGCACCATTTGCGGTTACAAAACGAGGCGTATGGCAACCAGTACAGTTTAAATCATCGAATAAACGTGCACCGGCTTTAACACCTTCGTCTGCTACATTACGACGTGCTGGCACAGCAAGTGTTTCTGCGTAAAACACGACCGTATCAGCAAACTCATCACTGGCTTCTGGCAATCCTTGCTCATCAGAACCAGTATCTTGATAGTTAGTACGAGATAAATAACTTTCGTGCATTAATGTATTGGCAATGCTTTCTTCAGGGAACAATGAGTTCGTTACCCCCATGTCACCACGCAATGCACCCAGTGATTGCTGTCTGACTGACGGTGTACTGGCTTTCCAACCAAATCGTCCAAGTGATACAGGGTTTTCATCACCCGCTTGAGCCTTAACAGCATCAAATACCCAGTTTGCTTTACCAGAAATTCCATCGTTGTCGGCATCATCGACATCTTCAAGCGCTAGAATATCTTGCTCTTCAATCGCTTCAAGCAATCCAAGACCAAAGACAGGCATACCATTACGGGCACTAAAACGTACATCTTCATTGGCAAGGGCACTTAAACTGAAGTTTTCAGGTGAGTCCCATGCATTGTCGATAGTAAATACCGGCTTTTTCAACGTGACAGTACTGCCATCTGGGTAGCTAAACTCCGTGTAATCATAGCTTAGATATACATCAGCTTGGCCACCAAAATTATGCGTTTGCCAGTCTTCACGGGCTTGTAAAATCCCCCTGTGAAAGAGTTGATCCCCAAACCCTTCAACGCCTGTAACCTGACAAAAATCATTGATACTACTTGGCATTTCACACACGTCATCGGCTAAGCTAACGCGTAAAAAGATCCCAGCATCATTCTCTAACTTCACAGTTAGCTGTTCAGCGGTTGGAACAATAGTACTTGGGCGACCATCTCGTTGGTGACACGCATTACAGTTATTGTTATTAAAAACAGGCCCTAAACCATCGAGTTCCGGGTGTGCATCATTCGGGGCTGTCGTAAAGGATGTTTCAAAATTAGCATCGCCAGTTAAGTGAATATCGCGTTCTGAATCACTTAAATTAGGCATAGGTGTAGAGAAACCATGGCCTGAATTATTGGTATCGAGGGCTGTCGCATCACCTGCCAACGCAACGACATCAATATAATTTGGATCCGTTTCGCTACTTGTCGGTGGTGGTGTTGTCGTTTCGGTCGCGCTTTTATCGCTGGTTTTACTTCCACATGCCACTAAAGATAAGGCTGTGAAAGCAAATAGAATTGGTTTAATTGCTTTTACATTCATGACGGTATCTTGCAAAGTGGGGAAGCAAATGCTTCCCCAGCGATTATAAATTCCACTCTTTGATAAGTGGCACAACTTCTTCTTCAAGGGTCGCTTGTAATTCACCTAACGCATCAATCGCAGTTTGAATTCGAACGCGACCAGCATCATCCTTAATCGCTTGTCTAAATGGCATATCATCTGCACCTGCAATGGCATCAATCGCTGCAATCGCTGCTGTAATTTGAGTTTCAACTTTCGCAGCTAGCTCAGCGTCACCGGCAGTAATGAATGCTTTTAGGCCTGGGCTGTCGTTTTCATCGCTGAATGTGCCTAAAAATACATTTTGTACACCTACAATGTTGTTGCTAAAGTCGGTTAATGAGTTCCAGCTATATTGTGATTCAACCAATGATGTGTCAGCTGTGTCTTTGCTAGTACCAAATGGTTCTGCAATTTTACCGTTACCTACCTCATCAACAATACCGATAACACCATTGACTAACTCTTCAATAACACCTAACTCAGATGAGTATTTATCATTACCCGGCGTTAATAAATAATCTTTATAAGCAGGTTCATCATCCGCATTTGCTGATATACTCCATGCATCAACAAGGCTTTGTGTATGAATATTAAATACTTCAGCACATGCAATTAAGTATTCCATTTCACGCACAGTCATTTCGTCAATTGACTTATCGTTATCTTCAACGCCATTACCGAATAATAAGAACTCCATAGTGTGGAAACCTTGTACACCATCGTCAAAGTTCTTTACATTATCAGCCGAGAACGTTGTGTTACTTGCAAGTAGTGCTTCTAAATCAGCTGTATTAAGTGGCCAAGTATCAAGGTGTGGATCAATTGATAAGCTATCAACAGGACCAAAGATATGCGACTCACCTTGCTCCCAGAATACACGTGCATCTTTCCATGCTTGTTGAGCAGCAAGCAGCGCGGCTTCGTTTTTGTTTTCTAATAATGTCAGTGTCGCATTATGTAAAACAGCCGCCTTGCTGTTTAGCATTTCATAACCATCTACAATTACTTGCTCAGTTACGTTTTCAATTAAATCTGTTGCGTCATAGCTAAAGCCTGTTACTTCAGTAACAGGTGTGCTTGTATCTGAAGAATCGTCCGAAGAAGACGAACCACATGCAACAAGTGTTGACGCTAACATTACAGCTGTAATGCTGTTTAATACAGTTTTCATCCCAAGATTCCTTTATAGTTCTGTAGAAAATTTATAGCCAAGAGAGGCGCTAAAGTGAGTCGTGTCATCGATATCGTCTTGTGCGTAATAACGTTGACCGCCCTGAAGTTTTAGAATTAAGTTTTTGTTTGGAAGGTAATTTAAACCAAAGTTAAGCTCACGAATGTCGTAACGATGGATAGCCGCACCACTGGCCACTTCAAGCATTGGGTTGGCATAATCAAACGAGGTAAATACATACAGCGGCGAAGATAAATCAAACAGCCCCTGCATATTATAAGCGGCTTCTACAAATGCAGATTCTGCTTTGCTACCAAGCTGTGCAAAGCTTCCCGGACGCAGACCCGGTGTTGTTTTATTCGCAGCAGTGATAGCAACTGAGTCTTCTAACTCGCCATATAAGTACTGACCACGGAACACAAGATCATCTAACGTCCATGCACCATGTAACCCGAGGATAGATACGTTTCCATCCTCATCGAGCTTGCCCTGATTGCGACGGTTATCTGATGTGTTTGCCGTATAGTAACTAACACCAAAACCTTTACCATCTTTAACATTGCCATAATCAAGGCGTAATGTGAGCGCTAAATCATCTGCGGTATTTTCTTCAAAGCGTTGCTGTGCACCACCCTCGACCCAATTAGTCGAACGGAAGTATTCAGAGTTAAGACCTGTCGTCACCAATGTTTGCAGTGTAAAGTCAGACCAACGAGAAATTAAGTTAACTCCAGTTTCGTGCCAAACTTGCGGGATCATGGTTGCCTCACCCCAGTGGCGAGTCGTGGTAAAGTATTGATCAGGCTTGTTTAAGTCTGTGCCTAAGCCTACCGGAACATATATATGACCAAACTTGACAGTAAAGTTAGGGTTATATTCATATTCTAGTTGCAGCTTTTCGACAATAACTTCACCACCCGCTTCGACTTCTGATTCAAATTCGCCAAATTCTTCAAAGCCATCGTATTCAAGCGTGGTACCTGTACCGCCATGCTCATACTCAAGTTCAAATTCGACTTTCCACTTATCATCAATTTCATATTCAAACTCAGTGACAACTCGCTCTAAGTCTGTAGTGGCGCGGCGCTCTGGTGAAGTATCTTGAACGTTGGCAAACACTTCGTCACTTTTGTAAAGCAAAGTACCATAGCTTTTAAAAGTAAGTTTTGAGTCTTTTTTGCTTGCGACTGAAGCAATTGGGGCTGCTTGCTCAGTAACAACTGGGGCTTTTTGCTGCACTGCAATTTGCTGGGTGTTTTTCGCATCTAATTGACTTTTTAAGTAATCAATCGCTTTTTGTTGTTCAAGGAGTTGTTGTTGAAGTTTTTCGAGTTGGGCTTGCATGTCATCATTCGCAACACTATAAAGTGGAGTCAAAGCCAATGACACCGCGAGAGAAAGTACTGCTTTGTTCATTGTAAAGTGCACCTGAAAATAAAACCAAATGATAATAGTTATCTTTTACATTGTAAATATTGTTAACTTTACTTTTTACTAAAAACGGTAAATTAGATTAAATAAGATTTAATTTCTAAGACTATTTCATTGAAAATTAAGCTGGAATGATAATCTGGTGTGCAATAAGGGAGCAATTTACGATAACTGTAAGTTACTTGTTAACAAGCAAACCTACCTGATAGGCTTACTTGTTAACGATAAGACTTGTATTATCTTGATGATAGGATTATTAATTGCTGAGCCAAACTGCTTGATATGGAGTCAGCGACAATGTTTGTGTTTGCTCAGTAATTTGCTCCCCGCTTATTAAATCTCGCCACTGCTCGGTACCAATCAAATTTAAGTCTGCAAGAGTAAGAGTTTGCGTCTCATCACTAATGTTATAAACACAAAACATGCTTTGTGAACGGTTAATACTTTGTCGCCAAAAACCAAACAACCCCTCACTTAAATGTAACGTATATTGCGTCGCATTAGGGTGAAATGCGCTTTGCGCCTTACGAATAGCCATCAAGTTTTTCATCGCTTTAAACACAGTACGGTGATGGGCATTTTCATTACTCAGTTTTGCTAGTAAATCTGATTCTTGCCAACGGTGACGGTTAATAGCCCGATTATGTTGACTATTTTCAAAGCGCTCATAATCGTTGGTAGTACCGAGTAAGCTATGAATATACAAACCAGGAATGCCTTCAAGCGCAAACATAATGGCATGTGCACATAAAAAGCGAGCAACTCCCCACTTATCAGGGCCTTTATGAGTACCTTGCAATGCATCAAATAAAGCAATGTTTAACTCATAAGGGGTGTTAGTTCCATCTGGTGCGGTACGAAGTGAGACTTTACCGCCATACTTTGCAGTCGTACTGACCATTTCGGCAATTTCACTTTGCTCCAATAACCCTTCGACAGGCCTTAAACCAATACCATCATGTGAAGCTATAAAGTTAAAGTATGCGGTCCCTTCTTGAGGAGGTGGCATACTCATCATCCAATGCTTTAATGCCGTGCTGTCGCCACTGAGTAAAGTGTGTAACAACAACGGTGGCAATGAGAAGTTGTAAATACAATGCGCTTCGTTGGCATTACCAAAGTACGATAGGTTTTCGCGATTTGGAATATTGGTTTCAGTGATAATAATCACATTAGGCTCAAAGTGCTCAATAAGGGTGCGAAGTAGCCTGATCACTTCGTGAGTTTCAGGTAAATTAATGCAACGGGTATTGAGCTTTTTCCATAAAAAAGCCACCGCATCAAGGCGGAATATACGCACACCATTATCTAAATAATGACGAATAATACCCACAAACTCGTTAAGTACATCTGGGTTGGCAAAATCAAAATCGACTTGGTCATGACTAAACGTACACCACACATGTTGCAAACCATCTTTTGTTTCGACCGCTTGTAAAAGAGGCGATGTACGCGGACGAACAACCTGCACCAGGTCGTCACTCGGGCTTGCCGTTTTAAAATACCCTTTACCCGGCTCTTTGCCTTGAATAAAGTTTTCAAACCAGACACTTCGGCTTGAACAATGATTGATCACCAAATCAGCCATCAATCTAACATCTGCTGAAATATCACGAATATGCTGCCAACTGCCTAACGCTTCATTCACTTGCACATAATTCATTACCGCAAAGCCTTCATCTGAGCTATATGGGTAAAATGGCAAAATGTGCAGTGCATTAAGCTCAGGCAAGCATTGGCTTTTTACAAACCGATGTAAAGTATGCAAAGGTGGCTCTTCAGGCTTTGCCACGGCATCATCCGTATTCGCATGGCGAATGATTGAATCACCATAAGCAATTAAAATCATGTCTTGCTCATCCCAACGGTTTTTATGCGGCGTTGGGTCACGTACAGGATCATCACCTAACATGGTATTGATAAGCCTGTCTGCAAGTTGTTCAAGCGAGGTTGATAACTCAACCTCGGCGTAGATACAGGTTAAATGCTGTATAACCCTTTGTTGGAGTAGCTCTAAAGTCACGTGTCTTCTCCGTTAAATAAATTCTTTGTTATCAAGCTCTACGGCTTCTTCTAAGCGAGCAAATACATCTGGCATTGCCGAAGCGACTCGGTTCCAACTCGGCACAAATGGTGCCTCCATTGGGTTTTCTAAGAAGTGCTGACCCGCATTCATAATGTTTTGCGCAAACATTTCAACGGCTTTTTCTTCATGGTGAATATCAAGTGTTAAACCATTCATCAGCGCATCGTTGTGATAAGTTTCGATAAAATCGAGTGCGATACGGTAGTAAGTTGCTTTTAATGAACGAATTGTTTCGCTGGTAAAGGTCACCCCTTGGGTAGCCAGCTTTCTGAATAAAGCTTTAGTAATATCAATCGACATTTTCGACAAGCCCGCTGCTTGGTTTTCAAGCGATAGGTCTTGGTGTTTATGATCATAGTTATCAGCAATATCGACCTGACATAACCGGTTATGCGAATAGTTACGATACATCTCTGATAACACGCCAATTTCGAGACCCCAGTCACTTGGAATACGAATATCATTAAGTACATCGCGACGGAATGAGAACTCACCCGCTAGCGGATAACGAAACGAGTCCATGTATTCTAAATAATCGTTGCTACCTAAAATTGTTTTAAATGAGCGTAATAGCGGTGTTACCAGCAAACGTGACACACGGCCATTAATTTTGCCCTCAGCGGTGCGCGGGTAAAAGCCTTTACAAAATTCATAGTTAAAACGGGGGTGAGCAACAGGATAAATTAAGCGTGCTAAAAGTGCTCTGTCGTAAGTCAAAATATCGCAGTCATGTAGCGCAATTGACTCTACTTTTGAGGTTGCCAACTTATAACCCATGCAATACCAAACATTGCGACCTTTACCTAGCTCTCGTGGCGCAACGCCAAGTTTTTGTAGTTCTTTATCAAGCGCTTGTAAACGCGGGCCATCATTCCAAAGTACCTTATGATGCTGATCAAGCTCAGCAAAAAACTGTAACGCATGGCGATATTGGCTTTCGTCAGCGCGATCTAGGCCAATGGTAATTTGTGATAAGTAAGGCACATGTTTGAGCTCAGCTATAATATTTTGCAAAGCGGGTCCTTCTAACTCACTGTAAAGTGAGGGTAAAATCAAACCCATAGGACGCTGTTTTGAAAAATCCAATAACTCTTTTTCTAGTTCTTCGACTGGACGGTCAGCAATATTGTGTAAGGTCGTGATAATGCCATTTTGATAGAAATCAGCCATGAGATTGCTCCTGTTTTGCTGCAAAACGCGCTTTGATGATAGTTAACGCAGAAACTTCTTGAACCCAACCTGCTGGGGCTGGTTTTTCGCTTAGCTGCCAAGCTTTTTGTAATATTTGCGATTGTACTTGGCTGCCAGGGTTATTAATTAAAATGGCGGTGTCGGCCGCTTTTAGCATGGCGACATCGTTTTGACTGTCGCCGAGCGCTATTACAGTGAATGGATTGCGATAAGCTTTTTTGAACTGATTTAACAACCATTTTTGTGCAAGGCCTTTGTTGTTACCTTTAGTTAGGTGAATGAAGCGACCACCAACAAGCACTTCGTATCCTGCTTGACTCATTGCCTCTATCAAACCTTGTTTCTCTTCATCACTGCCAGAAAAGCAAATTGGGTCTGAATATTGACGCTTTAAAGCCAGTTCGCTTTTATCAACGGGTAGCCCTGTTAGTTTGGCTATTTCTTGTGCACTAAATTGACTAAATAAGCGCACACAATGGCTAAATTGACTGGCATATTGTTTAAGATCTTCATGCAATTTATCGGTGCTTTGTGTCATCGCAAAACGCCAATAACCTTGATATTCATCACAGCCAATCGGCTTTACTTTAAAATAATCTTTCGGGATATAAACGGCCGCGCCATTTTCCACAATAAAGGGTTGGTGATGATTTAAAGCTTTTTGAATATCAGTGACTTCTGCAAATGTTTTGCTGGTATTAAAAATGACATTGACACCGGTATCATTCAACTTAGCCAAAAATGGTTTGATCACCTCACATTCGTAACTATCGTGATCAAGCAATGTGCCGTCTAAATCAGTAAAAATAAGTGGTTGAGCAATTTGGTCAGCGAGTAGTTCCATTTTGGTAATATCACGCTCAGTATCAAGCAACAATAAAGCATCAACACTGTGCGCAAGAGTGGCTAAGTTTTCACGCGTAATACGTTCAAAATGAGAGATAAAACGCTTTAAACTCACTTCGTCAAACGTGCCCTGCCCTTGGCCTTTTTTGGCAATTAACTTTTGCTCTTGCTCTAAGCGCCAAGCATACACATCTTCAAATGATGGCGCTTTTAACATAATGGTGTAATCGGCCATTGCGAATACATTTTGATATTCATTTGCTAAGCAGCTATTTACGCAGCGACGCCAAATGCCGTCGGCATCTTCTAGTTGTTCTAATTCATTAACTGGAGTTTGCAGTTGATAAGGTTGCTGAGGTGTACTGGCTACACACCAACCTTCAAAAAACACGATATCTACGGGCTTTTGGTTGCTCGGCCACAGGGCTTGTGGCACTGGATCATCGGTTAGCTTATCAAATTGAGGTAATGGCACATCCACTTTACCTGCCAACAAGGCCGATAAGGTTTGCTCCATTAATTGCGTATCATGCGTGCCTGGTACACCACGACTGGCAAACAAGGGATGAACATCTTTAGCAAGCTCAGTGCGTGCATCACGACTTAAATAAAAGTCATCGATTGATAATGACACACTGTTAAATTCAGTATTGCTATTAACCCAAGTCACTAAAAAATCAGCGAGGGTTGTTTTTCCTGAGCCTTGGCAGCCGTTGATAGCCACCAGCATAGATTGGCCGGTCATTTTTGCGCTCAAGATATCTTGCGCGAGGGGTATAAAAAACTGCTCACTTAAGTATTGATACTTGAGTGGTAACTGATGCTTCGCTAAAAACGGGGTAATATCCACAACATTTGCCTCTTGCATAATCGCTCCTACCAGTATGACATAGAGATAAATGCAGTTAGTAGACCAGTTTTATAACTCGTTATTTTTTATATAGTTACAAAAAAAGCGCGTATTTAACGCGCTTTTTTGGTGCAATATTTAAGCAGTTTTTAAGTTCTAATCAACTTGTTGCACTGCTTTGGGGAGGACAGCATTTAAGATAATCCCTAAAATTGCGCATAAGCTCACACCTTGCAAACTAAACTCGTCACCGCCAAGGTGCATGCCACCAATACCAAACACTAAAATCAGTGCGATGATAGTCAAGTTTCGAGGCGCGGTAAGGTCTTCACCTGATTTTACTAAAGTATTTAAACCTACAACGGCAATTGAGCCAAATAGTAAAATCATGATGCCGCCCATCACAGGAACCGGAATAGTTTGTAAACCCGCCCCCATTTTTGCCACAAATGCGAGCACAATCGCGATAATAGCAGTCCAAAGCATCACTCGAGGGTTGAAGTTACGCGTAAGCATGACCGCCCCCGTTACTTCAGAGTAGGTTGTATTAGGTGGACCACCAAAAACCGATGCCGCAGAGGTTGCTAAACCATCACCCAATAGAGTGCGATGTAAGCCCGGTTTCTTTAAATAGTCTTTACCCGTGACTTGGCTAATTGCCATCATGTCGCCAATATGTTCTATAGCTGGCGCAATGGCCACAGGCACCATAAATAAAATAGCTTGCCACTTAAACTCAGGGTAAGTAAATGCAGGTACAGCAAACCAGCGAGCTTCAGTAACCGCATTAAATTCCACAATACCTATAAATAACGAAGCAAGATAACCTGCGATAACACCAGCAAGAATAGGAATAAGTTTAAATACACCTTTACCCCATACCGCAAAAATCAACGTAACCAATAATGATAAACCAGACACCCAAATAGCTTGTTCATAAGGAACTAGTTGCGCGCTGCCATCCCCTGCTTTACCCATTGCCATATTCACAGCAACGGGCGCTAAGGCTAAACCAATCACCATAATAACTGGGCCAACAACCACAGGAGGTAACACTTTATGCAGTGCATTCACGCCTTTAAATTTTACAATCAAGCTAAGTGCGAAATAGCAAAAGCCTGCCACCATTAAACCGCCCATAGTTGCAGGAATACCCCACATTTGTACTGAGGCGATAATAGGTGCAATAAAAGCAAAAGACGATGCTAAAAAGATAGGAACTTGGCCTTTGGTAACCACATGAAACAGCAAGGTTCCTAGGCCTGCGGTAAATAAAGCCACATTGGGATCAAGGCCTGTCAGTAACGGCACAAGTACCAGTGCGCCAAATGCAACAAACAGCATTTGCGCGCCGGTTAGAATTGTTTTTAACGAAAATGTTTGATGATTTTCCACGTGCACGCCTTACACTGTACCAAAGATCTTGTCACCGGCATCTCCTAAGCCTGGGATGATATAGCCTTTTTCGTTTAAGTGACTATCTAGTGATGCCGTGAAGATTTCAACATCTGGGTGCGCCTCAAGGGTTTTTTCTACACCTTCAGGTGCTGCCACTAGTACAATCACTTTAATATCTTTACAACCTGCTTTTTTCAGCATATCGATTGTGGCGATCATTGAACCACCCGTTGCCAGCATTGGGTCAATAACAAGGCTTAAACGCTCATCAATTTTACCAACCAGTTTTTCAAAGTATGGCACAGGCTCCAATGTTTCTTCGTTACGCTGCAAACCTACAACACTAACTTTTGCAGCAGGTAATAATTGCATAACGCCATCCATCATACCAAGGCCGGCACGTAGAATCGGCACAACAGTAATTTTTTTACCTTTAATGTGCTCTACATTGAGGTTTGAACCATCCCATCCAGTGATCTGCACGCTTTCTAATGGTAGGTTTTTTGTTGCTTCGTATGTAAGCAAAGTACCTACTTCAGACGCTAGCTCACGGAAACTTTTTGTGCTAATACCTTGTGCGCGCATAAGGCCAAGTTTGTGTTGAACTAACGGATGAGTAATAACATGGATAGACATAAGTAGAACCTAAATGAAATAAATTACGCCTATTTTAGCGCAAAATAGTCTACTCGACTGCAAAAATTGCATACTTACTGCATTAATTCGAACAACTGGTCTAAAATTAAACAGCTGTGTGCAAATTTTAATTTTTTTGCAACAACACGTACGGTCAATATTTAAGATTTAATTATTTTTTGGGTTAAGCTGTAATGAAAACACTCACATTTACCTTAATACTATTTTGTTGCATTTCCTTACCAACCCACAGTGAAACACTCAATATTCAAATGATGGCTGACTTTATCCCTCAAGATGGCGGCAATCCAGAAAATGAAGCCACTACGTTTTTACTTGCTGCTGCCGCTGAGTTAGGTGATGAAATCAGCCTGCACTTTATACCGGCAAGTCGGTTAAGAGAATGGCAGCAGTTGAGCAAAATGAATAATGTTTGCTTATACAATAAATTAAAAACCCCTGACCGTGAGGCCCAAGCCGTATTTAGTCAATACCCTCTGATGGCTTTTCCTGCTAACAAATTGGTGGTATTCAACAAGCCAAAGATCCCTGATTCCATTACCCTGCTACAAGCTATTAATGACTTCAATTTAACAATAGGCATCATCAAGGACCGCTCATATTCAGAGGAAATTGATAACTTTATACGCTTAGATGATGAGCACTTTTTTATGTTAGAAGGGGCAACCAATGCACCTCGGCTTGGTCAGATGCTATTTCAAAATAAAATTGATGCAGTTTTAGAATACCAAACTGTATTTAACAATCGCTATAAGCGAGCACCGGGTCTAAGTCACATTCGCTATATCAGCCTTAAGCCAGAAAAAGCCGCGTTGTTTGGTTATATTGCCTGTTCACCGACAGAGGTCGGCAAACAGGCCGTTGCACTGTTCGACAAAGCACTTAAAACAGAAAAGGTACGCACATTAATTAGTCAGCGTTTAATGGCGCTATTTCACGAAGGTGAAAACACACAAATTGTAAATGCCTTCAATGCAGCGTTTGAGCACTAAGCCGATAAAATCTGCTCCATAACCCAGCTTGTATGTAGTGCGGTTTCACCAGTTGATGGGTGTGGTTGCTGGGCATGAAAATAATTCGCCATGTTTTCAACATGATATTGTTGAATGTGTGCTGGGTTATCAATTACAAACTGTTTTGTTCCCTTTACGTTGTTAAGCACAATGGGCTTTTCATCAAATACACTAAAGCTAAGCTCGCCTTCACTGCCATAAATCATTACATCATCAAAACGATTTGCTGAGGCAAAGTTCCAGCTTCCGGTGCCAGTGACGCCGGATTCATGCTGCCAGTGCGCGGTTATGGCATCGAATGCAGAATATAAGCCTTGTTGATTAGTACATAAACCATGCACCTTATTAAAATCACCTAAAAGGTAGGCAAGTAAATCAAGGCCATGGCTGGCTAAATCGTCAAAGTAACCGCCTCGTGCTACTGTTTGATCGGTACGCCAATTATACTCTCCCGATAAGTCTAGGGGATTCGGCGATTTACTTAAATGCCAACTTACATGACGCGGCTTACCAATGGCACCTTGTTCAAGTAACTGTTTAACTTGATTAAAGCGCGGTAACGAACGACGATAATAAGCCACAAACAGCGGCTGTTTAGCTTCTTTAAACGCTGCGACAATGTCAAGGCTATCTTGATAACTTGGCGCAAGTGGCTTTTCTATACAACAAGGTTTACCTGCCGCTGCCACCTCAAGAGCAAACGCTTTATGGCTATCTGGCGGCGTGGCAATATACACTGCATCAACACTGTTATCGTTTATTAGTTCACTTGGCGATGTGTACACCTTTGCTACATTATGGCGTTTAGCATAATCATGGGCTTTTTCTAGGTCGCGGCGTGTCACCCCAATAAGCGCAATACCTTCTGCTTGCTGATAAGCAGGGCCGCTTTTCACTTCGGTTACAGCACCACAGCCAATAATGGCAAATCGCATTGGCTTATTCATTGTTATTCCTTTGTATTTGTTAAGTACGTTGCAAATTGCTGCTGCATGTAGCCATTTATTTTTGCATGAGTTGGGCTCCAACCTGCTAAAAAGCGATAAAAATCACTCCATGCGTAACACCATAGCGCTCGCCAACTACTAACAACATGCACAGGATTTATACTCGGTTGATAGCGTTTTAGTGCTATGGTAAGAGTGTCAAAATAACGATTTAAATAATCATCTGCAACTGATTTTAATGCTGTATCATCTAAACAACTGCCTAAAAAATACATCACATCAATCACCCCAACACCCTTGCCAATATATTGAAAATCATAGCCAAGAACATGTTGGTTTTGTGGCGCAATAGCAAAGTTGGCAAGCTTAGCATCACCATGAATTATCGTTTGGTAAGGTGACTCACTCAGCGCAGTATCAATAGGTTGCGCCTGCGCTTTTAAGCTTAAATCGCTCATACGCTGTAACTCATCTGGCCGTGTTGCTAAATGCCAATAACTACCTCGAGGCCAAAGTCCCTCTGATGAGCTTGCTAAATGAAAAGCATGAAAATGTGCAAGCCAGTTTATAATTGCTTGAATGTGGCTGTGTGTAGCATGTGCTTGCTGGTAACCATGTGCTACGAAATCACTAAATAATAACGCTTGCTTAGTGCCCTCTTGTATTGCATCAATACAGTGGATTGTTGCAGCTTCATGGGGTAATTGCTCAGCGTAATGCCGATACCAGTTAAATTCGACTAAGTACGATTGGCGCTTTCTGGCAAGAGCAAAATCACTTTGCGTTATACGGCTATGATTAATCTGGCTAGGCACTTCAATCGCTTTAATTACAGTCGCTGCACCGTTCACTTGGCAACGAATAATCTCACCGCACCCGCTCCAAACTGACGCGGCTTGCTGTAAATTTGTAATGTTTGATAAGTGAGAAGTAACAAATTGCCTAAGATCCATAACGCTCTATGATTTAAAAAACGAATGGCAATGGTAGGTGAAATTAGCTATTGGCACAACGGCCCGTAGGCAATAAAAAACCCGTGCTAAGCACGGGTTTTCGAAGATAAAGTCCTCATACTGCTAAGGACTTGCATTGTTGAATTACTCGTTTACCACACTTTTAAGTGGGTTAACTGGCTTTGCATTGTCATCCAGTAAGTTCATATCAAAATCGAACTCATCAACACGAATCGCTTTCTCACGTTTCTTGTTGTAGTCAATCAGTTTTGCATATTCTTCTTCGTTGATAACACTTGCAACAAGTGCATTATCAAGTGTTTCTGCAAAACGAACGCCCGGCTTGATAGTTTTAGCACGCAGTGCTTTTTTAACTTTTGCAAGTAAATCAAGACACGCCATTTTCGCTTTGTACGCTTGCTCATTGATGTAATGACCATCACCTTCAATTGGATTAACCAAGTGAGTGATTTGCGCTTTAAATGCCGTATCCATTTGCGCTTGAGTCGCAAGTTCACGGATTAAATCATCGCTGATCTTAGGCATTTTCTTTGAGTAGTTCATAGTAATGAAACGCATAAACTTACGAGTACCACTTGCAGGGAAGTTATCTAGGAACTTATGCAATGCTTCTTCAGCGCTTTGTAGTGCAAAGCGAGTCGCATAGTGGAAGTAAGGCGCAGCTTGCTCACGTTCACTGCTTGCTACTTTTTGCTCGTAGTATTTAATCGATGCCATCGCGGCATACAAGAAGCTCATTACGTCACCTAAACGTGCAGATAACATTTCTGCTTGCTTAAGTTTGCCGCCCAGTACCAATAACGAGAAGTCAGCGTAAACTGCAAGTTTTGCAGATAGTTTGTGTGCTGCTTTTTCGTATTCACGTACTTCTGGTAGTGACGATTTAGCACCCGCAGTAAACGGTAATACACCTAAACGGAAAGCACGTAAGCTGTTAGCTACGCTGTAGCCCACTGTTTTACGTAAGATACTGTTGAATTCTTTGTCTGCATTTTTGTCTTCGCTATGGATAGACTCAACCATAGATTGCAGGTAAGGGTGACAACGCATTACACCTTGACCAAAAATCATTAGGTTACGAGTAAGGATGTTTGCACCTTCAACCGTGATTGCGATAGGTTGAGCAACATAACCACTTGCTAATGTATTTTGCGGCCCATTTTGAATCGCTTTACCTGCTTGAATATCCATTGCTGAATCAAGCACGTTACGGCCAATTTCTGTCATGTGGTATTTAGCAATCGCAGTGACTACAGATGGTTTTAAGCCCATGCCTAAACCTTCTGTTGTTAATACTCGCATTGCTTCTTGAAGGTAAGTTTTACCTGCAATATCAGCAAGCTTCTCTTGAATACCTTCGAATTGACCAATCGCCAGACCAAACTGCTCACGCACTGCTGCGTACTCAGAAGCACCTTTAAATGCCACTTGTGATGAACTAACACCTAGTGCCGGTAACGAGATACCACGGCCAGCACCTAAACAGCTAACCAGCATTTGCCAGCCACGACCGATGTTCTTTTGACCACCAATGATGAAGTCCATTGGTACAAATACTTTTTCACCGCGTGTCGTACCGTTGTAAAAACGGATGCCCATAGGGTCATGACGATTACCAAGCTGAACACCTGGGTGATCTTTAGGAATAAGCGCACAGGTAATACCTAGGTTTTCTTTACCACCTAGTAAACCATCAGGGTCAACCACTTTAAATGCTAAACCTAATACTGTCGCAATAGGTGCTAGAGTGATGTAGCGTTTGTCCCAAGTAATTTCTAAACCTAAAACTTCTTCGCCATTGAATTGACCACGTTTAACAACACCGATATCTGGAATACCACCAGCATCTGAACCCGCTTCTGGGCTAGTCAGCGCGAAACATGGAATATCACGACCATTTGCAAGGCGTGGTAAGTAGTGATCTTGCTGCTCTTTAGTACCGAAGTGTAGTAATAGCTCACCTGGGCCTAGAGAGTTAGGAACCATCACGGTTACCGCAACCGCAGAACTCTTAGTCGCAATAGTCGCAACAATTGTAGAGTTTGCATAAGGGCTGAACTCTAAACCGCCGAATGATTTAGGAATGATAAGCGAGAAAAAGCGCTCTTTTTTCAAGAAATCAAGAATGTAGTCAGGAAGATGTACACCATTTTGAATTTCAGAATCATCAATCATTGATAATAATTCTTTAACTGGGCCATCTAAGAATGCTTGTTCTTCAGCGCTAAGCTTAGCTGCTGGCACGTCACGAAGTGCATCGAAGTCAGGTTTACCTTGGTAGATTGAACCTTCTAACCAAACATCACCCGCATCTAACGCTTCTTGTTCTGTAATTGAAATACTAGGTAATACTTTTTTTAATTTTGTACGTAAGCTCATAATAAACTCATCCGACCAGATAGTAATACCTACATTACGTCACAAAATGAGCAATAGATCAATTGGTCCAACCAGTTTTTTTAACATTTTTTTATATTTATTTTTTCTTTGTATGCTAAGCACTTGAATACAATGGGTTTACACGTGTACGCTCAATTGCAATTTTTTATCCCTAAATAGTTAACAACTAAAGACTGAGAACAAAAAGCCCAACTAAAAAGTTGGGCTTAGATACAAATACTGAGTGAATGATTTAGAGTTCATCTTCTATGGGGAATAGCGAAATAAACCAAACCTGAAAACGCCGCCAAGATGATGTTTGTGGTTCTTCATCAAACTGCTCATTACTTACTGTGTCGAGCCAAACTAAGTCATCATCTTTAAGTGCAACTTTCCAGGCATATTCGGGCATTTGCGTATCAACCCACTGGGCTAAAAAGCGACTAAGCTTTTCGCTTTCGATTAACACTCCCATCTCGGTATTTAAATCAAGTGAGCGAGGGTCTAGATTCATGGTACCCACAAAAATCCTTTCATCATCAAAGGTCATGGTTTTTGCGTGTAAGCTTGCTTGCGATGACCCTGTAACTTTACGCCCTGCTTTGCGCTTAATAGCCATTAGATCACTGGGTTTTAACTCCCAAAGCTTTACCCCAGCCTTGATGAGATCTTCTCGGTATTTTTTATAACCAGCATGCACCGCGGATACATCCGTAGCGGCTAAAGAATTCGTTAAAATAGTGACATCAATACCTTTTTGAGCCCAGTTTGTTAACAGTTTCACACCTGAATCGCGAGGAATAAAATAGGGTGAAATAATAATTGCTCTGTGCTTGGGCTCACCCATTTCTTTAAATAATAGTGGTGACATGTTTGCAGAGCGCTCATTGACATCATTCATCACTTTATCGGGATGGTCGTAAAACAGCACAGATTTTTGCCAATCAAACTTAATATCATCATTTTGAAGCCGTTTTACAAACTCACTTTCACGTAATTGTTCAACATAATTACTTTGCTGGTTTTGCTCAACATAGCTTGAAAGTGTGTTTGTAATATCAACCAAAGATTGCTCATCTCGTGAACCATGTAACTCTTCAACAGGGTAAGAAAGTTGATGATTCCAATACAAATCAAAGGCTTTTGATGCCTCTGGAACAATCTCTCCAGCACTCATCACATCTAAATCAATAAATTCAGAATGATCTTCTGCCGAAAAATAAGCATTGCCAATATTTCGGCCACCAGTGATAAAAATCCGATTATCAACAATAAAACTCTTATTATGCATTCGTCTTGAAAGTTGACTGTAATTACTTAGAAAGCCAAGCGCTTTAAAACGACGGTTAGGAAATGGATTAAATAAACGAACTTCAATATTAGGATGAACAGCCAGTGCAGCGAGGTCTAATTCACTATCTGCTTGCGATAAATCATCGAGTAGTAAACGTACTCTTACCCCACGCTCCGCAGCTTTTAATAAAAAAGCCGTAAATAATATAGTGGTTTGCTGTCTGTGGTATAAATAGTACTGCACATCAATGGTGTGCTCTGCAGAATCAATAAGTGCCAATCTAGCTACAAAGGCATCGACCCCATCTGCTAGAGGATAAAAACCAGATAATCCAGGATGATTATTACCCACCGCATCTCCTATAGTACTGGGTGTATCTGCTGCAATGGCATAACTTGGTTGAATAGACTCTCTTGAAGGTAATTGTGCGCAACCAGAAATATACAAAAATAATACACAAAAAAGGAGTTTTGAAGAGTCTAGTATCATGGCTTCCTACCATTGATTTAACGTGAGATACACGTGATCGTTATACTATTACCCTAATAAATGAACGGATTAAAAGCAAATAAAAACTAATATGGAGGGATAAAGAAGTAAAAAGTAGTAATAAAAAGGTTTTAACGGCTTTAAGAGCAAATAGATTAAGCTACTTGCTCAGTAATATCAGCAATTTCGATTAGTTTACGATTGAGAATTTTTTTACAACAACCACAACACTTGCCGCACTGGGTACCCACCTGCAGCTCTTTTGATAATTCACGCATAGTCATCGCGCCATCATCAATTGTTTGTTCAATTTTTTTGTCAGTTACACCATGGCAAAGGCAAATATACATGAATGCAAACCACTCTCATTTCTGTTGATGGAATGCATATTAATCTAAACGGTAATAGTTCGCAATATTGTTATAGACAATATTTGCATAACTTTTGAACCAGAACTGTCTAAATGGCACACGCATAAAAATTTCCCCTTATGTTATGGACGGTTAGTCAAAGGCGGGGAAAGAAAAATTTTTAAATTTTTTTGTAAGATCTAATTTGCTAGTTGTTGTTTGTCAGTAATGTGGGCAAGTAGTTACTTAAGACGACCGCACCAAAAGCATAATTAAAGTTAATGATTTGTCAGTAACTCCAAATTAACAGGCTTAATAATTTAGCTATTAAAGCCTGCGGCAATTTTGCACTACTTACCCAAACGTTGAACCGCAAAAGAGTCCCTCTAATTACACTTTATGCTTTGTTATTGAAAAGCATACCGGAGTGATTATTGCTAGGCATTGAAAATAGTGAATTGATCATCGAAGAAACATTGCTTTTCACTGCTCGCTGAACAGCGTTAACCTCATCGTCTAACTGCTCATTTAATTCTTTTAGTTGCACTTCACGCTGCTCAGGCGTTAACTCTTCATTTGTCTCTACAATATTAATTTTATTTTGCAGTTCTTTAATCTTAGCAACTAACTCTTGCTGAGTGAGTGGGGTATCTGGTTTTGTCTCTGTGTCAGAATCTACATTGTTATTTTGCTGATTATTTTTGGCATAGCTGTTTGTTGCATTATTGGTGTTTAGATTTAGATCATTTTTATTTTTCTGACCCACAGGGTCTGACAATACAGAAGATGAAAATGGAGTAACTTGCATGATATTCCTAAGGTTATTTTTTTGACACTTTTAAGCTGTGCTGTTTAAAAAGAAATTAATGCACAAAACGTACCTATTAAGCATCCAAATCTTTCTATTTAAAGTCTTAAGGCATACTCAAGCACTCACCTTGTACTTATTTCCCTAAAGCATAATTTAGTTAATTGCAAAAACTAGTTATAAATTACTATTTGATAACTTTTTAATAACCTTTTGTGATCGCTTTTCAAATCTCCCTCGTTCACTTTGTTGTGATGGACACGTCGTAACGTCCGAACATACAAATATATAAGGAAGAACGATGAAATACTTACTCTTGGCAACAAGCCTGCTATTTATCACAGCATGCAGCGATGATGACGACGATAAAACCGAAGTGGTTACTCCACCCCCAGTTCAAGAATTCAGCCCAAGCATGACCTACTCCGTTACATTGAGCGGCAAGCAAGAAGTGCCGATGAATAACTCAATGCAAACAGCAACTGCAACAGTAGAGCTTGACGAAAGTTTAATGCAATTTCGCGCAACACTTGACGCAAGCTCAGTCGAGGGCTTTAGCGCAGCTCACATACATGACGGCGACTTAGGTGCTAATGGCGATGTTGCATTCACATTTGAAGCCACCACCGATGGTATGTATGAAGTCGCAATTACCGACCTTGATGAAAGCTTAATCGCTGATTTAATGGATGGCGATTGGTATATAAATCTACACACTGAGCAGTATGCTAATGGTGAATTACGTGCGCAAATTGTGCCTGATACAACCAGTATCATCACGTTTGTTTTAAATGGCGATCAACAAGTGCCTATGAACGACAGCGACGCAATGGGTTATGGCTATGCGTCTTACGACAGTGCCACAACAGAATTGCGCCTTCGTGCAGTGACTATGGGTGTTGATGACGCAACGGCGGCTCATATCCACACTGGAAAATTAGGTTCAAATGGTGATGTTTTTGTTGCTCTAGAGCAAGATGATGAAGTAATGACAGATTGGGTAGTCCCAGAAGGTACAACAATCGATAGTGATACCTTAGCAATCCTTTTAGATGGTGGTCATTATGTCAACGTTCATACGCCGGAGTATGCCGGTGGTGAAATCCGCGGCCAGATTCTAACGGATAACTACGCTGTTGCTACATTCGCTTTAAGTGGCAATCAAGAAGTACCAATGGTGAACACAATGGCAAGTGGTGATGGCTATGCATTAGTTGATACTACCGACTACAGTGTCGAGCTTACTGTTGTAACCTCAGGCTTAGACGATGCCAGCGCTGCGCACATTCATACAGGCCGTATTGGTACAAATGGCGATGTATTAGTCGCTCTTGAACAATCGATGGACGACAGCAACGTGTGGATGACGCCAAGTAATACTCAAATCAATGCTGATATTTTTGCAGTACTGGCTTCTGGAGGTCATTACGTAAATGTCCATACTCCGGGTACCCCTGGTGGCGAGCTTCGCGGACAAATTCTTACCAGCAATTATATCTTCACAACCTTTAAACTTAGCGGTAAGCAAGAGGTACCTGCCGTTATGAGTAACGCTAGCGGCGAAGCTTATGCATTAATTAACATGGATAATTACGGCTTAGAACTACGTGTTAGCACCATGGGCGTTGATGATGCAACAGGCGCTCACATTCATACAGGCCGGATTGGCACAAATGGCGATGTATTAGTTGCGCTTGAGCAATCAAGTACTGATACAGGAATGTGGATGACACCGGAAAACACGCAAATTAATGCTGATATTTTCGCAGTACTTGCTTCAGGTGGCCATTATATTAATGTTCATACGCCAGCTAACCCAGGTGGCGAAATTAGAGGTCAGATCCTAACAGACAACTATCAGCTTGTTACTTTCCCACTCAGTGGAATGCAAGAAGTTCCTGCTGTCGACACTATGGCATCAGGCAGTGGTTATGCATTAGTGAACATGGATAATTACCATCTAGAATTAAGAGCATTAACTGAAGGTGTTAGTGATGCTACTGCTGCACACATTCACACTGGCCGTATCGGTATGAATGGTGATGTACTTGCTGCGCTAGAGCAGTCAAGCGAGAATACAAATCTGTGGCAAACACCTGAAAACACCATGATCAATGCCGACATTTTCGCAATACTCGCATCAGGTGGCCATTACGTTAATGTGCATACGCCTGCTAACCCAAGTGGTGAACTGCGTGGCCAAATCCTTACCGATAACTATGTATTCGTGACCTTCCCACTAAGTGGTGAACAACAAGTTCCTGCGGTGACAACAGATGCCTCTGGCGATGGCTATGCATTAGTAAACACCAATGATTACAGCGTTGAATTGCAAGTACTTACATCAGGAGTAAGCGATGCGAGCGCTGCGCACATTCATACCGGTTTTGCAGGTGAAAATGGCCCAGTGCTAGCTCCTCTTGAGCAAGACAGTGATGATATGAATCGCTGGATGAGCACTACAGGCTTAATGATTAATGCTGAAATTTTCTCTGTTCTCGCTTCAGGAGGTCATTATGTAAATGTACATACTCCTGCTAATCCAAATGGAGAGATAAGAGGCCAAATTCAATAATTCCCGTGTTACTGAGGCCAATAGTTAATTGGCCTCTTTATCTAATTAAGCGAAAATTAGACCCTACAATTAAAATTATACTTTCAACTTTATTGTAAATAGCGAATGTGTAATTTTCTTCCTACCTAATCTCACAATAACACCCCTCGGCATCTGAATTAATAAACCGACTATTAAACCCAGCACGTAAGTTTGCAATTACTAACTCGACAAAGCCATCTAAGCTTGAACACGCTAGTCCTTTTGACAATGGACCTGCGTATACAAGCTGTTGATTTTCTGAAATTAGTACAGCAGCCGGGTAAGCGGGTAATAGTGCCGCCACTGCTGAGGTTGGTTTAAGATTTATAACTTTAACATCTTGTTCAGTAGCATAATCTGTAAGGCTAGCAATATGGGCTTGGGAGCGAGCTGAACAGACACAGCTATTATCATCAATAATATATAAAGTATTGCTGCTCTTTGCGCTAAGCCCCATGGAGGTTTGAAATAATGACAGCCAATTTGGCTTTGCTAGTTTTCTATCTGGGTCAAAAAGTGTGATTTGTTGAGAGTAGGCAATCGATAAAGCAGCTACAACCAAGGCAATCCAAACTAGGATTGCCACAATCACTCTCTTGCTACTTGAATTTGGCAATACCCTGCTCCATCACATCAATACTTTCATCAATGAGTTGCACGCGCTCGGTAAGCTTTTCGATCATCAGGTTGTCTTTGGCTTGGTTAGCAATTAATGCTTGTGAATTCTCGGCAATGGCACGTGTATTTCCCGCTTGGCTCTGTACTACATGCGCAACCGATTGAGAGCTGTTTGCAGCAAGGTTAACTTGCTCTGTCATTTCAGTAATTTGTAGTTTCATCTGTGAGCTTATCGCTGACAGTTGCTCAATGAGTGCCACACTGCCTTGCATTGATTTAGTTGATGAAGCACTATTTTGCATCAAGCTTTCGAGCGTATTGGTTATTTTATCGGTGGTATGTTTACTGCGCGTTGCCAAGTTTCTGACTTCATCAGCCACTACCGCAAAGCCGCGGCCTTGTTCACCAGCACGCGCAGCTTCAATAGCTGCATTTAGCGCAAGTAAGTTAGTTTGCTCAGCAATTGATGAAATCTCATTAAGTAGTTCAGAAATATGACTACAAGCATTCACTAACTGAGAAATATTCTGATCAGCTTCTTGTAAGTTGCTTGCCAACTCTGCTGCTTTGGTATCGGTATTTGCAACTTCATTTAATGCGTCTGCGGCACTAACATGCAACTGCTCAAATTGCATTTGTAATTCATTACTTTCGTGTTCAACATGGGCAAAACCTTCAGCAACACGCTCGCCTGATTGTGCAATATCTATAGACAACTGCTCACGCAACACGGCTTGCTCATGCAGCTCATCATGAACCTCAAGCAATTGTTTAGATTGATTTTTAAGAACATTAGTTTGACTTTTCACATCCCCCACAACCCGAGATAAAAAGCCAAGTAAACGATTAAAACCCGCCACAGCTTTACTATGGCGCTCATCTGCTCTTAGGCTAATATTTATACGGTTTTCATCAGCCATAATTTGTTCTGTTGTATCGCTTAAAGAAAGACCTGAGCTTCTCTCCCGATGCAGAGTTTTGGCAATATAACCTGCCACAAATGCTTCAACGATGGCATATACAGCATGAATAAGTACAGTGCTAAAATACAGCCTGTCTGGATCGAAAACATAAAAACCAGCCTCGTTTATCTGTAAAAAGTAAAAGCTCAAATGGTGAACGGCAACAAAGACAAGCGCTGTAATAAACACGCGCCAATCAACAAACATGATCAACACTGCCATTAAAATAAATATTTCAAAGTGAACTTCAATGAGGCCGTAGCTTTGTTGGATGTGTAAAAACGAAAACATCATGCAACCGGCAGCGACTACATGAGCTGTTAATTTGCTCGTTGGATATTGATAGAGCATCCAAAGTGGTAAAGACAGCAGTAATAGGCCTGTTACCACACCCGTTATTAGCGTCGAATAAACAAAACTTAAAACCAAAGATTCAATAAACAACAACAGGAACAAATAAGTAAAAAGGCGGCGCACACTCGTCATAGTTAAAGCCTTAATTATTAAATAATTTACAAAAACACAATTAATCGAGCCAATACGGCTTGATGCGCATCACGGTTCACTTTATTAATTGCAATAATGCTCTAAATTGATCGGTCCCTGCTTTTTCTAGCCATTGAAATATCACACTCTCTGTACAAGTAATAATAGCACCCGCTGCAGATAGCTGCTTAATAGCTAGCTTTTTGTGGTTTTGATTTCGAGAAGCAATGGCATCTTCAACAACGAATACTTGAAAACCTGCAGCCAGCAAGTCTAAACATGTTTGCAACACACACACATGTGCTTCAGTTCCTGTGACTACTACCTGAGCTCGTTTATAGTCAGCTAACTTGTGGTTAAAATCATTTTCTAAACAGGCGCTAAAATGAATTTTATGGTAACAATTTTCTGCTGTAATAAACGGCACGAGTTCTTCACTGGTATGGCCTAATTTCGAAGGATTTTGTTCTGTAAATAAATAGGGGATCGCCAGTAACTTAGCACTATTTAACAAGGTAGCTGTGTGTTGTACAACATTAGTAAAATCGTCAATAACAGGGGCTAATCCAGCTTGCTCATCAATGATCAGCAGCATTGCTTGGCTTTGTTGGCATATATATGAATGGCGCATTACTTCCTCAAACTATGATAATTACTAAAGTTATAGCATAGCTTTCTAAATATGAACTAAGCAGACATTGTTACTAAATTATCTTTTCAGAACCATAAATTACGTTCATAATTGTGCTATATTTTGTTAAAAATTATGCGCAAACACTAATTTAGGGTTAATCAGTCAGTGCCTAAACGTTTTCTTTTTGTTTTCTTATTTGTCTTTTCCGCGCTCATTCCCACTGCGTTGGCACAAAACTATGCACTGCAAATCCAACGCATTTCTACCGATGAAGGCCTAACACAAGGTAGCGTAACTAAAATTGTTCAAGATGATCTGGGCTTTATATGGATTGGTACTTATCAAGGTTTAAACCGTTATGATGGCTATAAAGTAAGCTCTTTTGCTGGCGAGTATATTCTCGATCAACGCCAAATTACATTTCTAGCCAAAACACAAAACGGTAAAATATTTGTGAGTACGGAGTTTTCTGGGGCGTTTTTTATTGATCCAAAGACTCTAAAAGTCGAAAAAATATATTCAGGCAAACTCAATCCAGAAGATCCCTACTTTTCACCGATTTTAGCTATCACAGAAGATGATAATTTTTATTATTTTGCAATCTCTCAACACGTTTACTCTTACAATAAGCAGTCGAAAAAGTTTTTACATGAGTTTTCAATAAATAAAGAAGAACATATTGTTCGTGCGCTTACTATTTACGATAGCTTTTTATACATAGGGACATCGACGGGGCTCTTTTCTAAAAATTTAGCGGATGACCATGTTTCTCATATCCCGCTCACCGAGAAAAAAAATATCACCGAAGATAATAGAAACGTCAAACTTCTTCATGTTGACCCTCAACTAGGCTTACTCGTAGGTACAGTTGAAGGAATGTATGATATTCCCTTTAACGCTAATCGTTTACTTGCATTTGAAAAGGTCAATCTCTTAATTCCTCAGTTAAATATTTGGGACTATTCTGCAAGTTCATTTGGTGAATATATTGTCACCGAAAAAGGATTGTATGAGTTCAACCGTGAATCTTTAGCTATCGACTTTATCCTAAGCTTCGACCAAAGTAAGTTTTTGATGACTGATAACACCATACCTGATGTGATGGTTGATAAAACTGGCTTGCTTTGGCTTGCTTCGCGCTCGCAAGGGGTGTTTACATGGTCAACACTAGCAAGGCGGTTTAAGCATATTGAGTTAAAAACACCTCAATATAGCTATAACAATAATGTATGGACCGTATTACAAGAAGATGATGTGTTGTGGATAGGCACTGATAATGGCCTTATAAAGTATAACCAAAACAACAAAGAGCTAACGCCCTATTTAGTAAGCAATGATGAAAAAGCTTTCCATGGTGAACATGGGATTTATGGAATAGCTAAAGCCGAACTTAATGGCAATAACCGCTTTTTATGGTTAATGAAGTACATAGGGCTTGGCCTATTTGATAAACAAACAGGCAAGCTTGTGCAACTAAACGGTGACCCAGAAACAATCGAGGCGCTTACCAAAACGCCTAATTGGGGTTTTCATACCATGGGACCAGACCAGTTTGCATTTGTAGATGAAGAGAATTTTTACAAATACAATGGTAAGTCAGGTGAGCTTAGCCCTATAAAAGGATTAAAAGAACAGCTAGAGGCCGCGAACACTTACACTTTTTTAAAACCTCTATCAACTCACCCTGACGAGTACCTAATCAGTATGTCTAGTAAGCTGTTTAGGTATAATGAAAGCACGCAAAAGCTCACGCTTGTCTACGAGGCTACAAACTTTAACCCATTAGCTTTTGCGACTATCCATGATTGGGTGATTGATTATAACAATATACTTTGGCTCGCCTCTTCTGATGAAGGGTTAATAGGTATTGATGCAGATACATACGAAATAAAACACCGTATTAATCGTCAATCAGGTTTAAAAGCTAAATCAGTATTCGGTCTTCAAATTGATCGTTTCGGCTTTTTATGGATGAGTACACAAAATGGTCTATATCGTTTAGATTTGAGCTCACTTGCGCTCGATAGCTATTTTATAAGAGATGGTCTGGCTGTTAATGAGTTTAATTTCGACGCAGATACGACTTTCGAAAACGGTGAGATTGCTTTTGGCTCTACCCGTGGTGTACTTATCGCAGCTCCCGAAGACTTCTTATCATCTGCTGTAGAAATAGGTAACATCACGACCGAAATAACGGATGTATCATTACTATCGCGAGAGCTCAATTATCATCCTTACAAATATGTAAACTCGCCTTTGCAGATCACCTCAGAAGATATGGGCTTAGGTGTGAGTTTTTCTAATTTTGATACCATTAATAAAGATAAGACACTGTATAAGGTTACGCTGGATGGCCCAACATCGTTGCAATACGATAAATTAAAGACCAATGAAGTTTTCTTCACAAAATTACCTCCCGGTGATTACGTTTTATCGATTTCGTCTTCATCAGAAATCAGTGAGGCTATTTCAGCAACAAGACAACTGCGCTTTAATGTCGCTCACGCCCCTTGGACATCCCCCATAGCAAAGACCTCATATGGTGTAATTATTTTCACAATATTACTGATCATCTTTTGGCAATATCGAGCTCGCCAACAAGCGATCAGCCGTGCTCACGTTGAGGTTTTAAAATCACAACAACAAACAGAGCTTGCCTTAAGCAGTAACAAAAGTGGCGTATGGGAGATCAATCTAGACAATGACATACTCTACACCAACCGTTTTTCGGCTGAACTTGGCTATAATGAGTTCAAAGACCGCATAGCGATTAAAGACTTTATTGCCTTAATTCACCCACACGATCGCAATTATGTTATCAATAAATGGCAGTTGTTCTTAAAAGAAGCCAACAAACAACAGTGGAATATTACCTATCGTTTAAAACATAATAATGGCGATTGGCTTTGGTATGAAGATGTTGGCCGGGTAGTAGAAACGAATGAGACAGGCGGCCCCTTAAAGGTTGCGGGCTTTTACACTAATATCACCGAACAAAGAGCTAATGCCCAGCAAGCAAGTGTACTTGGGGAAGCCTTTAGTCAAATTAATGATTGGCTGCTTATTTTAGATAATACACTCATGCCTTTTTCTGCAAACGCCAGTTTTAGCGAAACATTTGCAACACCAGCAAATATTGCTGACTTAACAACGAGAGACTTTATCAACGCGATAGGTCGAACTAAATACTTTGAATATGTAAGTATTTTAAAAACACTCAAACCCAAGCAAAACTGGAAAACAGAAGCCTTTATTCGCACCTTAAAAAATGCTTCGCATCCAGTGCATATTAGTGTCACAGCGGTTGCTAAAGACAGTCAAACGATTAACTATTACGTCATCGTGATTTCTGACTTAACGGAACAAAAACGCGCTGAGGATGAGTTAAGATATTTAGCAAATTACGACTCTTTGACTGGGCTACCAAACCGTACCTTAATGTATGCAAAAATCAATAGCAGCATTAATCGCGCTAAAAAGCACAATAAGTTAGCCGCCCTGTTATTCATTGATTTAGATAAATTTAAACCTGTAAATGACTCATTTGGTCATGCTGTCGGCGACCAACTGTTATGTAATGTAACACAACGAGTTAAACAGATACTGCCACAAAGTGCGCTCGTTGGCCGTCAAAGTGGTGACGAATTTTTAGTGCTTGTTAAAGATTTACAATCTCCTCAAGCATTGAGTGAGCTAGTTAAAAAGCTCACCAAAGAGCTTGCCAATAAAGTAATCATTGATGATTTTTCTATCAATATATCAGCAAGTATCGGCGTAGCACTTTACCCATTCGATGCAAAAACAGCAGATGATCTCATTCGAAATTCAGATATTGCTATGATGCATGCCAAACAATCTGGCAGAAATAACTTTAAATACTTTACTGAGCAAATGAATAACCAGTTAACTAAAAAGTTATTGCTAGAAAATGCGTTAAAAGACGCATTCAAAGACGATGTTTTATTCAACAATTATCAACCTATTGTCAATGCAAACACGAAAACCATTAATGGTGCAGAACTTCTAATGCGCTGGAAAACCGTACAAGGTTATGTGTCTCCTGCAGAGTTCATTCCTATTGCCGAAGAAATTGGTTTGATTGATTTAATGACCGAGCAAGCACTTGACCGAGCACTGACAGAGTTAAAACCTATACTGCGTGCCAACCCAAAATTTTACTTGTCTTTGAACTTGTCGCCCACCCATATTCTAAAGTCAAACTTAACTGAACGTTTGCTAATGATCCTCAACAATCATCTAGTTAAACCTATTCAGCTGCGTCTTGAAATCACCGAAAACACGTTACTCGAAGACAAAGACAAAGCATCAAAACAACTGCAAAAACTCAAAAATGCAGGCTTTAAGTTGTTACTTGATGACTTCGGGACTGGTTACTCGTCACTAACCTATTTAAACCAATTCCCGATAGATGTGATAAAAATTGACCAAAGTTTCGTACGTAACATTGGTTCTGATAACAGTAATGAATCAATCATTAAGACCATTCACGCCTTATCCGTTAACCTAGGCTTGTATTGTATCGCCGAAGGTGTTGAAACACTTGAGCAAATTAACTTTTTACGCAATATGGGTTGTGATGATTTACAAGGCTATTATTTTGCAAAGCCAATGGAAGCTGAAGATCTAATCAAAGAAAGTACCATTCAAACTATTGTAGATCGTTTAAACGAGTTGTAAGCCACTTATTTAAACACTGATAAAGCTCATCTTTGTTTATTGGTTTAGATATAAAGTCATCCATTCCCGCGACCAAACAACGCTTTTGATCTTCTTCAAACGCATTTGCAGTGATAGCAATAATGACTGCATCACCATAACGTTCAGGGTTTTGTTTTATTTTTTGAGTACATTGGTAACCATCCATATTTGGCATCTGACAATCCATTAGAATGATATCTACATCAGACTTTTCTAAGTGCGCAAGCGCTTCAATACCATCATTAGCTTGATGCAATGAACACGAGGTATCTAACATCATTTTTTTAAGGACAATTTGATTTATAGGATTATCTTCAACAATTAAAACTTGGATCCCTTTTAAATCAGGTTTTTGTATATTTTGGCTTTGCATTACTTTTGCATCACTTTGCACAATAGGCACTTTAATTGTAAATTCACTACCTTGGCCTTGTTGACTTTCCAGTGATAACGTACCGTTCATCAACTCCACAATACGCTGGCTGATTGTTAAGCCTAAACCCGTTCCACCGTATTTACGGGTAGTTGAAATATCTGCTTGGGTAAACTCATTAAATAGTTTGGCTTGCTGCTCAGCTGAAATACCAATACCGGTATCACGCACTCGAATAACTAAATACGGCTCTTCAATAGTGCAGTTTAATGAAATTTCACCAGTTTCTGTAAACTTACCCGCATTACTCAAAATATTATTAACGACTTGGCTAAATCTTAATGGATCTAAACTAATATAATTTGGAATGTCGTCTGCTATAGACAAGCTGAACTTTACCGTCGGCTTAACACTTGTATTGCTAAACACCTTGGCGAGTTGACTAAGCAAAGCTTTGATTTCAACGGCCCGATACTCTAATTTAAGCGCCCCTGCTTCAATTTTTGAAAAGTCTAAAATATCATTTAAAATCAGCAGTAAATTATTGGCACTTTGATGTATCATCGCCAACTCTTCACGCTCAGTCTCAGGTAAGGTTTGGTTATCTAACAACAGTTGCGTCATCCCTAAAATGCCGTTGAGTGGGGTACGTATTTCATGACTCATATTTGCTAAAAACTGTGACTTAGTTCTATTAGCCTGATTGGCAAGCCTTGCCGCTTCAACAAGCTCATTCGTTTTATCATTTACTTGCTGCTCGAGTTTGGCGTTAAAGTCTTGTAATTTATTATTAAGCTGTTCATTTTCGTGATTAGCGTGATGTAAGCGACTAAAGCTCAAGGCAAGCTTATTTGCCAAACTCGAAAACAGAGCCTGCAATCGACTTACTTCTAACCATGTTTCGGGTAAGTGAGCTTTGGTAATTGCATTTTCAGGATCAAACTTATCTATTTGCTCTGCCAACTTTAATATTGGCGTTGTAAGCCAGCGGCTAAGTTGAGTGATGAAAATACTGGTCAGTAAGATAATAAAAATAATCATCACAATAGATTGCCCCCATGCACTGACCGCAACGTCATTTGCATAACGACGATTAAGCATGGTTACAACCAACCAATTATGCTCACTTGAACGCGCCTCACGAGCATAAAATTGTTGCTCATTTTCAATATTAAACATTTTAAAGCGTGTATCATCGGAAAAGGTTGTTAGTTCATCAGTTGTCAGTTGCTGTAGCTCAGTAAAATCATCTAAAGTGCTATAAACAACCTTGTTTGATGCATCAAGTATTAATAGCTCACCTTCGTGCGTAAACAAGCTTGGTCGCAAGCCAGCAAAATAATCAAACATCAGTGAACCTTCTACAACACCAGAAAACATCCCATCTTTGTAAATTGGCGCAGATACAGCCACTATAGGTAAAGAGCCAAATCCCCTGCCTTTAAAGATTGTTGATATGTAGCCGTTGTGATTGTTAGGGGCGTTAATGAAGTAGTCTCTATCTGCAACATTGGCGCGAATATTAGATTGCTGTAGGCTGACAGCTAATGACTTAGGATAAAAATGTGTAACATCAGCAAGCGCATCAACGATGATTTGTGTTCTAAAACCAGGATATAACTGCGCCATGTTTTCGAGGGCAATTTGCTTAGGAACACCACTGGCAATACTTTTTGCAGTTAGAACAACCCCCTTCTTGTGATGATCAAGATGAGCATCAATATTACGTGTGATCTCCTTAGCTTTTTCTTTTAATTGGGCATTTATCTCATACTCAATCCGTGCATAGTGATTGTTGGTTAATACTATTGAGGTCAAAATAACAACTAACACAACGAGTAGGGTAACAACGTAATTTAAAATTTTATAAAGAGACGAGTAATGTTTATGCCAAGAGTAACGGCTGAAAAAGAAACTTAATAAGTCGATAACCGAAAGATAAATCGCGGCATTTAAGCAATATTTAGCCAACGCAATTGCGATAGTTAGAATAGGAAGAGCTAAGAAGATGTGCCCAAAGGCCCACAATGCAGGTAACCCTAAAGCAAACCAAAACATCATCCCTCTGAGAAAAACCGGCTTTGCTTTAGATAAACAAACTATCTGCAGATAAATTAATTCGAGTGCAAAAACAATGGATGGCCATGCATGACCCCATCGATAAAAGATAAAACCAGTGCTCAAAATAAAGGTGATAACTGCAAATCGCCAGCCTAAAAGCAATAAGCTTAAGATAACGAAAAGCTGACCGAGTAAAAATTCAGAGCTATCTAGAAACCAAATAGGCAGTAAATTAACAACACCTGCGATGCATCCTAAAAGCACCGCAGTCATAAAGTTAAAATATACTGGTTTATTTTTAAGCAAAGGCGCTATTCCACTAATATGTTCTACCTTTAACTTAAAAGAAAAATTAACATTTTACCAATTTAATTAACATGGTGACATTCATGACTTTCTACCTGCAAAACACTTTTTTCGATATTAAAGCGCACACGCAGTAGCGTCTCAATTTTTAAGCGACAGGCCTCATCATGCTTTTCAACAGTACAATGGCGCTTTAAGACCACGTGCGCACCAACCACGATGTCTTTGTCATGGCGTACCACTGTAACATTATGAACATTTTGTACATGCTCAACTGAGGCAATACTTTGCTCTATCTCTGAAACATCTGGAAGTTTACTCTGGTTTTCCATAAGTCCTTTGATACAGCGGGTAATTACTTTTACTCCCGTAAACAAAACAAAGGAAGCGATCAACATACTTGAGATGATATCGATTTCAGGCCAGCCAGTTAAATGAATTAAAATACCTGCAAAGAAAGTAGAAACTGTAGAGATTAAGTCAAAAAATGAGTGCAGAAATACCGCATACACATTAATACTGGCTTTACGTCCTTTGTACAGAACCCACGCAGCAGCACCATGAAATAAGAAGCCAATCGCTGAAATCACAGACATTAAATAGCTATTAATCTGTAAATCATGTCCATCAGAATGGTGTAAAAACCGCTCTCCCCCTTCAAATAAGATGATCACACTAATGCTCAGATACAAAATGCCATTGATTAGGCCCCCTGTCAGTTCTGCACGCTGGTAACCATCGTTATAATTTTTTGCAAAATGAATCGCCATGCTTGAAGCGATCAAAGCAATAAATAAAGAGCTGTTATGAACAAATAAATGCCCAGCATCGGCAAGTACAGCAAGCGAATTTGAAAAGTAGGCACCGATGATTTGAATAACCATAAACGAGCATGTTATTGCTAAGGCAATTAACAAGCGGCGTCTAGATGCTTGGTGCGTAGTAATATCTGTCATGAAGAAGTGAAAAACCTATTCGCTGTATAAAGAAATGATATAAAGTAGCAATTGTAATACGAGAAGCACTTAAACGCACTAAAAACTTAGGTACTTAGCCCTTTTTGAAAGTTATTTGCGCGATTCATAAGTTAAAAAGAGTTCAACCTACAGAAGAGAGTAAAGCGTTAACAACGAAATGGTTAACGCTTATGACAATGACAAATCACACCTTAAATTGGCTCACTAAATCTTTAAGGTGCTGTGCACGCGATAATAAGCTTTGCGTACCACGTTGTTGTTGCTCTGCGTTATCATGAATTTGTGTTGCACTGTCTGAAATATCATGTGCCGACTGATTGATATGTTCAACGACTGTACCCTGCTCCTCAGTCGCAGCAGCAACTTGATGATTACCTTGACTAATAACTTCAAACTTTTGCTGAATAGATTGCAACGCAGATACTGCAATATGTGTCAGCTCAGTCACCTTTTGACTACTTTGAGTACCTTCAGCTATCGCTTCTTGTGATTGCAATGAAGAACTTTGTAAACGTGATACCTGCTCTCTTATTTCTGATGTCGACTTTTGCGTACGTTGTGCAAGTGAACGCACTTCATCTGCAACAACAGCAAAACCACGTCCTTGTTCACCTGCTCTGGCGGCTTCTATAGCTGCATTGAGCGCCAACAGATTAGTTTGTTCCGAAATAGCATTGATCACTTCAACAACTGAGTTAATTTCTGCAGCCTGATTGGCAAATTCGCCGATACTCTTATCAACCGTGAGCAGAATGTCGTTAAGTTCATTCATAGTTTGAGCGGTCGCAGCCATGCTTTGATTCGTTGCAACGGTTTCTTTTACGGCCTCTTCGGTGTCGTTAGCAGTACGATGGGCGATATCAGACACTTCATTGATCGTTTGTCCCATTTCTGTGATAGCTGTCGCAACTTGATCGGTCTGTGCTCGTTGGTCATCAGTTGCGGTAAATGTCTTGTTTGCAAAACTTGCTAGCTCATCAATGCCTTCACGCATGGCTTGCTCTGTAACACTGATTTCATCAACGAGCTCAGCGACTTTACCTATAATTGCGTTAAATCCCTTAGCAAGATGACCCAATTCGTTATCAACGCTATCGTCCAAACGCTTTGTTAAGTCACCACCGTGGCCGGCCATACCGAGCAGTTCGTCTCCCACACCGCGTATTTTCTTACTTAACCAATTCGCAAAATAAAGAGTCAGTACCAAAAAGATAACAGCAAGCACAACGCTAACAACAATAGATATCCAAACAACCTTATTAATCGCACTGGAAATCTCTTGCTTTGGCTGTATCGCAACTAAGGTCAAACCTGTTCCCTCAATTGGCATAACCCCAGCGTAAACATCTTCACCACTCAGTTCTACTTGCGATAATATAAAACCATCATGTTGGTTTTTCATTAGCTGCTGCAATGTGCTCAATGAACTTACATCTGAAACTGGTTTGCCAATGTAGGCATCATTTGCATGGGCAATAATGCGCTTACTATCGTCAATTAAAAATAAGTAACCTTGCTCGCCAATTTTGCGCGACGTGACAATACTAGAAATATCTGAAATATCATATCCAAGCCCAGCAACACCAAGACGTTGCCCTGCTATTTCAACCAAAGTATTTACATATAGAGTCAGGTGTCCACCTTGTTCACTGACATCTAATGCGAGCGCTTGGCGTTTATCTGAGCGGATGAAATCAAAAAACCAACTGTCTCTTGGCTCACTTTGTGAGATTGATTTAAAAAAGCCATCTTGTGTGTAATAACTCATCGAGTTTTTACTCACCCAAAACACCGATGATGCCCCACTCTTTTTTTGTAAATCAGCAAAGTAAGCCATTACGCGTTGATGGATAGGCGAGTTTTTCTCACCTTCGGTCATCCACGTATGCAGAATTTGGTTTCCTGCCAATGATTTTGAAACAGAGATGGGGTAACGCATCTGTGCATCAATTTCAGCAGCAACTTTACCCACAGCATCTGGCAGAAGCTGTTGTTCAGTTTGTTGATAATAAAGCCCTGAAAATTGGCTGGTGTTAATTAAAGCACTAACCACAGTGACAACAAATAGTGCAATTAATACAAAACTAATAAAAATAGTCCGCAGCGATAGATTTCGCATGTGGCAAACCTCACACTTTAATGGTGGATTTTCAGGTTAGAGGCCATCCTTGCGTCTTATTTGCAATTTTAGGTAACAAGTCAATGTTAAGCAATTGCAATTTAAGCTTTTATTATTGTTTTAAGTTAAATGACTATCAAACTCAAGCACACCATTAACAGATTCCACGCTGCTTCTCTCCTACTCTAAAAGACTCACTAAATTAACGCTGATTGTCGTAAATACTTTGACTCTAAGGTTCGGTGATTATTGTTATTTTTTGTTTATATGCTTTAGGTGACATGCCGTACCAGCGATTAAATGCATGATGAAATGCACTAACCTCTGAATAGCCACACAAAAAAGCAATTTCTGTTAGTGATAAGTCTGTTTCGCTTATAAGCGAAGTACTTTTTTGTTGTCGAAGTTTGGTTAATTCTTGACTAAAAGTCGTGCCCTCTTTTGCAAGGCGCCTTTGCAGCGTTTTCTCGCTCACATTTAGTGCGTGCGCCATTACACTGCAACTAACTTGTCCTTGGGTTAAATGCTCTTCCAGTAAAATACGCAAAATATCTGTGACATTAGTTTGTGTTGTGATTTTAATTTGACCTGACACGACTGACTGGCTTTCTACTAATTCACTAAAAAATAAGCTATGGGTTTTAGCGCCATATTCGATTGGGCAGTTAAAATGTTCATTAATTTCGGCATTAGGCTCTTTACGTTGTAAATAAACTCGACTTGGACACCAGTCCTTTCCCTTTACTGTTCGCGCTATTTTTAAACAAAATGCCATTGGCGCTTCATAGCTAAGTAATGACATATCGCGTTCACCATCGTTAAAGTTAAATCGCAACTCATACTCGTTACCATGATCAATTAACGACACATTATGGGTATCTCCCATCAGTTTTTGATAGCGTAAAATCAGTCGAAATGCACTCAGCAAATGTGTTGCTTGAATAATGGCCATACCAACGACAGGAATAGCACGTACATTCATATTGCTGCCTACATACAACCCCAAGTGCGTATCGGGCAATAAAGCTTGTGCTTGTTTCCATAGTGTACTGACATTAGCCTGTGGATACCGTGCTGTTTGACTGCTCAAATCGGCTAACGGAATATTAGCTTGTGCAAATAACTCATTAATCGGCAAACCTTGCCACTTAAATGACTCAGCCATAGCCCTAAGCCACCAGCTTGATAGGGTGCGCATACATGTCCTATAAAAACAATTTAATGACCCATATTATCAAGTAAAATAATAAATAAAAGCCTATTGTTTACCTGTAATTAACAAAGGAGACAACAATATGGGCACTGTAGCAAGTAAACGCGAGTTCGCGAGCTTTAAAGAGTTTTACCCCTACTACTTACAAGAACACAAAAATAAAGTCTGTCGTCGCTTACATTTCTTTGGCAGTTGGTTAGTTTTGGCAATTTTGTTTGCCGCTATTTATCAACAGCAATATAGCTGGCTAATTTTATGCCCACTTGTGGGTTATGGCTTTGCTTGGGTGGGGCATTTCTTTTTTGAGAAAAATCGCCCAGCCACCTTTACGCACCCATTTTATAGCTTCATAGGTGATTGGGTGATGTTTAAAGACATTATTATTCGTAAAGTGCCATTTTAGGAAGCTATCATGACCATAAAAAACACAGTATCAGAGCAAGAATGGCAGGCCCGTGTTGAGCTTGCTGCCGCATATCGATTGGTTGCATTGTATGGCTGGGATGATTTGATTTTTACCCATATTTCTATGCGTGTACCAGACACTGAAAACGAATTTTTGATCAATCCTTACGGCATGATGTTTCACGAAATCACTGCATCTAGTCTTATCAAGGTAGACCAACAATGTAATAAGCTGCACGACAGTGAATACCCGGTCAACCCTGCGGGGTTTAATATTCACAGTTGCATTCATATGGCGCGCAATGACGCCCATTGCGTTATTCATACTCATTCACTGAATGGCACAGCTGTGTCGGCTAATAAAGATGGTTTACTACCAATTTCACAACAGGCTGTCGTGGTGCATTCAGGGTTAAGCTATCACGACTATGAAGGCATTGCGCTAAATCCCGCTGAGCAAGACCGATTAGTTAATGATTTAGGTAGTAACAACTTTTTAATGCTGCGCAATCATGGCCTATTAACAGTAGGTAAAACTGTTGCTGATGCATTTTTATTTATGTACGTATTTGAAGCAGCGTGTGCTGTGCAAACCCGTACGTCACAAAACACCGAGCAACTCGTGCAAGTGCCAAGCGCTATCATTGATGGGATTAAAGGGCAAACAGAAATAGCAACTAAAGGGCTAGGTGGTGCAATCGCATGGCCTGCGTTACTGCGTTTATTGGACAATAAGAGCCCCGGATATGATCAATAAGGATTACCTATGCAAGTAGATATCATGACTAAAGTAGTGCTGCCTTTAGCACTATTTATCATCATGTTTGGCATGGGTTTAGGGCTTAAAAAGAAAGACTTTGGGGCTTTATTTATCAGCCCCAAAGCGCTCAGTATCGGTCTAAGCTGCCAACTGTTATTACTGCCTTGTGTGGCGTTTCTACTAGCTGTAAGTTTTAACTTACCAGCAGAGCTGGCGATAGGCTTGATTTTAGTAGCCTGTTGTCCTGGAGGAGTGACCTCTAATTTATACACATACTTATTTAAGGGTGATGTTGCCCTTTCAATTAGTTTAACAACAATAGCAACCTTTATATCGCCATTTACACTGCCAATAATTATGCATTTTGCAATGGAAATGTTTAGCGTTCCAGGACACGAATTCCAGTTACCTATCGTAAAAACAATTGTGCAAATGTTAGTCATCACCTTACTACCAGTGAGTTTGGGAATGCTGTTTAATCATTATCGCTCACACATAAGTAAAAAACTTGAGCCTCTTACTCGCAGTTTTTCTAGTATTTTTTTAATCGTTATTGTCATTGCAATAATTCATAAAAATTCAGAGCAAATGATTGGCTTCTTCGCCAGTAGCGGTATCGCAACATTCACATTAAACGTGAGTACCTTATTACTTGGACTCTTGATTGCTAAAATGTCGGGGTTATCAAACAAACAACAAATGAGTATTGCCGTAGAGGTTGGCTTGCAAAATGGCACACTGGCGATTTTAATTGCCAGCACTTTAATGAATAACCCTACGATTGCTATTCCAGGGGCAACTTACAGCTTATTTATGTTCGTAACGGGGTATGCTTTTTGTGCTCTATTCAAGTTACAAAATAACAGACAAGCGCTACAACTTATTAAAGATAAGCCATAACAATCACACCTATTTCTGATCAAAAAAAACAACCTTAAAACTAAAGCATGCCAAGGACTTGCTTGGCGCTTTTTACATTTGTAATCGTTCTTGTACATCGGCTTTTTTTGGGTCAATATCTCTGTATGGCTGTTTTTATAGGGACATAGTGTGGCCAAATATAACGATACTCAATTACCAATTCATACCGCCGAGTTAAAGCTAGCGCTCGACAACTTACCTGCGTATGTGTACATCAAAGATGATTACTCACGATATGTTTATGCAAACAAATTAACGTTAAACCTATTAGCATGTAATGAATCAGAGCTGCTTTTTAAAACCGATATGGATCTATTTCCGCAAAGTACTGCAGAAAAACTATTAAACATCGATGCGCGTGTTCTTAGTGGAGAGCGCACTCGTGAAGAAATTGAACTTACTTTATCAAAAGGAGAGAAAAGTATTTTCTGGGAGGTAAAATCCCCCATCTTTTCCGATTCGGATCCTAATAAAGTCATTGGCATATTGGGAATTTCAACCGATATAACCGAACGAAAAGAACTTGAACAACAACTCCTATACGATGCCTCCACAGACCCATTAACCGATTTATTAAACCGACGTTATTTCTTCCTTCGCCTTGCTCTAGCGCTACAATTAAGTAAAAGCAAGCAAACTTACGGTGCTGTTATCTTTATCGACCTCAATAAGTTTAAAAAGCTAAATGATATGTATGGCCATAATGTTGGCGACGACTACTTAATAGAAATTTCAAAGCGAATGAAAACCACTATGCGTGATAACGACTGTATAGCGCGTCTAGGAGGAGATGAATTTGTTATTCTTTTAGAAGGACTTGGCCGTGAAGAGCAACATGCAAAAGATAATGCGCGTAGAGTAGCCCATAAGATCCAATCAGCAATAGAGGTCGAATTTAGACACCCTCATGTTACGTATTACGGTTCGGCTAGTGTTGGGGTTACCATGTTTTATGGTAATACCAAAAGTGCTGAAGAAGTCGTTGCTCAAGCTGATCAAAGCATGTATCTCATAAAACACTCTCTTAACAAACGGATTGATTGCTAGCCTATTAGCAAAAAGAGCTTAGCTAGAGATGTGTAATGAATAGCATAAATCATAAACACCACCTCATTAATGCAATAAGGTGGTGTTACTCGCTGATTTGTATCTAGTCATAGGCCCATTTTTCATAGTGCCATGTTTTGCTTTTACTCGTTTGTGACACCAGGCCAACACCGGCATTTTGCTGAAATGAAAAAACGTTCATTTACCAAAGCTTTAAATACTTCTTTTTAAAAAATGGGAGCTATCAACTGTATTTTTTATATTGCAAAATGATGGCAGCACTTACCCTGTAGTGATAGTCTCAATATTTGGTAAAAACATTAACCGTATCTAAGGAAAGTACATGGATCCAGTATCACAAATTCTCGACTTACTTTTGAATGTCGAAACCTTTATTCTTATTTTTGTATTAGTGCTACTAAAAAGCAGCGTTAAATTCGTGCCACAAAACCGCGCTTGGCTTATAGAGCGATTTGGTAAATATCATTCAACCAAAGAAGCGGGCTTAAACTTTATTGTGCCATTTATCGACCGTATTGCAGCAGACCGAAGTTTAAAAGAGCAAGCACAAGATGTGCCTTCTCAGTCAGCTATCACTAAAGATAATATCTCACTTATCGTCGATGGCGTACTGTATTTCCGAGTACTTGATCCATATAAAGCAACCTATGGTGTTGATGATTATGTATTTGCCGTTACTCAGCTATCGCAAACAACCATGCGTTCAGAGCTTGGTAAAATGGAGCTAGATAAAACCTTTGAAGAACGTGACATGTTAAACACCAACATAGTTAGTGCTATTAACCAGGCTTCTGAGCCTTGGGGTATTCAAGTTTTACGTTACGAGATTAAAGACATTGTGCCGCCTAATTCTGTAATGGAAGCCATGGAAGCACAAATGAAAGCAGAGCGAGTAAAGCGTGCACAAATTTTAGAATCTGAAGGCGACCGTCAGTCAGCTATCAATGTGGCTGAGGGTAAAAAGCAAGCACAAGTCCTTGCTGCAGAGGCTGAAAAAGCAGAGCAAATCTTACGCGCTGAAGGTGAAGCAAAAGCAATTATCGCCGTTGCAGAAGCACAAGCCGATGCACTTCGTAAAGTCGGTGAAGCCGCTGACACTGAACAAGGTCAAAAAGCAATTCAACTCGACCTTGCTACTAAAGCCATTGCCGCTAAAGAAGCGATAGCTCGTGAATCATCAGTAGTTTTATTACCTGAGAGTGGCACTGATCCAAGCTCGCTGGTTGCTCAAGGTATGTCTATTATTAATTCTTTAAATAAGAAACAACAAAATTAGGTGGAGCGATGGCGTTTTTAGATACCCATTTAGCCGAAGCATTAATGATTTTAGGTGTTATCGCGCTAATCGTTGAGGTTGCCGTACTGGGTATGAGCACCTACGTATTATTGTTTTTAGGCTTATCTTTATTTGCCAGTGGCTTGCTTATGAATATAGAGCTACTTGCAAGTACTTACACCACGGCACTTTGGAGTAATACTGTGTTTACTCTTGGTTTTGCGGTCGTGCTGTGGCGTCCCCTAAAACGCATGCAAGATAAAACAGAGACTCAGCCTGTTCACAGTGACTTTGCTGAACTGACCTTTGTTGTAAATGCAGATGTTGATGACCAAGGTTTAACCACACACCAATATTCGGGCATTCAGTGGCAACTAAAAAGCCACTCCCCCATTGCGGCTGGGAGCACTGTAAAAGTCACCGACAAACAAGTCGGTGTACTTTGGGTTGAAGCTATTTAACTCGCTTAGAGTCAAAACTCTATTTAATTTTGTAACCGTGTTTGTTATGGTTAGTAGCAATCACGGTTATAAGCAAGGTAGCAGTAATGGATAATAACAAGGCACTCGTTGTAGAAGGCGGCGCTATGCGCGGTATTTTCGCCACAGGTGTGCTTGATACGTTTATTAAAGAAAGCTACCAACCTTTCAAGCAATGCTATGGTGTTTCAGCAGGAGCCACCAACATCGCAGCTTATTTATGTGCTCAATATAAACGTAACCATGCGGTGATCACAGATTACTCGTGTCGACCTGAGTTCATTAATTATGTTCGCTTTTTAAAAGGCGGTCACCTGTTTGATTTAGACTGGCTATGGCAAGAAACCATTCGAGATATTCGCCTTGATTTAGACACCTTCGAAAAACAAGCGAGTGAGTTTTATATCGTTGCAACCAATATTAAAACAGGTAACGCTGAGTATTTAAAAGCAACTGCTGAACTTATTGAAGAGCAATTGAAAGCCTCATGTGCACTACCAATTGCATACCGCCAATACCCACAGATCAACAGTATGCAATTAACAGATGGTGGTGTAGCCGATTCTATTCCTATTCGTAAAGCTTACGAAATGGGTAATAAGGAAATTACAGTTATTTTGTCTCAGCCGATTGGCTATCGAAAAAAACCATCGAAAGCACCTTGGCTTGTTAAACGACTTTACAAAGAAACACCCGCGCTTGCTAAGGCATCCATCTTACGAGCAGAAAACTATAATCAAAGCATTGACTTTGTTATGAATCCACCGAGTGACTGTAAAGTTAACATCATCGCTCCTCCTCCTGATTTTGCTGTAGGTCGAACAACAAAGTCTTACGCTAAGTTATCAGCAGGATATGAAATGGGTATTGCGGCAGGAAAACAGTTTTTAAGCAATTTAGCTTGATAGCTAGTCGCGTATAGAAACGAATTATTGCAATACACACCCCAAATTATTGCAAAAACTTGCTTAAATAATATTCTCTATTAGTTTTAATACTAAGTCCTTACAAACATTCTAATGCTCATGTTAAACAACTATACCGTTCGTACGCGATTAGCCATTTTGGCTTTGTTACCGGTCTGCGTTTTTGTGATTACGTCAATATTTACGATGTCCATTATGTCGAGCATGGTAAAAGGCATCGACAGTCTTTACGACGATAGAGTCATCCCGCTTGAACAAATAAAAACAGTATCGGACAATTATGCCGTTAGCATTGTCGATTTGTTTCATAAATACCGTGCTGAGCAAATTTCAAAAAATGATTTTCTTGCTGCGGTTGAAAACGCAAAGGGTGTTGCCGACAACAAATGGAAAAGCTATTTAGGAACCAAGCTCACAAATAAAGAGCAACGCTTAGTAAATATCGTTGAAAAGAATCTCACTGTGGTAGAAAGCGAACTAAGCAAACTTTTAAATCAAGTTAAAAACAATGAATTAAAAGCAATTCCTAATGAGGTGTTTGTAAAAAGCCTTTACGATGTGTTCGACCCACTCAGCGAAAGCTATCAAGGGTTGATAAACCTTCAAATCAATGAAGCTAATAAGTTTAAACTTGCATCTGAAAAAGATTTTAAACAAGTCACTATAGCCATGAGCGCATCCATCAGTATTTTAATAATCATCTTATTATTTATTGCATTTGTCATTTACCGCTCTATTCATAACCCTCTGTTATCATTAAGTAAAACTATTGGTTCTATCTCTAAAAGTGCTGACCTACGGCTCAGAGCAGAAACTTATGGCAACGATGAAATAGCTCAAGCAGCCACTCATTTCAACGCGATGATGAAGCGAATACACGACCTAGTAAATGATGTAACTAATGCAACATTGACCTTATCTTCAGCAGCAGAGCAAATGAACTCAATTAGTGATCAAGTAGCAAGCACTGCCACAGAGCAAGAGCATCAATCAGCAATGATTGCTACCGCAATTACACAAATGAGTAGCGCGATTGAGCAAGTGGCCGCAAATGCGCTTTCAACCTCAGAAAAAGCCACCCATACAGATAAAACAGCTAAACTTGGCCAGCAATCGGTGCAAGAAAACATTGATGCAATAAACCGCTTATCGCAAATAGTTAATGCAAATACACAACTTATCAATGAGTTAAATACACAAACAACTGATATAAACCAAGTTGTGATGATGATCCAAGGAGTCGCAGAACAAACTAATTTATTAGCTCTTAACGCGGCGATTGAAGCAGCTCGTGCGGGAGAATCAGGTCGTGGTTTTGCAGTTGTGGCTGATGAAGTCAGACAGCTTGCACATAACACCCAAAAAGCGACCGCTAATATCAATGAAATGATTACTAAACTACAAGCAATGGCACAGCAAGCAGTCACCGCCATGGGTAATGCAGATGACAGTGCCAAACAAAGTGTTGAGTACGCTGAGCGCTCTTCACAATTACTCACTGAAATCACTCAAGAAATGGCACTTATTGCCGATATGAACAACCAAGTATCCACCGCAACAGATGAGCAAACGACTGTTGCAAACGAGCTAAGTTGTAATATTAATGAGTTCAGTAGCAGCATTTCACTGGTTAGCGAAAGTTCGCAACAAAATGCACAAGCCAGCCAAGAATTGGCTTCTTTGGCTTCGCGTTTACAACAGCAGGTGCATGTTTTCAAAGTATAAATGTAGAGACTCAAATAAATGAATAGAACAATATTTATTTTATTGATGGTATTCGCGCTATTCATTAAACAGAGCTTTGGTCAAGAGCAAATTGTTATTCAACTTGCAAAGCCGAGCTATACCGACGCGGTAAAAAATCAATACATCCACGATATTCTCATTAAAAGCTTCGCCGCAATGGGCGTAGACGCTGTATTAATGTACAACGCCAAGCCAATGAATGATAAACGCATTATTGAACAACTTAGTCATAATAAAACAATTACCTTAGCTTGGCTGTCTTTCCCTTATAAGCAACCCACTTCATTAGTTAACACCACAATTCCTTTATACAAGGGTTTGCACGGTAAGCGTTTGCTTATTATTCGTGGTGATGACCAAGCAAAGTTCAGTGCAATAAAAAGCCTTGATCAATTAAAACCATTAATTGCATTACAGCAGCAAAGTTGGTCTGATTATACGGTGCTAAGAGACAATGACTTAACCGTTAATGGTGAGCTTGATTATCCTGGCATGATCAAAGCTCTAGAGACAGGCTTTGCCGATTACTTTCCACGCTCAGTACTGGCTATTGGCACTGAACTCAATAGACTCAAACAGTTCAACTTTATCATTGCACCAAACATTATGCTGCAATATCCCAGCGACTATTACTTTTACTTAAGTAAAGAGAATCAACACATTAGGGATTTGCTAGAACAAGGTATGCAAAAGCTAAAACAATCAGGTGAACTTGAGCGGCTCTATTTGCAATATTTTGGTGATGTTGAAAAACAATACTCTTTAAATCAACGCCACACCATAACGCTAAAGAACAAGGAGTAAGCATGCTAAAAGCAGTGCTAATTATCATCATGGCATTGGCTATTTTTGCCATGGGCTTCATGGCTGGGGTTTACAGTTTGCCTATTTTAACGGAGCAACCAGCGCCCGATGTTGCTATTTTGAAGCAGCATCAAGATAGAGCTCAGTTTAGTGCTGCGTTTAAGCCGGACCTTAAAGGCTCAGATCGCCTTCATTATGGTGATGGGATGGTCTATCTAACAAATGATGCTATTTCTATGCAAGGTACTTTATCACCAGGACCTGACTATCAAGTATACCTATCGCGCAACTTTGTTGATAACGAAGCTGATTTTTTAGCACAAAAAGGCACCATGCAACGTGTTGCAGGAGTACGTTCATTCAATGGCTTTAAATTAGTTGTGCCACAAGGTATTGATGTCAGCGATTACAATACAGTGGTTATTTGGTGTGAAAGTTTTGAGGAATTTATTACTGCAGCACAGTATCAATAGCTGGATTAATAAAAACAAAGCCGCCTTTGGAGAGGGCGGCTTTAAAGCGGCAGCTATGGGTGTGAGCTGCCTAATCAAGAGTCGCTAATTAAGCTGCATCTTCAGTGCTTTGTACCTCTTCGCTGTGGCGAATTAAGTAATCAAATGCACCTAAACTGGCCGTTGCACCACTGCCCATTGCAATAATGATTTGCTTGAACGGCGTTGTTGTTGCATCACCTGCCGCGTAAACACCCGGTAATGATGTCGCACCTTTGCTATCAATTTCAATTTCACCAAAGCGAGTTAGTGATAACCCAGAATCTTTTAACCATTCAGTGTTTGGCACCAAGCCGATTTGCACAAAGATACCTGCAAGCTCAAGTGATTTTTCATCGCAAGAGATGCGATCAATATAGTTTAAGCCTGTTACTCGTTTACCATCACCAACAACTTCTGTTGTTTGCGCGTTTTTGATAATCGTAATGTTGTTTAAGCTATTTGCTTTACGAATAAGTACTTCGTCAGCACGTAAGGTATCTGCAAATTCAAGCACAGTGACATGCTCAACAATGTTTGCAAGGTCGATTGCAGCTTCAATACCTGAATTACCACCACCGATAACCGCTACCGCTTTGCCTTTAAATAACGGACCATCACAGTGAGGACAGTAAGCAACGCCATGACCGCGATACTCTTTCTCACCCGGTACGTTCATTTCGCGCCAGCGGGCACCGGTTGCTAATACCACTGACTTCGCATTTAAAACCGCGCCATTTTCTAGCGTGATTTGATAATTACCTTGCTTAGTAAGTGATGCCGCACGTTGGTTTTGCATAACATCAACGTCGTATTCTTTGACATGCTCTTCAAGTTGAGCAACTAATTTAGGACCTTCGGTCGCTTTCACTGAAATAAAGTTTTCAATTGCTAAAGTATCTGAAACCTGACCACCAAAACGCTCTGCAACCACGCCCGTGTTTAAGCCTTTACGAGCTGAGTAAATTGCCGCAGAAGCCCCTGCCGGACCACCACCAACAACAAGTACATCGAATAACTCTTTGTCGTTTAGTGCTTCGGCTTGGCGTGCAGCCGCTTTGGTATCTACTTTATTTAAGATATCAGTCAGATTAACTGCACCTTGACTAAACAGCTCGCCATTTAAATACACCGCTGGCACCGCTAGAATATTGCGCTCATTCACTTCGTCTTGAAACAAGGCACCATCAATCATAGTGGCCGTAATGTTTTTATTGTGTGCTGCCATTAAGTTAAGTGCTTGCACTACTTGCGGGCAGGTTTGACAACTTAATGAAATATACACTTCAAAGTTAAGCGGCCCAGGTAATGATTTAATTTGTTCAATTTCACTCTGTGATGCCTTACTTGGATGACCACCAGTGTGAAGAAGTGCAAGGATCAAGCTGGTGAATTCGTGGCCCATAGGCACACCCGCAAATGTGATTTGCGTGTTGTTAATAGGTGAAGATACCACCATAGACGGACGTCGTACGTCTTGGTTAGGGTTATCTCGCACCGAGAATTTGTCGCTTAACGATGCTAAATCGTTTGCTAAGTTTTTAAGTTCTGTTGATTTATTGCTGTCATCCAAGGCGATAAGCAGCTCAACAGGGCTGGTAATAGAAGCAAAGTGGCTTGTTAATTGGTTTTTGATATTCGTATCTAACATGGCTTAGCCCTTGAGTTCAGAATAAATAATCTAGAAAAATTTTGGGTGTAACTGCCCACCACCCGCTAATGTGCTTAATGTGAGTTGTGATGGGCAATTAAGGTTGCATTGGGATAGCAAAGCAAAGCTTTGCTATCGTTTAATGCCGTGGCAAATTAGATTTTGCCAACTAGGTCTAATGAAGGAGCAAGTGTCTCTTCACCTGGCTGCCATGATGCAGGACATACTTCACCGTCGTGGTTAGCAATGTACTGTGCAGCTTGTACTTTACGTACTAACTCTTTCGCGCTACGGCCGATACCTAGGTCGTGAGTTTCGATTACTTTGATTTCGCCTTCAGGGTTCATTACGAATGTACCGCGAAGAGCAAGACCTTCGTCTTCGATCATCACACCGAAGTTACGTGTAATACGACCTGTTGGGTCACCAATCATTGGGAATTTGATTTTACCAATTGTCTCAGACGTATCGTGCCATGCTTTGTGAGTGAAGTGCGTGTCGGTTGATACAGAGTAAACTTCAACACCCATTTCTTGTAGTTGCTCGTAGTAGTCTGCAACATCACCAAGCTCAGTCGGACATACAAAAGTAAAATCTGCTGGGTAGAAGAAGAAGATTGACCACTTACCTAGCACGTCTTTTTCTGTTAGTTCTACAAAGTCACCATTGTGGTAAGCTGTTGCATTGAATGGTTGTAGTTTTGTGTTAATTAATGAAGTGCTCATAGTATTCCTCATTGATGTACTTAAAAAAGTTTAATTAACGCAGCCTTGCGTCTGCTTGATTAATACAATAGAGGTGTGAGCGATTAAAATAAAATTGATTGTTTAGATTAAATTGATTTGTTTTTTAGATTGAACTACATATAATCCTTAATAAACATAAAGCCCTCAATAGCTTACTGCAATTAAGGGCTTTGCTTCAGGGAATAAAATTATTTACTAAAGCCGTATAAGCTCTTAGGTTTAATGTAGTTAGGCTCAATTCCTTGCTCTTTTGCAGCTGCTAACATCACTTGCTCAATCCAACCTGCATCCATAATGTTCATATAGTTGCCATCAGGGTCAAAGTTGATGTTAGATCCCATAACCACCATAAAGGTATCTGTCACTTCAGTGTTGTCTTCAGGTACTTGAAATTGATGAATCGAACCGCCTGGCTCAAATAAATAACTGCCCGCTACTTGTAAATCATCTGGATATTCAGTGTAGTGCCAACTTCCCGCTAACGTATATAAGTGCACAACACCAGTATGAAAATGTTTTGGTAAAACCGTACCTGGTTCAAATAAAACACGCAAAACCCATACTCCATTTTCAGAATCCAGCATCAGTGGGTAGATATGCACGCCCGGTAAGGCGTTTTTGATTAGCTTTTCATCATTGGTATGAATTGTCAGTAAGAAATCTTGATGGTTAATAATATCTGGTAATGCCATGTGTGTGCCCTCTTTTCAATTGCTTTCAATAAGTTAACTAGTTGTCTTTAATTTGCTTCTACGGTATTGGTGCGTGGCTCTTCTTTACAAAGCCCTTGCTCATACGCCCACTGCAACGCATGTTGCATACCTTGCTGTAAGGTAAATTCAGGTTGATAGCCAAAAACACGGTGCGCTTTTTCACTACTATATGCCGCACTTTTTCGGCTTAGCATGCGCATAGTTGATGGATTGATATCGGTGGTTTTACCAAAAAGGTGATAACACCACTCTATAAAGCCCGTTAGTTTTAGCACTAAGGACAAGTTCACAACTGTGACGTGCTTTTTCCCTTGTGCTTGCGCTAAATAATTAAAATAAGTTTGATTAGTTACTTGCTCTGGGCCCGATAGATTAAAAATCTCACCATTTGCCCCCTCGCTCATGGCACTTTGATAAATGCCTCTCACTAAATCATCAATATAAACAGGGCCGAACATGCCCTGTGGTACCATAAACGTGCCTTTAGCGATTTCTTGCAATGGGTAAGCTATCCAAGGCTTTGAACCAGGGCCATAAACATCGCCAGGACGAATTATTGTTACATTGAGTTTTTTACTGGCGTGATAGCTTAGCGCTAAATGTTCACTCATCATTTTTGAGTCGTTATAGGCTCGCCCATCAGGTAACAAAGGCGCGTCTTCTTTAATATCTGTTTGCCAATTACTGCCATAAATGGCAGTCGACGAAATATGAATAAAACGCCTTACTGTGTTTGCTGCGACCGCTGCATCAAGTAAGTTTTTCGTCCAGCCTACATTCGCCTGCCATGTTTGCTTGTAACTAAACGCATTTGAGACAATTGCCGCAGTATGAATAACCAAATCACAGTCATTCAATAATGAACGCCAGCCAGCAGGCTCATTCAAGTTACCTGCAACAATATTGAATTCTTTACAGGGCGTTAAATCTACGCCGCATACATCGACTCCATTCGCTTTAAAGTAGCGCGCCAGCGTGCGGCCAATAAAGCCATTACCACCACTTATAAAAACTTTTGAGTAGTTCATTGTGTGTTCCTCTAAGCACGTTACAGCCTCAATTGCATTTAGCAGGCCATTTGGTTAATACATTGTTAAACTTTAATGACCTGTATTACTTTACTTTTTACGCAAAATTTTTTACTTTTTACGCCAACGCACTAAAAAAGAGCAAACTATGCCTCGCAAAACACACACACCCGACCTAATTAGAGCATCTGCTTTACATGGCTATGTCGAACTGATTGAAAGTAAATTAGTAAACCCAGATGCACTATTAGAGCGCGTAGGCTTAGACAGAAAACAGCTCATTGAGCCCAATAATTTTGTGCAATATCAGCAGCTCATTGAGTTACTAGAAATCACAGCGAAAGAATTAAACCTGCCCTATTTCGGCCTAGAGCTAGGTCGCTGGCAAAGTCTTAACATCTTAGGTTCGGTTGGTTATTTGATGGGTAACTGCGAGACTCTTGAAATGGCGTTAAAAAACTTAACCAAGTACTATCATATTCATCAAAATAGTGCTGATCTGTTGCTCGAAAGTGGCCAAGACTTTGTAAAACTGTCTTTTTTAGTGCGCAGTAGTTTAAAAGTCGGTGTATATCACGGAGCAGACCTAGCTCTGAGTGTTGGGGTTAATCTTTTAAAACAATTAACCGATGACCAAATAAAGCTTCACCGCTTAGAACTGCCTCATAGCTGTGATGCAAACACCAGTGTATACCGCCAAGCCCTTGGTCAAATACCGGTATTTAACTGTGCTCATACCGCATTAGTGTTTGAGAAAAAATACCTAAAGTTAGCCATTAAGAACTCAGATAAGCAGTTGTTTTCTATTCTTAGCCAACAACTTGGACACCCGAACGAGTCTAAGCGAGAGAATATTTGTGAACATGTTGAAGTGCTTATAAAACAATATCTACTTCATGAACAATTTGGTGTTAATTTAATCGCTGAAAAGTTGTCAATGAGTGCGCGAAGTCTACAGCGACATTTAGCCCAGTATGACACAACATTTCGCGAACTCGTTGATGAAGTTCGTTGCAATTTAGCTCACCAATATTTAACTGAATCAAGCCTAAGCTTATCAAACATTTCAGATATCTTAAGCTTTTCTAATTACAGCGAATTTACCCGAGCATTCAAACGCTGGTATGGCATGCCACCAAAAGACTATCGTAAGTCACATTGATTATAATGGCGCAAAAAGCTAAAAACAGGTCGTATAAAGTTAATTAATTGATTAACAATTTATATATATTGACTAGCTAGTTTCGCTAATCAGTGGTCGTGTAATGTTAAGAAGAGTGTTTATTACCGGTAGTAATAGTGGTATTGGGTTCGAATTAGCAAAGCAATATATTCGTCGTGGTGATGATGTTGCGTTATTCGACAAGCAATTTAGCGATATAACAAAGCAAACCTTGTGTAGCCTTGCACACAGCAATCAATATATAGAATTTTTTGCCACCCATATCTGCGATATTGAAGGGTTACAAATCCAAGTAAATAATGCAATTGCCGCTATTGGTAAACCCGAATTGGCTATTTATTGTGACCGTTCGGATGAAATAACCAACAGTGATCACGCTCTTGCACTACGAAACATTGCCACAGTTATAAGCCCAGAACTGGCGATGAATAGCCACCTTGCATTAATGGTTCCTGTTACAAATAAAGCTCAAGTTTCACCAGAACCAAGTGTATTGATACTTGCAAAGGAACTACGCCAAACATTTAAGCCAAACAAAATTAAACTCAGCTTGATGTGTTTCAACAAAGCACATAACGCCTCAGAAAATGCTGCAGACACAGCTAAGCAAATAGTAAAAAGCTTAGATAAACAAAAACGAATGGTGATCCTTAGCTTACAATCTAAACTAACTTATGTCATGAGCCATTATTTACCTAATTGGGTTATGGACTCTGTAATGGATCGCCTCATCAAACAACAACTAATAAGAACAACACGCTAAGGAACAACCATGAACACACATGATAACCTCACGCAATTGATAGACCAAACATGTCAAACCTATGCAGAACTCCCAGCCTATAATAGTGCGGGTAAAACACTTACTTATTCACAAATCGAACAGCAATCTCGTTACTTAGCTCAGTGGTTTCAACAGCAAAGTAACCTTAAGGTTGGCGACCGAATCGCGATCCAATTGCCTAATATAGTTGACTACCCTGTCGTTACTTATGCTGCATTTCGTGCCGGATTAATCGTTGTTAATACCAATCCGCTTTATACTGCTCGTGAAATGCTTCATCAGTTCAATGACGCAGGCGTAAATGCCATCGTAATACTGGACGCACTAACCGATAAACTAGCCACTATCATTAGTCAAACCTCCATAGAAAAAGTGATTGTTACTTCAGCGGTGGGTGAACCTTCACTGCAACCGGGCCAATTGTCATTACCTGAACTCATTCACCAAGGGGAAAAACTCGCTCCACTTAAACCACACCAAGCAAGCCGTGATGATATTGCCGTTTTGCAATATACGGGGGGAACAACAGGAGTTGCTAAAGCTGCAATGCTTAGTCATGGCAATATCTTAGCTAATGCCGAGCAAATGAATGAACGCTTTGACGAAATTTTAACCCCTGGCCAAGAAACGGGTATTTGTCCGCTTCCGCTTTATCATATTTACGCCTTTACGGTGAATATGGTTGGCCTATTCGCAATGGGGCAATTTAATGTGCTTATACCAAACCCTCGTGATTTAGATGCCTTAGTAAAGCAAATTGAACCATTTGAAATTAATTACTTTTCTGGCATTAACACCTTATTTATTGGCTTGTGTATGCATCCTGGTTTTAAAGCCCTGAATTTTTCAAACCTAAAAATGACAGTCTCAGGGGGCGCAGCTCTAACACATGCAGCTGCTGATGCATGGATGAGCACCACAGGTTGTACAATCACAGAAGGCTATGGCTTATCAGAAACCTCGCCAGTTGCGACGTTAAACGACTTTAAAAAAGAAGAGATTGGCAGTATTGGCCGCCCATTATCAAACACCACAGTTGAGATTTGGGATGAAAATGATGAACCTGTTGCTGACGGTGAGTCTGGCGAGATAGTCGTTAAAGGCCCACAGGTGATGATGGGTTACTGGCAACGCCAAGATGAAACCGATAAATGCATGAAACGCGGCTTTTTCAAAACCGGAGATGTAGGCCTAAAACTGCCAAGCGGTAACTACAAAATTGTAGATCGTTTAAAAGACATGATTATTGTCTCTGGCTTTAATGTTTACCCTAACGAAGTTGAAAATGTACTTTGCCAGCACCCGGCTATCTGCGAAGCCGCTGTAATAGGTGCAAAAGATGAAAAAACCGGCGAGCGTGTCTGTGCCTACATAACCTTAAAAGAGCAGGTTAATGAGCAACAAGTGACTGATTATTGCCGCGAAAACCTAAGTGCTTATAAAGTACCTAAGTCAATCGTTTTTATGGAGCAATTACCAAAATCAACGGTAGGCAAAATTTTACGTCGTGAATTACGCCAATAATAAAGCGATCGTTTTAGCCGCATAACTGGTATAAAATAGTTAAAAGATAAAAGCATGCCGTTAGGGCGTGTTAACCTTTTATGATTAATTTTGCAGCAGTGTGTTTGGTATTTAGGCAAGGCAGAGCCTATGTAGTGTGGTTGTTCCACATAAATAGGCGATAACGCCGCATCAATGCCAAACACGCGCTGCCCTTCGGGTTCTTCCTAGGGGCGATTAACTCTTTGTTGCTCGATTTTTACTTAGCCCACTAGGTTACAAATCTCGCGCCGCGATTAAATCGCCCCTAGAGTGAACAAATTTTAATCTACAAAGGTCAACACGCCCTATTTGCTTTTTAATTTAAGCGGTTTAAAGGTCATTATGGAAAAGTTTATTAATCACATTCAACTTGGTTACTTGGGTTTACTACCGTTTTTAGGTTGCGTTAGTTGGCCACTTATCGCAGGCAGTAGCGCAGTTAATTTAGAGTTTTTCACCTTTTACAGTATTGCTATTTTGGCCTTTATGTCTGGTAACTTATGGCATGCAGGCCAGCAAAGCCAAGCAGATGCAATCAAAGCGATTATTCCTATTTTACCTATTGGGTTTTTAAGTTTTCTGCCAACACCATGGGCTTTAGGTTGGTTAGCAGCAAGTTTTTGGCTTGTATTATTATTCGAGAAAACTTCACCGCAGTGGCAAAATTACCATGTTGATTACCAGAAAATGCGATTTGTTTTAACCTCAGTCGTTTTTGTTTGTCACATCTTTGTAATTGGCATCAGCATCTATCCTGAGTAGCCCTTTAGCCCGGTTTGCGGTAACATCCGCGGCTCAGTTTCTTAAGGACTTGCTATGATAGATCAATTGCGCGCCAAACTAGACCTACTCGGCGAAAATTACGTTGAAAAAGGCGCTCACTTTAAAATTAAAGTGATTCCTTTTTTTTGTGCTATCCACATTAAAAAAGATCACAAAAACCAAGGTACTTTAAAGATATATTCTAATCAGTTGATTGAGATATTTTTAGCCACCATGTTTTTGCTTTTCGGTTTAATGCTCTTTGACACCGACGCAGGGTTTACGCACGGTCCTATTCATATCGTTATTGCCGTTTTGATTAGCTTTAACTTGATCTTTAAACAAATTGCCATTGAAGGGCTAAAAACTCGTTTAGCGCTTTGCCCAAAAACTGCAGTTGAAACAGCGCCAGAACAAGGCAAATAACGACATGTTTTTAGACCCAAGTTGGCGCATTTTGACGGTAGGCGATGGTGATTTGTCATTTTCGCACGCCATAGCTCGTCATATAAAACCAACCAAGCTTGTTGCTTCGACTTATGATGATGCAAACACTATTGAGCAAAAATATGCCGACAATGCACTAAGCGCATTGCAACAACTAAATGTAGCTACACTCACTGAATTTGATGTAACAAAGCCAGACTCGTGGCTGAGCTTAGTCGGTGCACGTTTCGATGTAGTTATTTTTCAATTTCCACTTATACCCGCATTTAAAGGTGAGGCAGCATTTAAAGCAAATACCCAACAAGGTGGTATGAATGTTTTAAACCGTGCCTTGTTGCATCGCTATCTAGACTACGCAAGCCAATTTGCATTAGATAAAAACGGCCCAATGCTGTGTTACATCACCTCTAAAGATGTAAAACCGTATCGCGAATGGAATATTGAAGGCAGCTTAAATCAGGGGCTAAACTGCCATTATTTAGGCCAAATGCCATTCGATATTAATTTATTTCCAGGCTATAAAATTCGCAATGTTGACCGTGATAAACATGTAAAAGACACCAGTGGCATTACCTATGTATTTAGCGAAAAAACTGATAACAACATTACTACTAAGCTGACTTTACCCGCTTATTTAGGTGATAAACACTGTGCATTATGTCGCGTTGGCCCTTATATGGCCCAAGAAGACGAAGACAAACATTTGTTAAGCAAAAAGCACAAACAGATGGAAAAATTTGAACAGGATTGGCAAACATGGCTTGCACAAAACAACGAGGAGTAACCATGAACTTTGTGATTGTAGGTACCAATTTTATAAGCGACACGCTTTTGAGCGCAGCCAAACAAATTGAACAATTCTCCTTATATGGCGTTTGCTCTCGAGAGCAGCAAACAGGCGAGTCTTTCCTTGCAAAGCACGATATGACAGACGCTAAAGTGTTTACCAATATTGAACAAGTATGCCAAGACCCTCTGGTCGATGCCGTCTACATTGCGGCACCAAATAGCTTACACAAAGACTATGCTGTTATGTGTTTAAAAGCGGGGAAACACGTTTTAGGTGAAAAGCCTTCGGCAACAAACAGCGTAGAGCTTGAGCTCATTATCGAAGCAGCTAAAGAAAATCAACGCTTATACATGGAAGCGATGATGACCACGCATTTACCAAACTTTGCGCGCTTAAAAAATGCCCTCACTAAAATTGGCGTACCTCGCAAATATATTGGTCAATATAGTCAGTACTCATCACGTTACGATAAGTATAAAAATGGTGAGCGCCCAAATACCTTTTTACCGGAGTTTGCTAACGGCGCATTAGTCGATTTAGGTATTTATCCCCTGTATATTTTACTCGCTTTATGGGGCGCGCCTCAGAGTGTGAAAGCCAGTGGTGTGTTACTTGAAACCGGTGTTGATGGCGCCGGCGATGTATTATTAAATTATGCCGATAAACAAGCAGTAATAAGCTACTCTAAAATCTCACAAGGCGATAATTTTACTGAAATTCAAGGTGAAAAAGGCCGTATTCGTATCGAAGCTGTCTCTTTATTAAAGCGTATGCAATATATTGGTAACGATGGCACGGTCGAAGAACTCTCTGAGCCATTTGATGAACACTTTATGCGCCATGAAGTAAGCCACTTTATTCAAGCGGCCAATGCAGGACAAATTGAGTCGTCAGTTAATACCCATGCACTTTCAAAGCAAGTCATGGCAGTGCTTGATGAAGCGCGAAGTCAGCTTGGTGTTGTCTATCCTGCAGATAAAAGCGAATAGCGTTTAAGGGCAACTATTCTAGTTGCCCTAACAAACTCAAAATTCCATTCTTAGTAATATCTCTTGCTTGCATAGCAACACTAACACTCGCTTGCTGAACAATATCTAGAGATACTTTTTCTGCCATTACTTTTGCAAAATCAGTATCTTCAATTCGCTGATTTGCTGAGCTTAGCATCGACGATTGATTAGATTGATTGCGCATAGTTGACTCAATAGCGTTCATTTTTGCACCGATTTCAGCTCTAAATCCACCGATTCGCGACAATGCAGTGTCGATTCTGGCAATTGCATTTTGAGCTAAGTCTTCGCTGCTTATAGTAATGCCGTCAATCGTTAAAGAGCCAGCACTGGCATCTATATCATCAAATATAATATAACCATCTTCGCCAATTGCTTGGTCTGTTGATGTTACCATCATAGGACCATCACTTGATTCAGCAGATGATGAATTTAAACTCCCCAAAGAATCCCAACTAGCAGTAATTCGAAACATACCCGAGCCAATTACAGTAAGAAGCAGCGGCTCGGTTACATTATCAATGAACAATTCTTCATTTGAACTTCCTGAGCTTGGGTTACCATTCCCCGAGTAGGTAAAGTTCATTCCATTGATGGTTTGACTATTTACAGCTGGGAAATTAAAACCTCCCCCCGTAAATAAATTGCCATTGCTATATGTTTCTGTTCCTTGGTAACCATTTGCTGGAGTAAATAGATTTGCCTCAATTCTAGATTGCACAGACGATAAATCTTGCCCCACTAAATGTTCGCCAGTTTGGGTAAATAGATTTAAATCATCATTCGCACCATTATCATTTATTTGAATTCTAACGTTCGTTGAACCTGCAGGTATTAGGCCTAAAGAAACATCCCCTGATCTCATTCCTTGCTGAACATTATTAGAAAACACCTCATTCAATACAGGTACATTATCTAAATTCGTCTCTTGCTCAGGCTTAGACATTAATGGTTTTTTACCAAAAATTTCTGTATTGGCTACAACGCTGTTTATATGATCTCGTAACTGTGAAAACTCTTCATTTAACGCTTCCCTATCGATATCTGTATTTGAGCCATTTGCGGCTTGAAGGGCTAAAGTTCGCATGCGTTGAAGCGAGTCTGTTAGCTCGGATAAGCCAGCATCTGCCACTTGCCCATAGCTGATCCCATCTTGTAAATTTCTAAGCGTTTGCTGCTTTACTGCTATTTGCGTTGTTAATCGATGGCTTATTTGTAGGCCTGCAGCGTCATCTTTAGCAGAGTTTATACGCTTTCCAGAAGCTAACTTCTCATAGGTTGAGGTGATAGATTGCGCATTTTGCAGTAAATTTGGCGTTCGTAGTCGTGGCGAATTGATCGTCAACATTTTGTCTTCCTTGGCAAAAAGGCTAGACACAGCAAAACTCATACCATTTTATTAATAATTAAGACTTTTAACTTTCCTTAAATTAACCTTTTTATAAATAATCATTTGTAACAATATTTTTTGCGGTTGTAGGTTATTGCACTATGTTTAAATCATGCATTATTTAATTTGTGAGAATTAGCCTTGTCTATAAGATTTTTATTAAGAGCGGTTTTTGCGGCTACCATTACCCTTGCAACCGGCCTACTCCTCATAATTTTATTTCTACAATCAGGACAAGAAGAAAGTATGGAGTCGGCTCAACAGCGTTATGAACTAAGCCACCTTGCTAAGTTTTCATCTTCAAATTCGATTCACCTTACAGAACTTGCTCGTCAACATGTTGTAACCTTAGATCCTCGCTATGAAGTTGAATACCATCAACTTGTTGATCAAATTCAAGGAAAAGCTGCTTGGCTAAATGGCGAAAAGAAAAGTTATGAACAGCGTTTAAGAGCTTTTAATGTGGCTGCTGATGATTTAGCTCTCTTGCAAAAATCCAACGACTTATCACTCAAACTAGTCGAAACAGAAGAACAAGCATTTAGCTTAGTCAGTGATTTGCTTGGTCGTGATACAAATAACTTAACCGTAAGCGAACATAAAAGATGGGTACAAGCTATCGAGCTTTTAACCAACGCGGCTTACATGGCAGAAGTTGAGAAAATTCAGCAGCCCGTGAAAGTATTTTTAAGTTCAATTGAGAAAAAAAGTGCCGCAGAAGTAAAAAGTAATCATGACCGTGTGATCACCTTAAGTTTAACTAGCACCATTTTAGTGCTAACCATTATAGCTACCTTGATAGTGTGTTACTGGCAATTAGAGAAAAAAGTGATTAAAGCAACCCATGCCTTAATTGATGAAGCTAAGCGTATATCTGAAGGTGATTTATCTTGTTATATTGACCATAAAGCTAATGACGAAATAGGTCAGCTTGCGAGCACCTTTAACGTTATGGTTGATAAGCTTTCCCAGCTTCTTAAAGAAATTCATGATCATTCAGAGCAGGCCCAAGTAGCAGCAAAAAGCCTCGATGAAATTTCACGACAGGCCAAAACGTTGAATGATATTCAAAGCCAAGCAATTGAAGTGATTTCAAGCTCTGTCTATGAAAACTCAACGGCCGTTAAAGAAGTTTCACAAAACTGTGCAGAAGCAGCAAACAGTGCGACCTCTGCCAATCAAAAAACCAAAGAGGGTTTGCAGGTTGTACAACAAGGAGTGAGCTCTGTTGAGTCAGTGGCCGATACTTTAACCAAATCACTAACAGACCTTAACCAACTGGAAGTCTCAGTGAATGAAGTAACCGCTATTTTAAGTGTTATAAGTAACATTGCTGAACAAACTAATTTACTGGCACTTAATGCCGCAATCGAAGCTGCAAGAGCCGGTGAACAAGGGCGAGGGTTTGCAGTTGTTGCTGATGAAGTAAGAACTTTGGCTAGTCGTACGCAAAGCTCCACTCTTGAGATCCAAGATAAAATTAACTCGTTACAAACGGCAACCAATGCTGTGACGCAAAGGATCCGCGCAAGTGATACGCAAATAAAAGAGGCGGTGGTAAATTCAGAAAAAGTGGGCCATATGCTTGATGAAATTAGCGTGCAAGCAAAAGCTATTTCGGATGCTAATATGACCATTGCTTCTGCATCTGAGCAGCAATCTCAAGTGACCGAAGAAATAGCCCAACGCTTAAACGAAGTACAAGACACCAGCCGAAAATCACAGCAACAAACGCAAAGCATATCGGATTCATCGAGTAAACTGGCTAGCTTGGCAAATAATTTAAACAAACAGATAAATCGTTTTAAATTGAGCTAATTAAAAGATAAATTATGCTGGCTTTAATTAACTTAAAGACAGCATAATCCAATCTAATTTAGACTACATTTTCCGCAACTTGACGTGTTCCGTTACGCACACAACAGCTTTATCGATAATCCATGTCCATTTAACGAAAAACGTTTCTTATAAACTAAAACATCAGTAAAATCGCCGCAAACTTAAGCTCTTAATAATTCATAAGGACAGTGATGCAACGCACCATCCCACCGTTTTTTGTTGCTGTTATTTGCGTACTTCTTGCAATGGTTACCATTCAATCGGGAGCCTCTGTTGCAAAGCAATTATTTCCTGTAATAGGCCCTGAGGGAACCACTGCCCTACGCTTGGGTTTTTCAGCTGCCATTTTGTGCCTTGTGTTTAAACCTTGGCGCGCGCTTCCGCCAATGGGTCAACGCATGCCAATAATCATCTATGGTCTGAGCTTAGGTGGTATGAATATTCTATTTTATTACGCAATTGAGCGTATCCCTTTAGGAATAGGTGTTGCGCTGGAGTTTACTGGTCCCCTTGCGGTTGCTCTCCTTTCGTCACGTAAAAAACGCGACTTATTTTGGGTAGCCTGTGCTATTGCAGGCATTATTTTATTATTACCTGATATGAAAGGCGAAGACAGCCTCGACCCCGTGGGGGTGATTCTAGCCCTTGCGGCTGGTGCCTGTTGGGCGTTTTATATTTTGTTCGGCAAAAAAACAGGTAACCAAGGCTCTGGCGGGATGACGGTTGCTATGGGGATGAGCGTTGCTGCTATTGTACTTGTACCTTATGGCGCAGCTTCACAAGGCGCAGCAGTCTTGAGCTGGGAAGTCCTGCCGCTTGGTATTTTAGTCGCCATCATGTCAAGTGCGCTGCCATACACTTTAGAGATGGTTGCGCTGCGTAATATGCCAGCACAAGGCTTTAGCATCATGATGAGCCTAGAACCTGCCATTGCTGCACTTGCTGGATTTATTATTTTAGCTGAGCTGCTTAGTGTATGGCAGTGGTTAGCGATTTTATTGGTTATCACGGCTTCTGTTGGCAGCTCAATGTCTCACTCATCGGAGCAGGATCAGAAAAGTCAGAAATGTGATTGATTGACTCTAAAAGAGCCTATTTTTAATAGTAAAGGATTAATTTCAAAACTTAAAAACAGCTTTTCTCGGCATTCGTAAAGTTACTGTTCTCACTATAATGCTCATTATTAATACAAAGCCCACTTTTTTGCTTTGTATCCTAATGTACTAACTAGTGGATTATATTTATGTCTAAGAAAAATAACTTGTTATTATCGACCCTTGCTGTTGCTGGTGTGATGACAGCAAGCAATGCAACTGCAAATAGCTGTCAGGGCGAGTTGTTTGCGATGAATTCAGGCCGAGGCGAACTTGGCATTATGTTTAGCCTAGACGAACAAAATAAAACAGCTAAAGCCGATTCAATCGCTAAATTTAGCTCATCGGCTATTGCTTATGATGAAACAACAAATCGAACTTATTATGTTTCATCACCTATTCCACTAGAGTACAAAGTTGATACCTCTCACCTTAATATTAGTGAAGAGCAATCATCACAATTGCCAATCCAAGGCGAAAAGTTTAAATATAGTCGTTTAGCGTATTTAGACCATGCTACAGGTGAGCATGTTTCTGTTGGCAGAACGAGTTCTGTTATTGGTTTAACCTATGACCCTCAAACTGACTCATTAATTGCAGTTAGTTATTCTAAGCTACTAAAAATTGATAAAAATACTGGTAGTACAACTGAGCTTGCAGACTTTAGTGATGTTGATGGCTTAAGTCGAGCTGATTTAGTTATCAAAAATGGCGAACTTTTCCTGATCACTGCGACATCGGTTTACAGTGTTGATCGAAGCAATTATCAATACACAAAGCTTGCTGAACACAACTTAGTAAATGTTGGTGGTGCAACACTGAGTCAAAAAGGTGACATTATCATCAGTCGCTCAGTTATCAATGACCATGGTGACAAAAACGAATCAAAACTTTATAAATTAAGCCCATACACAGGTAAATCATGTTTTGTTGCAAGCTTGCCTGTACGTATTAATGATTTAACGACTAACACGCAAAATACGACTGAATGTTACACCCAAGCGCCTTGTTTAATCGATAACGAAGGTATCGCTTATTATTCAGAAAAAGTGATGGACCAACTGGGTGCTAAATGGCAGTCATTCGACTTTGCTGACCAATATTTTACCGCACCGGCTATCTTCACATCGGCGCCTACTAATAATGATCCTAATGGTGGAGCACTAAGATTAACCAATGTAAGCGACAATAGCTATTCTGTCTCATTTCAAAAATGGCAATACATCAAAGATGCGCATAAAGATGTTGAGTCGTTTGACTTTCTAGCAATGGATGAAGGCCGCTACACTATGAATGATGGCACTATTGTTGAAGTTGGCAGCTTTACGTTGAGTGACACAAGAGAATATAAAGCTGTTGAGTTTAAAGACTCATTTTCACAACAGCCTTACTTGTTTTTACAAGCACAGACTTTCAATGGTAGCCACACTTTCTATACTCGCGCTACTAACCTAACGAGCACTGGATTTGATGCAGCATTTTACGAGCAAGAAAGCTTGAATGACGGGCACTTTGCAGAGCGTGTTTCGTACCTTGCTATTTTACCTGGCTCTGGCAAATCTGGGACGCTAGATACAGTTGCTGGCTACAAAGAATACAGTCTCCACGAAGCTTATATCGATCATAGTGGTGGTCAGATTGGTAATCACTTCTATATGCTTCAAGAAGAGCAATCTCTTGACTCAGAAGTCCTTCACACTAGAGAGCGTGTGGTTGTAATGGATATTGAAGAGGTAAGTCTTGCGCAAACTGTAACGCTTAGAGGTAATGATACGTATTCTCTGCGAAGAAAATAAAATACCCCGAATTTAAGGCGCCAACTGGCGCCTTTTTTGTGTTTACTTCATTTGAATTTCATTAATTGGCAATAAAGCTTAATTATTTTAAAAAATAACACCTTTCACTACTAGCTTTAAAATTAGCTTATTTATAGCTTTATAGGCGTCCCAGCTAAAGCAATCAAGGTTCAATTGCAGAGAACAACTAAGCAACAAATTTTTGCCTAATATCACTCAGGTTTTATTACCTAAAAACCCTTCTCTTAATTAGCCGAATTAATATAAGCACCTCAAGAGCATTTCAAAAAACTAATTTTTAAACTTATTTGTATTAACATACCACCATTTGCGATAAATGGTGATGATAGTTATTATCATTTGTGATAACTTACCCGCAAATTGCTTATCAAACACAAAAACCCTAAAAACCAGCTAAATAACACGCGGAGATAAAAATGAAATTCACTCAGTTGCCTGTTGCAACCGCTATTCTTTGTGCACTGTTCCCTCAAATCAGTTTTGCGGAGCAAACAGCTGACGTAGAGGCAAAGCTCGAAAAAATCGAAATTGTTGGCATACGTCAAAACCGTATTAGTGAAGGAGCGACAGGTTTAGCGCTAGAAATTGATGAAACGCCGCAATCTATCAGTGTGATCTCTGCTGAGCAACTAAAAAATTATTCCGCTTTTAACATTAATGATGCTTTACGCTTAGCCCCAGGTATCAATGTTGAAGAATGGGAAACTAACCGTACCAACTATACATCGCGAGGTTTTGAAATTAAGAATACACAAATCGATGGGGTTGGCTTACCAAATGACTGGGGTATCGTTACCGGCGCAATGGAAGCATACGGCTACGAAAAGATTGAAGTTATTCGTGGTGCCAATGGCTTACTTACCGGCGTAGGTAATGCATCGGGTACCCTTAACTATGTACGCAAACGGCCTAAAAACGAAAACGGCGGCGAAATCGGTGTCTCTGTTGGCTCATGGGATTTTAAACGTTTACAAGCTGACTACTCACTATTATTAACTGAATCAGGTAGTTGGGCTGCTCGCTTTGTGGCTGCCGCAGAAGATAAAGAGTCATACCTAGATGGCCTTGAGAACAATCGTGAGTTTTTCTCTGCGGTGGTAGATGGTCAGCTTACAGATAACTCAACGGTTACTATGGGTTATTCTTACCAAGATGCTGATACCGATGGCAATACCTGGGGCGGCCTAGTTTATAACTACACAGATGGTACGCAAGCTAAATGGGATGTCAGCGACACAACCACTCAAGAGTGGACTATGTGGGACACTATTAACACCTCAGCATTTGTTGAATACAACTATATTTTTGCAAACGCGTGGCAGCTTCAAGCGAGCTACAACTTCCGTGGTTTTGAAGAGCAAGACAAACTATTTTATGCCAGCGGCAGCATTGATAAAGACACCAGTCTTGGCCTAAGTGGTTGGCCGGGTCGTTATGATAGCGAAGTGGATGCTGACTTATTTGAAATCAAAGCATTTGGTGCCTTTGAATTGTTTGGTAAAGAGCACCAAGCAAGCTTTGGGGTAAGCCATGCAAAAAGTGATGATGTGATGTATCAACACCCGTTTGATTTTGCAAATACACCGGCTTACGGACCAACGCCTGCGTTCCCGTACGATTTAGATGCGATCCCAGAACCTGATTGGTTAACGCCGGTTCTGTATTCAGATATTGAACAAAAGCTAACCCGTTACTTTGGCTCGGCTCAGTTAAATATTACTGATAAATTATTTACCGTGGTTGGTTTTAACGCTATTGAGTTTGAACGCTCAGGCATGAATGCCGGTGCATCTATCGATAATGACGAAAGTGAAACAAGCCCATATATCGGTTTTACCTATAAGTTAAACGACGATTTAAATCTATATGCTAGTTACTCTGATATTTATCAGCCGCAAGAACAAACTGATTTCAACGGCCAATACTTAGCACCGACTAAAGGCACTAACTTTGAAACCGGTGTAAAGGCTTCTTGGTTTGATGATGCCTTAATGACAACATTTGCCTACTTTACTGCTGAGCAAGATAACTTTGCGCAATACGCGGGCCTCACTGAAGATGGTATTTATTACTATGAAGGCGTGTCTATTGAGTCAGAAGGCTATGAATTTGAAGTCACAGGTAAAATCACCGACGCTATGAATATCGTTGCATCTTATACACATATTGATGTAACTGATGAAAATGGTGATGACACTAATAAATGGGCACCTCGCGATGTTGTCGCTGTAACAGTAGATTATGCGGTGACCGATGCGGTGGTTGTGGGCTTAAATGGCCGTTGGCAATCTAAAATCGAAAGCACTGACTACAATGTAAAACAAGGGAGTTATGGCTTACTTAATGCCTTTGCTCGATGGAATATCAACGACAACATTGACATACAAGCAAACGTCAACAACATCACTGACGAGCAGTACATTAATAGTTTACAAACTGTGGGTTATTATGGTGCGCCTACAAACGGCAGCCTAACCTTAACTTATAAGTTTTAACTCGGTGGATGTGTCGCCCATCGGGGCGACACAATTTTATTAATTAGGGCAACTGCCTAACTCGTAATACCCCGCACTAGTTTGCGCTAAGGTACTGATATAAAAAGTGTTTTAAAGACCTAAGCTATCACCTGAGCCCAACGCATAAGCGTATGATCCGTTCGTCGTCGCACGATTAGCCTGTACATGTGCATAGTTACTTGAAGTCGTCTCTGTACACATATAATCGCCAGTAACCCCAGCATCGATGACAAAACTAATGCTGTCAGTTGATGACTAACCCAATGTAGTAGAACAATTAAAAAAGCGAACTATAACTATAGTGCTATAAAATTAAGGACAATAAAGCCAAAAGAAGCAACGCGTTTATAATGTCAATATGTGAAATTACACCAAAACCGATTAACAAAACCCAATAAAAAAGCCTCACAATCTTATTGTTAGGCTTTCAGTAAAAAATACAACTTAACGCTCAAATTTAACGCTTTAGGTGTTTAGGGTCTGGCTTCCTAACTTTTGCAACCAAGGGATGATTCATCTTCTTTAATTCTGTTAACACAAGCTGAGCAACCTCTGTTGCACCCAGTTGGTTCAAATGGGTGTCATCTGTTACACCTAACGGGTAATTAGGGTGCAAATCAGGGGCAATATGCATGAAACGTAATGCAGAGCCGTCATCACCTAGCGCTTGAAAGTAGCGTTTAGTAATTGCTTCCATGTCAATAAAATCAACCTTTGTTTGTTTAGCAACATCTCTTACCGCATCTGCATACAGCGGGTGCGTCTCTTTAATCGTTCCGTCTTCATTAAAATAGCGGCGCGTTACCGGTGTCATTAACAGGGGATGAGCTTGCTTTTCGCGCACATCTTTGATGAAGCCAAGTAAATTTTCTTTAAAGTCGGGTACGGATGTGTAGCGGTCACCTTTTTGTTTTGATTGATCATTATGACCAAACTGTATGATGACGTAGTCTCCTTGCTTAATCTCGTCCATAATCATTTGCCAACGACCTTCTGATTTAAAAGTCCGTGTGCTGCGACCATTTTTAGCTAGGTTAATTACCTGTACTTGATCATTAAAGAAGTATTGAAAAGGCATTCCCCACCCTGTTTCTGGGTAATCTTTCACTTCTTTTATTGACATTGTAGAGTCACCCGCCATAAAAACGTTGATCTTTTCACCTGCCTGAACTGAAGACGAAAGTGCAACACCGACACATAAAAACCTTAAAAAATGCTTAAACATCGACCTACTCCTGTAGAAAATTAAATCAATTAAAATGACCCTAGCATACAATGCCACCGGTGGCAAATAAAATAAATAAAATCAACCTACTATTGCACCATCATGTAACTTGCAGCGGTTTTAAAAACGTTAATTTGTAAAGGAAATATTAATATTATTGGTTTATTTGGTTTGACAGCACGAATTTTTACGTATAATTTCTACCTAAATGCCACCGGTAGCAAAACAGGGATTAAAGTGGCATTTTACTCTTTGCGTAATTGAACACACAATCGCATAAAAAAATAACAGGATATGACTTATGCCGTTTGAAAGTCATGTAATTTATAACAATAAACTACAACTGGAACAGCAATGACAACAAGTAAGCAAACATTCAAACTAAGCTGCCTTATGACCTCATTAATGCTTAGTGGTGTAATGGGTAGTTATGCAGCTAATGCACAAGAGCAACAAAATAACGTAGAAGAAGATGATGGCATCGAAATCATCCAAGTCAAAGGCTATCGTGGCAGTATCAATGCAGCCCTAATGTCTAAACGTGAAGCGGTAGGCACACGCGAAACTATCATTGCTGAAGATATTGGTAAATTTCCTGACCTTAACGTCGCAGATTCACTCTCTCGCGTTCCTGGTATCTCTATTGAAGAAGATGCTGGCGAAGGACGTCAAATAACAATACGCGGATTAGGCTCTCGTTATGTTAAAACGACAATAAATGGCATGGAATCAGCTTCCGCTGGTGCTGCAACTGATGCAGCTGGCGGCTCTAATACTTCACGCGCGTTTGACTTTAACGTCTTTGCATCTGAATTGTTTACTCAAATTGATATTAACAAGACTATTTCTGCCGAATTAGAAGATGGCGGTATTTCTGGTAATGTTAATTTACAAACTGCGCGTCCATTCCAATACGATGGCTTTAAAGGCTCATACAATGTCAATGCGCGCTACAGTGACGTTGATGAAGATGTATCACCCCGTGTGTCATTTATGCTGAGCAATAATTGGGATAACAAATTTGGTATCCTTGCTTCTGTTGCATACAGTGATGGCACAGTTCAAAGTGAAGGTTCATCAACTGGTCGTTGGACTGTCAATAACCCAAATTATGTCGATGGCGGCTCACCCGTAGGCCAAGGTGGAACAAACTACTTATCGGCAGAACCAAGAACCCTACTCGTTCCAAATGGTAATTATACCAATGACAATTTAGACGGTTTATATCTACCACGGATCCCGCGTTATTCTTTATATTCAAAACAGCAAGAGCGTATAGGTGCAACGCTTGCCTTACAATATGCACCAACTGACGACCTTTCATTTAACCTTGATATACTGCATGCCAGCCTTGAAAATGATATGGAAGAGTTCCATTACGAAGTGCTATTTCGTGATCAAAAAGACATTGTTCCTGAAAATATTTACGTCGATAGTAACAACACAATCGTTGCGGGTGCATATTCGAACGCGATTATTCGTTCAGAAACACGACGCGACGCATCTGAATCAGCATTTGATCAAGCTAGCTTCACGGGTGATTGGTACATTAACGACCGTTTTAAAATGAACTTTCTAGTTGGTCAAGGCAAGTCTGATTTAGATATTCCTTACATGACAACATTTGCTTTAGATAGCAATCAATCAACTGTGGCTTATAGCTTCGACAGTAATATTGATCCGCTAACGTTAATAAATAACACGGGTGGCGAAGCTATTGGTAGCGGTGAATTAAATACCAATATGCCATCTTTTGCATTTGCGGCAGCTCAACCTCCTGGTGGCAACTACACCAAAGAACAAATCGAATCAGTAATGACTGATCCTAATAATTATACGGCAGGTTTGGTAAGAAACCGCTCGCAAACGATTGTTAGTGAAAATAAAACTATCCGTATCGATTTTGATTATGAGATTTCAGATGAATACAGAGTTAAGTTTGGTATTGGTAAGCGTAGCTTTGAAACTGAGCAACACTACAACTTAAATAACTGGCGTGATATTGATACTGAAACGAATAAGACTTCTGGAGAAAGCGCCGAAGAACGTGTTATGTACTTAGATGAAGAGCTCATTAATGGCAGCTTATTTAACACGACTCTTGATGAGCAAGGTGTTCATTTTGGTAATAACGCATCAATTCCAAGTAATTCAACACTCAATGCAGGGACTTGGTTAGCTCCCGATTTCAACGCCATGTACGACGCATTCTCTGACCGCGATTTTTTCCAAGCAAAAGAAGATTATCGCCGTACCTATTACATTAAAGAAGAAGTCGCAACGGCCTTTTTACAGTTAAACTTTAGAAAGTACATCTTTGATAATGAGCTAAGAGGTAATGTTGGTGTGCGCTATGTAGATAATAAAAATACAAGCCGCATCGTAAATACCGATCACCTATATAAAGACAGATTCACCGCAGGACGCGGCGATGGCGCCAACTTTGAAAATGGTTATGGTTGGCGTGAATCAGTGAGCGAAGGAGATGAGTGGCTACCTTCTCTAAATCTTGCTTATGATATCACTGAAGATTTAGTCGGTCGTTTTAGTTATTCACACGCCATTACCCGACCAAAACTATCTGACTTGCGTTCATCAATTAGTATTAATACCCCGAGTATTGAAGATCCAACTGCAACAATAAGAATGGGAGCAGGCCCATCACTGCAACCGTATAAAGCTAAACAATATGATGTAGGTTTAGAGTGGTACTTTGCTGATGAGTCACTAATTGCATCGTCGCTGTTCTTCAAAGACATTTCTGGCTTAACAACATCAAGCAAAGATGAGGTCCTTTCACAGGCTGAACTTGACAGACTGGGTATTGACTTGGGCGACACTGATCCAAGCACGGTAACATGGCAAATTTCGCAACTAGTGAATACCGATCCTGAAAGTATGTGGGGAGCGGAGTTTATCTACCAACAGCCCTTTACATTCTTACCAGAACCGTTCAATGCATTAGGTATACAAGCTAACTATACATACATTGATTATACTCGCGATATCGAAGATCCATTTTATGGTACACCTTTGAATTTAGTCGAAGAAGAAACGTCTAAAAACACTTTCAATGTAACGATGTATTACGAAGTAGATAATTGGTCAGCACGTTTCTCATACAACTATCGTGGTGGTTATAACAAACAATACCTCGATGAATACAAAGATGAATCAACGTTTGTACGTGGCTATGATGACAAAGCAAAACTCAACTTCTCTGCTCGCTATGAACTGACAGAAAATATGAGCTTGTCGTTTGAAGCCGTTAACTTAACTGATGAAAAGCAAGAGATGTGGAATGATATTTACACACCTCGCCCATACGAAAGCTTATCATCAGGACGCCAATATTTAATCGGCTTGCGCGGATCATTTTAACAAATGACTCCCCTCCAAATAACCAATACTGTGTGGTTGGTTATTTTTTATAAAATCTCTAGCAACAATTGCCACCGGTGGCAATTGTTGCTAGAGTACTTCAACTATAAAAACAATTAGCACACACGTTGTGACTACAGGAACCTTGAGTATGAACAATAATCGCCGATTTTTTCTTAAAGCCTTCGCCTCGAGTAGTTTAGTAGGTACTGCTGCATTAATGGGCTGCAAAAGTGCGGGTGTAAATACCTTACTGACGCCAACAGAAAATAATGATTGGTCAGCAGCCGAAGCGATTAAAAAGAACATTAAAGTACCACAGTTCGCCGAGAGTGCTTTTAATATCGTTGACTTTGGCGCTCAAAGTGGCGGTACGTTTAATAATAGCCATGCTATAAAAAAGGCTATTTTAACCTGCCACCAGCAAGGTGGTGGAAAAGTTATTATTCCTGAAGGTGTATTTTATACCGGCCCGATTCACTTATTATCGAACGTTAATTTACACCTTGAAAAAAACGCAGTGCTAAGTTTTAGTACTAATCCAGATGACTACCTACCTGCAGTATTCACTCGTTGGGAAGGCCTCGAGATGATGGGGTATTCCCCTTTAATTTATGCGTATGGCCAACAAAATATAGCTATCACTGGCGAAGGTATACTAGAGGGTAATGCGAATAATACCACTTGGTGGCCATGGAAAGGTCCGCACAAAGAAAAACACTGGGAATTACAATACCAAGAAAATGGTCAATTGATGGATCAAAAACCAGCACGTAAACAATTAATGGTTGATGCTGAAAACGCCTTACCTGTTGCTAAGCGAATCTACGCTGATGGTGCATATCTGCGCCCCCCTTTCATTCAACCCTACCGCTGTAATAATGTGTTAATTGAGGGAGTGACTATCAAAAACTCTCCTTTTTGGTTAGTAAACCCCGTGTTATGTAACAGTGTGACAGTCAGTGGTGTCACGTTTTCAAGCCATGGACCAAATTCCGATGGTTGCGACCCAGAAAGCTGCAATCATGTGCATATAAAAGACTGTACGTTCGATACGGGTGATGACTGTATTGCAATTAAATCAGGGCGAAATGCTGACGGTCGTCGCGTCAACACGCCATCTGCCAATATAGTGATCGAAAACTGTCATATGAAAGAGGGTCACGGTGGTGTCGTCATTGGCAGTGAAATATCAGGCGGTGTGAACAATGTTTACGTACAAGATTGCACGATGGACAGTCCACATTTAGAACGTGCCATCCGTATTAAAACCAATTCTGTCCGCGGTGGATTAATTGAGCATATTCGCATTCGTAATGTTGAAGTTGGCACAGTAAAAAATGCAATTGTTATTAATTTCTTTTACGAAGAAGGTGATGCAGGCCAATTTGACCCCACCGTACGCGATATCGTTATAGACAATCTGCACTGTAATAACGTGCTTGATAAAGCGTTCTATTTAAATGGATTTGAGCGGGCACCTATCAAAGATTTTACAATTATAAATAGCCACTTTGATAACGTCGCAAAACAGTCAATCGTTAAAAATATCACCGATTTCAATGTTGAAAACGTCACCTTGAACAATCAATCAATTAGCGCAAAACAATTATTAGCGGAGTCAATCTAATGGCACAGAGCGCATTTTCTAAATTAATGGCAGGACAACCGATTTTGCCAATCATCCAAGCACATGATCCACAGCAAGGAGTCGCCGTTGCTCGGGCTATGCAAGATGCTGGTATTAATTTAGTCGAAGTTGTACTTCGCACTGAGCAATCATTAGCTGCAATAACAGCGATAAAATCGGCATTACCAAATCTCATCGTGGGTGCGGGGACAATTACCCGTAGTGACACATTAAATAACGCCATCAATGCAGGCGCTGATTACATTGTAACGCCAGCAGTATCGCCTCGCTTGCTAGATGCTTTAGCAAGTTGTGGCAAACCATGCTTACCAGGCGTATCGAATAATGCCGATATTCTTCTCGCCAGTGAATATGGCTTTACAGAACACAAGTTATTCCCAGCTTCATTGTGTGGCGGAATCGATTTTTTACACGCTGTCTCGAGTGTTTTTCAAGAGATACGCTTTTGTCCTACAGGCGGTGTAAATGCTCAAAATTTCAAAGATTTTTTAGCATTAGATAATGTATTTGCTGTGGGTGGAACGTGGGTCGCAAAACCTGATTGGGTGAATACAAAAGACTGGCAAAGTATCACTCAAGCCTGCGCTAACGTACTAACAAAATAAATTGGCCTATTTTGCCACCGGTGGCTAATAAGTAAATGAATAAAGGAAACACTATGACTCGTCAATCACAGTCTCTTAAACTACATCCTGATCGCCTATTTTCAAGCGATCCCGCTGTCGTAAGCATTGCCCGTGAACTTTACAATGAAATAAAAGGTCTCCCTATTGTAAGCCCACACGGACACACAGACCCTAAATGGTTTAATGAAAACCCTCATTTTGGTAACGCTACTGAGCTTTTCATAAAACCAGATCACTATGTGTTTAGAATGCTCTACAGCCAAGGCATCGACTTAACAACGTTAGGAATTCCTGAGCATGGCTTAGAAGGTGATATGGCACGTTCTAAAAGCGTTGATCCAAAAAAAGCATGGCAAATTTTTGCGGACAATTATTACTTGTTCGCAGGTACACCCAGTGGCTATTGGCTAGACGCTGTATTTAGCGATGTTTTTGGTTTTACTGAAAAATTAAATTCAGAAAATGCGCAAGACTATTATGACAAAATAACCGCAGAGCTGGCGACTGATGCCTATAAACCGCATGCGCTAATGGACCGTTTCAATATTGAGCTAATTGCAACCACAGAAGGTGCGCTAGACTCGCTCGATCATCATCGTGGCATGGCTGGTACAAACATGGCAAAGCGAGTTATTACAACGTTTAGACCAGATGATGTGGTTGATGCAAGTCGCGAAGACTTTATCGATAATGTCGCAAAACTAGGGGAGCTAACCGAGCAAGATACCACAACGTGGCAAGGGTATTTAGACGCTATACGTATTCGCCGTGAGTACTTTAAAAAAGAAGGTCGCGCAACAGCCACTGACCATGGGCACCCCAGTGCAATAACTGCCGACTTGTCACTGAGTGAATGTGAAGCATTGTTCGAAAAATGCCGAACTGGTCACGCAAATGAGCAAGAACAAGAGCTGTTTCGTGGACAAATGCTGACCGAGCTTGCAGGCATGAGTATCGAGGATGGTTTAGTAATGCAAATCCACCCAGGTGCACACCGCAACCATAACCAACCGATTTTCAATCAATTCGGTCGTGATAAAGGGGCAGATATCCCAAGCCAAACAGAATATGTAAACGCGCTTAAACCACTATTGAGTAAATACGGTAATCATCCAAAGTTAAAAATCATCTTATTCACTCTCGATGAAACCACCTATAGCCGCGAGCTTGCGCCACTTGCAGGCCACTACCCTAGCCTAAAACTAGGGCCTGCATGGTGGTTCCATGATAGTCCGGCTGGTATGCTGCGTTTTCGTCAACAAACCACTGAAACAGCGGGCTTCTATAATACTGTTGGTTTTAATGATGATACGCGTGCATTTTTATCTATTCCGGCCCGCCACGATGTCGCGCGTCGTGTGGATTGCCGCTATTTAGCTGAACTTGTTGCTAATCACCAAATTAGTATTGAGTCAGCACATGAACTCGCTTATCAGTTAACCTATGGTTTAGTGAAAAAAGCATACAACTTATAATAAAAACACTTAGGCCAAAGCTTTGCTTTGGCCTTTTCAGGGGAGAACAACAATGAAACATTTACCCTCACGTCACCTGATACACACATCACTGATTACTTTCGCTGCTTTGTCTGTTACCGCTTGCCAACAAGCAGAACAACCCCAGCATCACAGCATAAAAGAAGCACAGACAGGTTCTGTTGCCACTGTTGATATTGCTAATCCCAGTCCGTTTAATCGCGAAGATGAAGCTATTTATTTAAGCTACTACGACTTAGGTGTAGCACCTAATACAACGCTTGCGGTAAATATCGGCGATAATCAAGTTGCCAATCAAGCGATTGATAAAGATTTGGATGGAAAGAACGATGGTATTTTGTTCGTTACTGATCTTTCTAAAGGTGAAAATATACACGCAGAGATAATCTCAACAACACGTCTCGCACCTTCCAAAAAGCGTGTACAAGCAGATTTAGCCCATAAAGTGGGTGGTGAATGGGTACCTCATACTCGCCCACCAAAACACCAACAAAATGCTGGAATGAAAGAATATGTCGGTGGCCAGTTTAAAAATGTTCAATCCATAACCCCTCCTGAATATTACACAGACCATTCAAACTGGATCCGCTATGAAGGACCGGGGATCGAATCAGATAAGGTCGGTTATCGCATTTACCTCGATTGGCGTAATGGTTTTGATATCTTCGGAAAACTGACTCCAGAACCCGTATTGCACAACGTTGGTTTAGATGGTTATAAGTCGTATCATTCGTTGCAAGATTGGGGAATGGACTTATTAAAAGTAGGAAGATCGCTAGGTGCAGGTGGTTTTGCCTATACCAATGAGAAAGGTAAGCTTGAACATGTCAGCAAAGTAGATACTCGTACTGCAAGCATCACTGCGAATGGCGATCTATTCGCCCAAATTCAACTTGATTACCATGGCTGGCAAAACAGCGTACAGCAACAAGACCTCAGTGCATTTATCAGTATGCAAGCGGGTTCTCCACTGGCAGAAGTCACCTTAAAACTCGACAAACCACTTGATAACATCACCGCAGGCCTTGTAAAACATCCCGATACAACCTTTTTAAAAGCCGATTTACAAAGCATGAGCAATTATGGCTATGGGTATATTGCTAGTTGGGGCAAACAAAGTCTCGACGGTAAGGCGCTAGGCATGGTGGTTTTTTTCAAAAAAGGGGATGTAAAAACAGTACGCCAAGATGATAAAAACTACTTAGTAGAATTAACACCAAAAGGCCAGCAAGGCAGTCAGCAAGTTCACTATTATTTTGCATCTTTATGGCAAGCACAAAGCGGTATTAATACCGTAGAACAATTTGAGCATTATATTAAACAACAAGCGCAAAAGCTGACCATTAAGCCTCGAATTCAGCTCAAAACATCGTTGACAAAGAATGCAATGCAAGCGTCTATCTCCGCAGAGTCTGCACTTAAGTGGACACAAGCATTCGCAGATTCTGAACTGGCGCGTAAAACGCTAGGCTACCACTACAATGGATGGGATGTTAACCGTAAGCGCTCTCCAAAGTTTGAATATGACATTATTGGTATTCAACCGTATGCTTATTACACACTTGGTGAACTCACAGATAATGCGGAATATAAACAAGTAATTGAAAAAGTGACCGGAAGCTTTATTTCTGAAGATGGCCTTATTTTAGCCTATAAACAAAGCAATTTTAATATTGATAATATTCCGCCTGGTCGCAATTTAATTACGCTATACCAGCAAACAAATGAACAAAAGTATCTAAAAGCAATTCATGCGCTAAGAGAGCAATTACATAAACACCCTCGCACGTCGACAGGGGCTTTTTGGCATAAGAAAAAATACCAAGGCCAAGTATGGCTTGATGGTGTGTATATGGGTATGCCTTTTTTAGCTGAGTACGCAGCCTTATTTGAATCGGGTCACCAACAACAAGAGACCTTTGCCGAAGTGGTGAACGAATTTAACTTAACCCGCGAGTTTTTAAAAGATACACAAACAGGGCTTTATTATCACGGCTGGGATGAGCTTAAACAACAGGCATGGGCTAATAAATCAACGGGACTTTCACACGAGGTATGGGCTCGCGGAATGGGCTGGCTTGCGATGGCCGTTGTCGATGTACTTGATTATATTCCTGAACAAAATAGTCAGCAACGAAAACTCTTACTTACCATGGTGCAAGAAATTGCCGACAGTCTAGAAAAAACGCAAGACCCAGCAACCGGTACCTGGTGGCAAGTAATGGATAAACCCAATGCGATAGGTAATTATAGAGAGTCATCAGCAACGGCGATGTTTACCTACTTCTATGCAAAAGCAATAAATAAGGGCTACTTAAGCACCGATTACCTTGCTACTGCATATAAGGCCTACCAGGGATTGTTAAACGAATTTACCTTATTGCACCAAGATGGCACTGTGTCTATGACTAACCAATGTTATGTAGCGGGGCTTGGCTATGGCCGTGATGGGAGTTATGACTACTACATGAGTGAACCTGTTGTTGCAAACGACCCTAAAGGCAACGCGGCGTATATTTTAGCTGGCACAGAAATGGTAAAATTGCTTCGTCAGAAAAGTAAATAATCATGCAAACATTTCGCTACTTATCGATTTTATTAACCTGTATTTTAAGCGTTTTTTGGTCAGTAAACAGCATTGCAAGCAATGTTAAACCCCCCCCTATTATGTGGTCGATATGGATGGCTGAATCAGAAATGCAACGTCATCCGCATGCCTATTTGATTGACTGGCGCACTGCTGCTCGCTGGGACTATACCCATGGCTTAGAACTTATGGCATTTGCTAAGCTTTATCAAAAAACAGGCGATACACGCTATTTCAATTACATAAAAGAGTATGTTGATAGCCTCGTTATGGACGATGGCACGATTAAGACTTATCAACAGAGTAAATACAACATCGATATGCTCAATGCTGGTAAGTTATTGTTTTTCATGTATGACGAAACTGGCAACAAAAAATATCGACTCGCCATCGACACACTAGTAAAGCAATTAGAAAAGCATCCCCGCACTACAGAAGGGGGATTTTGGCATAAAAAACGCTACACCTCACAAATGTGGCTCGACGGTTTATACATGGGCGCACCATTCTACGCTGAGTACATTCGTCGTTATGGTCAAAAAGAGCAATTTAGCGATGTTATCAAGCAATTCCAACTTATTGAAAAGCATTTATACCGACCTGATACCCAACTCCCTGTTCACGGCTGGGATGAGTCAAAGAGTCAAAAATGGGCTGACCCAATCACTGGACAATCAGCAAATCACTGGTCACGTTCAATAGGTTGGTATGCCATGGCGATGGTTGATGTGTTAGCGCAATTGCCAGATGATTATCCTGAAAAAGCATGGTTATCTCGCCGCTTTAAACACTTAATCGATCGCTTATTACATTATCAAAATGACACTGGAACTTGGTATCAAGTCACAGATAAAGGCGATGAAGCCGGTAATTATCCTGAATCCTCTGGAAGCAGCATGTTTACCTACGCAATCATCAAAGGAGTATTAGATAACGCCTTACCTGCCTACTACTTAGTGTACGCAGAGCAAAGTTATGCTGGATTAATCGATGAATTCATCGCTGTCGACAAAAAAACAAAACGTATTTCAATCACATCAGCCTGTGAAGTCGCAGGGCTTGGCGGCAAGCCATATCGTGATGGTAGCTATGATTATTACTTAAGCGAAAATATCCGAGATAATGACCCTAAAGCAGTTGGGCCTTTTATTTTAGCGAGTCTTTTATTAGGCAGATAAGGAAATCAAGTGAAAGCGATTTATGTCTTAATAAATACCCTTTTTTTTGTCAGTGTTACTTTACCGGCTATTGAACTGATAGAGTTCCCCACTGAAAAAAATAACATGCCGCTCATTTGGCAGGCAGATTTAGAAAATGGGTATTACCAAAACCCTATCATTCATGCTGACTTTTCAGATCCTGATATCGTTGCCCTGGGTGATGATTATTACATGACGGCATCAAGTTTTAACTCTGCGCCGGGGTTGCCTATTTTACATTCAAACGACTTAGTTAACTGGCAACTCATAAATTACGCACTCCCTATTCAACAACCGCGTGAGCACTACAACACGCCACAACATGGTAATGGCGTTTGGGCACCCAATATTCGTTATCATAATGGCTTATTTTGGATTTTTTACCCTGACCCAGATTTTGGGATCTATGTTATTACAGCCAAAGACCCCGCTAAAGCATGGTCAACACCCACATTAATTCTAAAAGGGAAAGGAATTATCGACCCTACACCCTTATGGGACGATGATGGCAAAGCTTACTTGCTCCATGCGTGGGCAAAAAGCAGGGCCGGATTTAACAATATTCTCTCAATTCGTGAAATGAGTGCTGACGCCAGTTGGGTAAGTGACGAATACCAGCATATCGTCGATGGCAATACCCTGCCCTCATATCGTACCTTAGAAGGTCCTAAGTTTTACAAGCGTAATGGCTTTTATTACATTTTTGCTCCTGCTGGCGGAGTCGATTTAGGTTGGCAGTCAGTTTTTAGAAGTAAACACATACTAGGCCCGTATGAAGACAAAATTGTAATGGCACAAGGAAACTCGCTAACCAACGGCCCACACCAAGGAAGTTGGATCAACACGCCATATGGCCAAGATTGGTTTGTTCATTTTCAATCTAAAAATGCCTACGGCCGTATCGTGCATTTACAACCGCTTCAATGGCTTAATGATTGGCCCGTGATTGGCCGAGATCCCGATAAAGATGGCATCGGCGAGCCGGTTTTAAAGTATCGAAAACCCAAAGCTAAACGGTTCTTAAGCACTCAAATACCCAACAGCGATGAATTTAACGCTGAGCAACTTGGTTTACAATGGCAATGGAACGCAAATCCACAGCCACACTGGTTTTCTTTAACTGACAGTGCTGGCTATTTAACACTATCCCAACAGCAAAAAGTAGCAGACAGTTTGTGGCTTACTCCTTCGCTGTTATTGCAAAAACTACCGGCAGAGCGCTTTTTCGTTGAAACAAAATTAGTATTTAATCCAGAAACTTATCAGGGCGACAGCGGTCTTTTATTGTTTGGCGAAGACTATGCGTGGATCGGTATATCGCGTTCAGATGAAGGCGCACTCCACCTTGTTTATAGCCAATGCAAAGGAGCACGAAAAGGATGTACAGAACATAAAACAATCATTACAGAGGTTACCACTGAGACAATGTATTTAAGATTGCTGGTGCAACCTGGCGCTCATGCGGTATTTAGTTATAAAACGTTAGAAGCCTCACCATATCGGGCCATCGGAGAGCATTTTAGTGCCAAAAAAGGCCGTTGGGTTGGTGCCAAAGTGGGCTTATTCAATGTCAATAAGTTGGTCAGTCGCAATTCTCACTCTGTACATTACGATTATATTCGCTTTTCTAAGGTAGCTGATAAATGAAACACACACTCCCCCTTATCGCTTTTCTATTAAGTGGAATATCAAACCACGTTTATAGTGCGTCTTATACTCTTGAAAACACTTATAAAAAGTTAAAACCACGCTACAGCGAGTTGCATCTACCAGATGACAGCCCAATCAGTAATTTAAACGTCGAACAGCATACGTACCAAGGTAAATTGCGCTTCCAGTCAATCACTATTATTCGACCTAATAACAACACCGTATTACCACTGATTGTATTGGTGCATGGTGGTGGATGGGGCTCGGGTTCACCGGCCATTTTACAAACCCTCGCAGCAAAACTTGCCGCTAAGGGCTTTGTTGTGGCAACCCCTGCTTATACACTTTCGGATGAGGCGCAATACCCTGCATCGATTCATGATATTGCACTAGCAACACAGTGGTTAAAAAGTAACGCTTCACGCTTTCACTTAAACGCTGAAAAACTGACCCTTGCAGGCAGTTCAGCAGGCGGGCAAATAGCTGCCCTACTGGCTTATAGTCATGGCACGTTATTGAATCAAAGTGCCTCATTGGCAGTGAATGCGCGCGTGTTAATCAACATTGATGGCCTGTCTGATTTCACTACCCCTTTGGCACTGCGCTACGAGAATGATAAAAGTAAGGCGGTTACATCTGCCAGTAAGTGGCTAGGAGGTCGTTATGAAGAAGTCCCTGCAATTTGGCAACATGCATCCCCAATTAATTACATCTCAAACACAAGCCCTGCGACTTTATTTATCAACGGTGGCTTTGCGCGATTTTACGCAGGAAAAAAAGCAGTTCAAGAACAATTAACTGAGCGTGGCATTACAAACAAGGAGCATGTGTTTAAAGAGGCTCCCCATTGCTTTTGGCTATTTCACCCTTGGCAAAATAACACGGTTGAATTAATCAGTGAGTTTATTAATAAACAGTTAGCCGTTGACCCTTCCCGTTGACTCGCGTGTAACGAGGTTAGGTGTCACTGTCTTTTGTAAGGCTAACTTTTCCTGATTATTACGGGATTTATTGATCAACTTTTGGACTGCCAAACACGCCATATTAAACACAGGGCGTCGGATAGTTGTTAATGAGGGAATAATACGTGATGCCAAAATATTATCGTCGAATCCAGCCACTGAGAGCTCATCGGGCACTCTAATATTTAAGTTGTTTGCAACCCGAAGAACCGCTGCAGCCATTTCATCGTTATTTGCAACGATTGCAGTGGGTCTTGGTAAAGTATTAAGTAATTGCTCAGCACACGCCAAACCACTGTCATAATTGTTTTTACCTTCAACTATGCGGTCTGTTGGTAGCTTAACGTTATATACCTGCAACTCAGCCAAAAAGCCTGCTAAACGTTCAATCGACGAACGGTAATGTTGAGGGCCCGAAATAAACCCAATATCTGTATGACCTAACTCGACTAAATGTGTCGCCATATCACGCATTGCAGCACGCTCATCAGACACAACAATATTGTCTGCATCATCTAAATCAACTGACGCAAGACGAACATAAGGACAATTAATTTCTCGAAGCGCTGCTGCCAATGCTTTATTTTCAGAGACAGGAGGTAAAATAATCACGCCATCTAGTTTTGAGCGCGAAATAAAACTAAGGCAATCACTAATGAAGTCATCGCGTTTTGATGATCCAGGGTGCACAACAAGCTCATAGCCAAGCTCAGCACAAACACTCAATGCGCCACGTTGCACTTCATCAATATACAGTGCATCGGGGTTATCATAGATTAAGCCCAGTAAGTAAGAACGACTCGACGCCAAACCGCGCGCTTGCTTATCTGGCGAGAACCCTGTTTCTTTAATAATTTCTAACACCCGCTCACGGGTTGCTTTACCGACCGCCGGTGAGCAGTTTATCACTCTCGAAACAGTGCGTTTAGAGACCCCTGATAAACGAGCAATATCGTTGATTGTTACAGACATATAAAATTCCAGAGTCAACTACTTAGCGACAGTAGTGTTCAGCTTTTAATTATTAAAAGTACACAAATTCGTTACATTATAAATGACAAAAGAGGCGACATGCACCTCTTTGGTGATTTTAATCTAATAAACCGAATAAGCGTGGTAAAAATTCACTAATTGCAGGTACATACGTAACCAACATTAGTACCAGAAACATCACTAAATAGAGTGGCATCATGGGTTTTATTATTTTATGTATCGCTGTTTTTGCGACTGCACAACTTACAAATAATACACTCCCCACTGGCGGAGACACTAATCCTATCGATAAATTGAGAACAATCATGATACCAAACTGAACAGGAGACATACCAAATTGCATTGCCACCGGTAAAAATATCGGTGTGAATATCAGTACAGCTGGCGTCATATCAATGAATGCGCCCACAAGTATCAAAATTAAATTAATTAATAACAAAATAATTATTGGGTTATCACTTAATGTTAAAAAGAATTCACTGACCATTTGTGGAATATGCGTATAGGACAAAAGCCACGACATTGCCGAAGATGCCGCAATAATAAGCATCACAATGGCGGTTGTTTCGCAGGCCTTAAGTAATAACTGAGGCATTTCATTTAAACGAATTTCTTCATACACAAACACAGCAAGGACGAGAGCATAAATCACGGCAACGGCCCCGGCTTCTGTCGCCGTAAAAACACCACCAATAATGCCCCCAATCACAATAAAAACAAGTAATAAACTGGGCAATGCTGCGATTATTTTTTCGAACATGACCGAAAAAGGCAGTCGCGCTGTCACAGGGTAATTGTTCTTAATAGAATAAATTGCACACACCATCATCAGTGCTAAACCGAGTAAAATACCCGGCAAATAACCAGCAATAAATAAGGCTGCAATCGATACTCCCCCACTCGCAATAGCGTAAATAATAAGAATATTACTCGGGGGTATTAGCATACCTGTTGTTGCCGCACTTGCTGTGACTGCTGCTGCAAAGTTTTCGCTGTAACCGTGCTTTTTCATTTCTGGCACCATAAAACTACCGATAGCCGACGTAGCAGCAACAGCAGAACCCGAAATAGCACCAAACATCATGCACGACATTACATTCACAAGCGCTAAACCACCGGGTAAGAAGCCAATCATTGCCATAGCACACTCAATTAAACGCTTGGCTATGCCTCCTTGGCCCATAATTAAACCAGACAAAATAAAGAATGGGATGGCTAACAAGGCAAAGCTATCCAGACCGCCCATCATCTGTTGGGAAATCGTAATACTTGCTGGCGTAAAATCCATATGTAACGTAAGCGCAATCAGTGTCGATAATGCGATACAAATAGAAATAGGGACATTAATAAACAGTAAGATGAAAAAACACACAATTAGAATTATGGCTGTCATTTCCATTATGATTCCTCCATCACATTCATTAAGCAATTAACAATATTTTCAACGCAGTTAAATACAATTAATAGGCCACTTAACGGCAATACAGCATAAACAAAGCCCATATTAATACCCAGAGCTGCCGAGCTTTGTTCAAGCTCAAAACTCAGCATCATTAACAAACTGCCTCCATACACTAAAATGCAAGATGCGGTTATCAATACCGATAATTCAATAATAAAGGTGCATTTTCTGCGTAGTGTCGGAACCATTTTTTGATAGAACAGATCAAGTCCTAAATGGGCGCGAGTTCTGTATGCGTACGATGCGCCTAAAACCCCAATCCACATTAATAAAAAACGTGCTAACTCTTCTGTGTATGAACTTGGCGAACGCAAAATAAAACGCGAAAACACCTGCCAAGTCACGACAGCCACGATGGCGATCATCGCTACTATCAAAATCCGTTCTATTAATGAGTTAAGATGTGAATTTAGCTTTGTCATTTTGCCTCCCCCATCGCTTTGATAGCCTTGATATGTTGCTCAACAGGCGTACCTGCAAATGAAGCATGAAAATCGGCGACTTTATCCTGAAACGCTTTTTTGTCGGGGTAGGTAACTTCAACGCCGGCCTCAATAACCGCTTTAAGCGCTTCATCCGATGCTGATTGCCAGAGTGAACGTTGGTATTCAACAGAATCAGCCATGGCTTTAGTTAGCCATGTTTGCTGTTGTTCACTCAAGGACTCCCACACTTCTTGGCTGGCCAAAATAACATCAGGTACAAAGGTATGTTCATCTAACGAGTAATACTTCGCAATTTCATAGTGGCGAGATAAGTAATAACTGGGTGGGTTATTTTCAGCGCCATCAACAACCCCCTGCTGCAGAGCCGAATACAGCTCAGCCCACGCAATAGGTGCTGCAGCACCGCCCAGTGCTTGTACCGTCGCAACAGCCGTAGGGCTATTCAATACACGAATTTTCTGACCAATTAAATCGTCAGGCGTGTGAATGGGTTTTTGGGTCGTATAAAAGCTTCGGCTACCTGCATCGTAATAACCTAACCCTTTGAGTCTTGCAGAAGATACTTTATCGAGCATGTCTTGACCTAACTGACTGTTTAATACGCGCCAAAAATGCGCACTGTCATTAAACAGATAAGGAATACCAAACACCTTCATTTCTGGCACAAAGCCCTCAAGCGGACTCGCAGACACTTTGGTAATAGCAAGACTACCTATTTGTAGCAACTCGATAAGCTCTCGTTCTGACCCTAATTGACCACCGGGATAGATCACTATTTCCATACTTCCGTTGGAATAGTAATCTAAACGTTTTGCCATATACTCCATCGCTTGATGCACCACATGCCGGGTATCCAGCGTGTGGGCAAGCGTCAAGCGTGTGGTTTTGTTGTCATTGCTGCAGCTGGTTATAAAACCAAGCGTAAAAACCACGAAAACGCTGTAAAGAAGATTTCTATTCATTATTATTTCTTCATTGTGTGTTCTGTTAAATGTGGACTATCTCAATTGTTGCGGTTGATACTTGTCCATGTCGTCATAATCTAAGTTTTCACCAGCCATCCCCCAGATAAAGCTGTAATTCTGTGTCCCTGCACCAGAATGGATTGACCACGGTGGCGAGACCACAGCTTGCTCATTATGAATCCATAAATGCCGCGTTTCTGTTGGCTCGCCCATAAAGTGGCAAACCGCTTGCTCTTGAGGTATTTCGAAATAAAAATACACTTCGTTACGACGATCATGTTGATGAGCTGGCATGGTATTCCACACACTACCAGGCTTAAGTTCAGTTAAGCCCATTTGAAGTTGACACGTTTGTACCACTGTATTGATGAGCATTTGGTTGATATAACGCTCATTCGATGTCTCTAAACTTCCTAAATGAAGTACATTAGCATCTTGTTTAGTAACGTGTTTATTTGGATAACTGTGATGCGCAGGTGCTGAATTTAAGTAAAATTTAGCTGGGTTTTTAGCATCATCACTGCGAAAAGACACTGATTTGTTACCCCGACCTAAGTAAAGTGCATCTTTATAGTCTAATGAGTAAATTTCACCATCCGCTGTAATACTGCCTTTGCCCCCAACATTGATAATGCCCAATTCGCGACCATCAAGAAAATGGGCCGCTTTTAAGTTATCTAATGTTTCAAGCGTTAATGCGTTATTTAAAGGTACTGCACTGCCAACCATAAAACGTTCATAGTGGGTATAAAGCCAATACACTTTGTCTGCTTGCATTAATTTGTCGACTAAAAACTCGCTTCTCAATTGCTCAGTGTCAAACCCCTTTACTTCATTTGGGCCTACTGCGTAACGTGATTCAATTTCTGTGTTCATTGTTTTATTTTCCTACTAACGTGCTAACCATCCGCCATCAACTGCCAAAATATGTCCATTGACATAATCACTGGCTCGTGATGATAAAAAGATTGCGGTACCAATTAAATCTTCAGCTTCTCCCCAGCGCCCTGCTGGGATACGTTTTTCTATTTCGCTATTACGCCCAGGATCATCCTGAAGCGCTTGCGTGTTATCTGTTCTAAAATACCCAGGTGCTATCGCGTTAACCTGAATGTTATATTGTGCCCATTCATTTGCTAAGGCTTTGGTAACGCCTGCAATAGCATGCTTACTTGCTGTGTAAGCGGGCACAGTCATTCCGCCACTGTATGACAGCATGGATGCAATATTGATAATTTTACCTTGACCCTTTTCGATCATTTTCGGTGCTAATGCCTGAGCAAGTAAAAAGCTGGCATCAAGGTTAACCTTTATCACCTTTTGCCATTCATCGTAGGGGTAATCGATAGCGGGACTTCTAAAAATAGTGCCACCCACATTGACCAGAATATCGATGCCATCATTAACCGACAACGCCTGTTCTGCTAATGCTGACACGCTTTTGGCATCGCTCAAATCAGCGGCAATATCCCATGTTTTCGATGCGCTTTTAGCTATTTCGCTGCATGTTTCTTCGCAACCATGCTCACGACTACTGCTACAGATCACATCAGCCCCAGCAGCGGCTAATCCCTTTGCAATTTGCTTTCCTAAGCCACGGCTCGCACCTGTTACTAAAGCCGTTTTCCCCTTTAAATCGAATAGCTGTGTTGTCATAAAATTAACCTTTTTATCTGTTAACTCTCTGTATCAGCCTCTCCAAACAAGATGATACAAAAGTTTTAATGCCTGTTTTAACACCACTTTAATAAACAAGTTGTAAAAAACATTCATAAAGTTGTTAATAGCCATTCTTCGCTACCGGTGGCAATTTGTCAAATTTTATTTGCCACCGGTGGCAAATATGTCTAAGATGTAAAAATCAACACGCCAATTAAGGTTAAAAATGGGTCAAATGTATGTACACACTAAATAGAAAAAACGTCAATAAAAACAAATACCCGACGACTATAATGCAATTCGGTGAGGGGAATTTCTTACGCGCTTTTGTGGATTGGCAAATCGACAAATTAAATGAACAAACAGGTTTAAACGCGGGTGTCGCCATTATTAGACCAATTGATTACGACACATTACCGCTACTTAATACTCAAGATGGTCTCTATACCAGTATTATTCGAGGCATTAATGAGCAAGGTGAATCGGTATCTAATGAACGCATTATTAGCTGTGTAAACGAAGAAATTCCTATTTATAAAGAATTCGATAAATATTTACAGCTCGCAGAAAGTGAAGATCTAAAGTTAATTTTTTCTAATACAACCGAAGCAGGCATCGAGTACATTAGCGAAGACTCACTCACTGATAAGCCAGCAAAAGCCTTCCCTGCGAAATTAACTCAATGGTTATTTCACCGCTTTAATCACTTTAACGGTGCAAGTGATCGCGGCATGATCATCATTCCTTGTGAACTAATTGATTATAATGGTGAAAAATTAAAAGAAATTGTCCTCAAGTACTGCCAACTATGGGATTTACCCAGCGAGTTTGTTAGCTGGCTTAACGAGCATAATCATTTTTGCTCATCGTTGGTTGACCGCATCGTGACGGGCTTCCCACGTGATGAACATCAACACTTGCAAGAACAATTTGGCTACTACGACAACTTCATGGTCACAGCTGAATATTTTCATTTATTTGTTATTCAAGGGCCGCAACATTTAGCTGACGTATTATGTTTAGAAGGCAGTGATGTCAATATTAAAATTGTTGACGATATAGCCCCTTACAAACAACGTAAAGTCGCTATTTTAAACGGGGCACATACTGCGATGGTGCCTTTGGCCTATATGGCAAATATCGACTCTGTGGGCGAAGCGCTCGCCTCACCATTAATCGAGAAATATGTAAGTAAACTGATTTTTGACGAGATTATTCCCACACTATCTTTACCTAAAGATGAATTGCAGGTATTTGCCAATGATGTGCTTAATCGCTTTAGAAATCCGTATATTTGTCATTTACTTATGTCGATATCACTGAATAGTATGACCAAATTTAAAACGCGATTACTGCCGCAGTTAGAGCAATATATTGTAGATAATAAAACCGTTCCAGCACTTATTGCGACAGCAATTGCGGGGCAAATTTTGTTTTACCGCGGCGAGCGTAATGGTCAACCCATTGAGCTTTCAGATAGTCCTGAGTGGATCACTTTATTCAAATCCATTTGGCAACAGCACCAAGATGGTGCGATAACATTGAAAGAGCTTGTCAGCAGTGTGCTTGGCGCTGAGTGGCATTGGGATAAGGATCTCAATGAACTGACAGGATTGACTGATCTAGTAACAGAACAGCTTAACAGCATGCTTACGACCTCTGTTGAAGAGACACTATCAAAACAAGTGGAATTATAATCATGGCACAGTTATTAAGACTTCATAATACTGATGATGTTGCTATTGCCCTAAGCCCAATTAGTGCGGGTGAACACATTGAGTTTGAAGACTTCTCGTTCACCGCATTAGACGACATCGACAAAGGACATAAAATTGCGTTAAAGCCAATTTCAAAAGATGACCGTGTTATAAAATATGGCGCTCCTATCGGCTTTGCTCTTGAAGATATAAAGCAAGGCGCTTGGGTTCATACGCACAGCATTAAAACGACCCTGCATGATGAGTTAGAGTATCAATATCAGCCTGAATTTGTCAGTCAAGCTCCTGCTGAGCCCTCACCCCCCGTGAATATATACCGCAGAGCGAATGGCGAAATTGGTATACGTAACGAAATTTGGTTGATTCCAACGGTTGGCTGCGTCAACGGTATGATCAAACAAATGAAAGATGAATTTCTACGAAATCACCCCGATCTTGGCATTGACGGGGTTCATATATTTCCTCATCAATTTGGGTGTTCACAGTTAGGTGACGATTTAGAAACCACGAGAATTTTACTGCAAGATATGGCATTACACCCTAATGCCGGTGGTGCATTAGTTGTCGGTTTAGGATGCGAAAATAATCAGCTTGCCGCCTTTAAAGCGGGGTTAGGTGATATTGATGAGAATCGAATAAAATTTTTAATATCTCAACATTCCGATGACGAAGTAGAAGATGGTGTCGCGCTGCTAGAACAAATTTACGATGTAATTAAACATGATAAACGTGAACCCGGTCTGCTTAGTGAAGTAAAGTTTGGTCTTGAGTGTGGTGGCAGTGATGGTTTATCGGGTATCACAGCAAACCCAATGCTAGGTTATTTTTCTGATTACTTAATTGCTCAAGGTGGAACGACCGTACTGACCGAAGTACCCGAAATGTTTGGTGCAGAAACCTTACTAATGTCTCGCTGTAAAGATGAAGACACCTTTAACCAGCTTGTCAGCATGGTAAATAATTTTAAAGGTTACTATAAAGCGCATAACCAACCCATTTATGAAAACCCGTCTCCGGGTAACAAAAAAGGCGGCATAACTACATTAGAAGACAAATCGTTGGGCTGTACTCAAAAAGCAGGTACCAGCAAAGTACAGGCAGTGCTTGATTATGGTGAACGATTAAGTACTCCAGGACTCAATTTACTCAACGCCCCCGGCAATGACCCCATTGCCACCAGCGCACTTGCAGCTGCGGGCTGTCATATTGTGCTCTTTACCACTGGGCGAGGTACGCCTTACGGTGGTTTTGTGCCTACCTTAAAAATAGCCACTAATTCAGAGCTTGCGAAAAAGAAAACCCGCTGGATCGACTTCGATGCAGGTGTGCTGGTGAATGGCAAAACCATGCCTGAAGTTCATCAAGAATTTGTCGATTTGTTGGTGGATGTAGTGAATGGTAAACCGACCTGTAATGAAGTGAATGATATTCGCGAAGTAGCCATCTGGAAAAAAGGAGTAACCCTCTAATGTCAAAAAAGAAAATTGCCATTATTGGGGAGTGTATGGTGGAGTTGTCAGGGGCTATTTTTGGCGAAATGCAACAAAACTTTGGTGGCGATACCATGAATACAGCCATTTACATGAAAAAATTGGCAAGCGAACGCATTGATGTCAATTACGTCACTGTGATGGGAGAGGATGCGTTAAGCCAAGCAATGATTGCTCGCTGGCAAGACTATCAGGTTAACTGTGACACTGTATTAACCGACAGTAACAAACATGCTGGTTTATACATGATCCAAACTGACGCCCATGGCGAACGCACTTTTCAATATTGGCGCAATGATTCTGCGGCAAAATACCTCGTTCGCCATGCTAAATTTGCTGATATTGTTAGCCAGTTAAAAGCAGTCGATGCAGTTTATTTGTCGGGTATTTCACTCGCAATTTTGCCCATCGATGATTGTAATGTTTTACTAAATGTATTGGCTGATCTAAAAGTTCATGGTGTTAAAATTATCTACGATAGTAACCACCGGCCAACGCTTTGGGCATCTCAATCTCATTGCCAACAGAGCAACAACCGTATGTATCAGCTTGCTGATTTAGCCTTGGTGACATTTGAAGATGAAGCCCAAATTTGGGGCTTTAACAACCTCACAGAATGTCGTGAGCACTTGCATCAACAAGGTGTAAGGCAGCTGGTCATTAAAACCGGTGAAAAGGGCTGTCAATACAGTGAAAATAGTCACAATATTGTCAATCAGTATGATGCCAGACTGGTAGATAATGTTGTTGATACCACTGCAGCAGGTGATTCATTTAATGCGGGGTTTTTAAGTTATTGGTTGCTAGACCATGACATTGCAAGCTGTGCAGAGGCTGGAAATCTCGTTGCAGGACAGGTTATTCAACAACGAGGGGCCATCGTTCCAATAGATAACTCAATACTGAACAGCACACTTTAGGAGACAAGTATGCGTTTATTTTTATCATTGCTCGTGGTGTTATCTATTGTTCAGAGTGTTTTTGCTGCGACGCCTGCAATTGGTACCGAGCCTGTCACATTTATGCATGTAGAAAAAAATAATAAGCATGCCTATAACAGCATTCAAGCTGCAATTAATGCGAGTAGCCCCTATAAAGAGGTGGTGATCACTGTTGCAGCTGGTGAGTACAACGAAAAACTGTTTATCACCCGCAGTAACCTCAGTATTGTCGGTGAATCCGCCGCTAATACTATCATTCGTTACGCACAGTTGAGGAATAGTTGGCGAGAACACAATGACAGTGACTGGGGAGCTGCCGTGGTTAATATCACTGGCAGTGACATAACACTCGCCAATATCTCCGTTATCAATGATTACGGAAAAATTCATAACACACTTGAACATCAGTTTGCGATCCGCGGCTTTGAAAACGCATCACGAATCATCTTTCATCAATGTGACGTACAAGCCTATGGTGCTGATACAGTGAGTCTTTGGAACAAAAAAGATGGTCTTTATTACCACTCTTACTGCTCTTTCACTGGGGCTACAGATATGGTCTGCCCAAGAGGTACCGCCCTCATTGAGCATTCTCAATTTTACAACTTAAAACAAACCGCGACTCTTTGGCATGATGGCGAATTGAGTAGCGAACAAAAGTTTGTTGTTGCTAATAGTGAATTTAATGGCGTAGAAGGCTTTTGGCTTGGCAGACATCATTATGATGCCCAGTTTTATTTATTAGGAAATCAGTTTTCTGATAACTTAGCAGATAAACCTATCTTTAAAAAAACCTATGCGGATAAGCAAAGAGACCAACCAAATCGTTGGGGATCCCGTTATTTCTTCGCCAATAACAAAGCCCCGTATGCTTGGTTAGATGATAACTTCCAACCGAAACAGCTAAACATAGAAGAAAACAACCTTGTTGACTGGGTTTTCAAAGGCGAATGGCAACCCAAACAACAATTGCAGATGCTGAAACAACAGCTGGCTACTCAAAATTTTAAAACTGATGCATTTCAGTTGAAATAAGTTGCGTTAACTTTAGAGTGCATGCTTTGGGTTTCAATGTCACTGTAAGTTATATCGTTACTCACCTCTCACAGGTATGCACTCAACCTCGTTCGATAAAGATGAGTGTGGCATAATTACGCCACACTCATATTACTCATCACATTTAGAAGTTAACACCCACTGACAACCAATAACGGCGACCATCTTCAACATAGCCGTATTCAGCTTCGGTGATTTCTTTATCAAACAGATTATAAACACCAAATCCTAACTTAATGCTGCGGCTTAAATCGTAGTTACCACCAATATCAGCCAAGGTGTAATCTGGCGCAATTAGGCTACTTTGCGATGGGCCTGTTGTCGGCTGGCTTTCTTCGCCGCGGTAATGTACACGAAGCCACGTGCCTAATTTATCAACCGGGCGCCAATTAACTGAAGTTTGTAAAATATGCTTAGGTAATTGGTTAAGTGGGCTGCCTTTGTATTCACCGGTTTTTTGCTCAGAATCGGTGTAAGTATAGTTGGCACTGACATCAAGCTCACTGGTAATGTCGTAAGATACTGATAACTCAAAGCCTTGTGTGACGGCCTCATCTACATTGACATAGGTCGTTGGCATCGAGCCAAACTGGTTTGGACCATCGGCACACTGTGTAACTGGGCACGAAATGCGGGTAATTTTATCTTCAAACTCGTTGTAAAAAACCGTGCTTGAAAGCGATAAATCACGGCTGGCATCATAGTAAATACCCATCTCGTAGTTTACTGATTTTTCAGGGCTTAAATCTGGGTTACCGTAAATATTACCACCTCGGCTCACTTGCCCCCAGGCCGCGGTAGATTGACGAATATTCGGCGCTCTAAAGCCTGTAGAGATACCACCTTTTACAGTCAACGATTTAGTCGCTGTATAAACACCATACAAACGTGGGCTGAAATGGCCTGAAAAATTGCCATCATGGTCATAGCGAAGTCCGCTTGTGAGTTTAAATTGCTTCGTTGCTGCCCACTCATCTTCTGCAAATACTGACCACTGCTCGTTCTCAACGTGCGTTAAATCACTAATGCGGTTACTGGTATAATCGTCCAGCTCTTCTTTTAAATATGACGCACCAAATGCTGCATTATGATTGGTAAACGGTAAAGTCCAACTTGTTTGTGCATCGGTATTTTCGACGTACATTTCACGAGAGGTATTATCGAATTTATCGTACTTTAAGTAACTGCGTGATGAGCCAAAATCATAAAAACCATTATGACTTAGTGAGTAGCTTTCTTGGTCATACTCTGTAGTGGATGACTCTGGGCAACCATTACGGCCACAACTTTCACCTTCAGCTAAGGGAGCAACTGTTTTACCTAGTGTTTCGTCGAGTTTTTGTTTTGCAGAGCCTACTTCAAGCATAATTTCATGGCTATCAGAGGGGGTTAATATAAACTTTGCTTTGATATTGCTTTGCTCTTTACCACGAAAACCGGCTACAAAATCGTCTTCGTCACGTTTTGAGAACTGACCCGATAACTGCATACCTAATAACTCAGGAATTAAGCCACCCGCAGTAAAGAAACTACCTTGATTAATATCACCCGATTCACTTGATTCTTGAATGGTGCTATCTAAACGTAGCTCGCCGTACCACTTTTCTGGTGTTTTACGGGTTATAATATTGATAACCCCACCAATGGCATCTGAGCCATATAACGACGACATAGGGCCACGAATAACTTCAATTCGATCAATCGCTGAAATAGGCGGAGTCCATGCCCCTTCAACACCTGGGCCATCACTATTTGGTCGTGTTTCACGTGAGGTTTGACGCTGACCATCAATTAAAATCAAAGTATATTGACTTGCCATACCGCGAAGGCTGATATCTTTTCTGTCGCCACCACCTGTAACAACCACACCGGGTACGTCAGTCATCGCATCGGTTAGATCACGATAAAAACGTTTTTCAAGTTGTTCACGATCAATAACGCTGATACTGGCTGGCGCCTCTTTTAGCATTTGCTCGTAACCGGAAGCCGATACAACGATGACCTCCATGTCTTGTTTTTTGTCATCAGCGTATGCAAAATGGGAAAGACCTGCTAACACAGCAGCGGTGAGTGGTAAAACAGAAGAAACAACCCTCGTCATAATAATACTCCGTGACTTTTTGTTTATAAATGATAATAATTAGCGTTTGCATACTAATTAGAAGTCCCGATTTTCACAATTTACGATTTCTTAAAACTGAATTAAGAAGGCCTGAACCATGAATTCCAAGCTGATCAAAACATTGCGTGTATTTTCTCGTACTGTTGAAACGGGCAATATGAGCAGTGCAGCGGCAGAGTTATCGATGACCACATCGGCTGTCAGTCAACACATTAAGCAATTAGAGCAAGAAATCGGATTAAGCCTATTTAACCGCAGCCCTCGCGAACTCACTTTGACTGAAGCTGGCCACCTGTATTATCAAAGCTGTTTAAAAATGCTGGCACTGGCAGATCAAGCCAGTACGCAGTTACAAAATCTACAAAATAAGCCAAGTGGTGAGCTCAAATTAGTTGCGCCTGTGGGATTTGGTGGTGGATTGCTAAGTGAACCACTAGATCGCTTAATTAACGAGTTTGATGATTTACGTATTCAGTTAATTTTGACTGATGAGCCAATTGATATGATCAAATGCGGCGCTGACTTAGCGATTGCGATTGGCCCGTTAACTGACTCTAACCTCGTTGCTCGTAAATTAGCGACTTGGCCGTTAAAGTTATGTGCCCATAAAGACCATGCAATTAGCAAACTCGATAAAGCCAGTTGGGATGACCTTGGTAACTTTGCCCGTATTGCACACAGCAACGCCGACAGTAATGCATTTAACCCGTTAACGCTGGCAAGTAAGCCATTACCGAAAGCGAAAATCACTGTAAATAATATGCAAAGCTTAATTAAATTAGTGTGTGACGGTGTTGGCTATGGCGTGCTACCAGAGCCAGAAGTAAGGCATTTACTAAAATCGAAAGAGCTGGTTGAAATTGCACCCGAGTGGGCAATGCCTAATTACACTGTTTACGCAGTAACGCCTGCCAGAGACAGCTTAGCGGCAAAAACAAAAACCGCCATTGATACTTTAAAACTGTGCTTTAACCATGTATCAAAGCAAGTTGAGTTAGTTGATTAAGACTCAATAAGGATAATACCCATATGCGGATGGGTATTATCCAAATTAGCGTTAACCCAGCGCTAGCCAAACGCCCACACACATCATTAGCGCGCCAGCAATACGGTTTAACCACTTCACATTATCGCCTTTATCTAAAAACAGCCTTAAGCTCTTTCCGCCTGCTGCGTAAATCAACATACAGATAAATTCGCTCAGCATAATAATGCTCACTAATACAGCAAGCTGAGGGGCAACCGCTAAATCAACATTAATAAACGGAGGCAATAGAGAAATCATAAATGCCCACCCTTTTGGGTTTGCAATGGCAGTGATATAACCCTGCGAAAATAATTGCCCACGACCAATTTGTTGCTGTGTATCATCGTTAGGTTTAAAGCTGGTTTTAGCGCGCCACATATTAACACCTAAGTATATTAAGTACGCGCCACCTAGGTATTTTAAAAAGGCAAATAACTCAGGGTAATTAAGCATAATACTGGCAACCCCTATCACCGCAGCAATGGCTACCGTGGCAACGCCTAACACCTCGCCTACCATCATCCAAAGCGTACGTCTAACGCCCACACTCATCCCCAACGTCATAGCGAGCGTCATACACATACCGGGTGTAATAGAAACAAAGAAAAAGGTCGGAATAAAAACCGCGAGTACTGCTAAATCGAGCATATATGCAATCACATGATTATTACTTAAAAAGAGAAAGCGATTAAATCACATTCACTTAAATAAGCAAACAAACACGCGATTGCTAACAGGGTTATAAATACACATTCAAAAGATAGTTTCCGCTAAATCTTAAGAGGCTTTATTATAAGCAAGTAGCCAATACAAAAATCCCCACTTAAAAGCGGGGATTTTAATTTAAGTATTAAACTAATTACTGAGTGACACCTTCAACGGCAACTGGTTCTTCGGGTTTTTCGTCACTTAATAAGTATTTATCTAACCACTGCTCTTGCTCCCAGAGCACATGTAGCAGGCTCTTACGAGCGCGATAGCCATGCGCCTCATAAGGCAACATAACTAAACGTGCCTCTTTACCTAGGCCTTTTAATGCAGCGTACATACGCTCACTTTGCATTGGGAAGGTACCCGAATTTGGATCTTCTTGACCGTGGATCATCAGCATAGGCTCATTGATTTTCTCAGCATGGAAAAACGGTGACATCGCCGCGTACACATCTTGTGCTTGCCAAAAATCACGCTCTTCACCTTGGAAACCAAATGGCGTTAGGGTACGGTTGTAAGCACCACTGCGTGCAATACCCGTTTTGAATAAATCGCTATGCGCTAATAAATTCGCCACCATAAAGGCACCATACGAGTGACCGGCAATGGCAATTTTGTCTTTATCTGCCACACCCTTTTCAACAAGTACATCTACCGCAGCTTTAGCACTTGCCACCAGCTGCTTACGGAATAAGTCGTTTGGCTCTTTACCGTCAACACCCACAATTGGCATTTTCGGGTCGTCAAATACGGCAATACCTTTTGCAAGATAAGGCATTGGACCCCAATAACCGATATAGGTAAATTCATACGGCGATTCGCGCATTTGTGACGCAACAGCTTTATCTTTATATTCAAGTGGATAAGCCCACATTAGAACTGGTAACGGGCCTTGTGTTGAATCATAACCCGGCGGCAAATAAAGCGTACCACTTAGTTCAACGCCATCGTCACGTTTGTATCGAATTAACTCTTTAGTCACTCCTTTAAATTCTGGGTAAGGGTGCTCAAAGGTCGTAAGTTGAGTGAGGGTTTTATCGTCTAAGTCGCGAATAAAGAAGTTAGGCTGCTCAGTTTTAGATTCACGAATGGTAATTAAACGTTCGCCTTCGTCATCAAGCATTGCACGCACACGCTCATAGTATGGCGCTTCTGACTGCCAAACGCGTGTTGTGGTATTGGTTTTTACATCATAACGGTCTAAAAACGGAATATTGCCTTGTTCAGATGCACCGTTACCGCGTAAGAAAAGGTAACGACCGCCAACCACTTTTAATACATCAGCACCTAAGTCATTCTTTTCATAAATTGGATAGCCGGGATCTTTGTAGGCATCGTTATAGCTACGCTCAGAAAATAGCACGCGGTTTTTATCTGCATTACGCGGTTGAATAACAAAAACTCGTTTTTGTCGGTCGCTAAAGCGCCACTCAGATAATAAGGCTACATTGCCATTGCCCCAAGCAATTGAGTCAAAACGGCGTTCAACTTTGGCAAATAACTTAGCATCGCGTTTAAAAGGGGCTTTTAAACTATAAAGATGATCGTGATAAGGCACGTCGTTTTTCATATCGCCGCCGTCTTGGGCCTCAGCCCAAATAACCTCAGCCCCTAGATCTGCTCGCCATTGAAAATCACGGCGACCGGTTCTAACACTGTCATAGCCTTGTGGAATGTTATCAGCTAAAGGCTGTTTTGCGAGCTCAGCTAAAGTATAACCACGCATCCCCCAAATTTGCCATGTAGCAGCAAAACGACTGAAAGGTACTTGATATGAAAAAGGCTCATCAATCATACCAACCAAAATGTTGGTTGAATCAGGCGAGACCGAAAACGCTTTAATTAACCCAGGTTGACCAATCGGTTGGCCCTGACCACTGAGCGGAATATAAGTTAATTGGCTTTGTGCGTAAAACTTAAATAGGGCTTCATCAAATGGGCTGGTTAATAAGTTTTGATAAGTTCTCGCTGGTGCTTTCTCACCACTACTTTGTTGAATAACAGGCATCACTTGCGTGCTATCGTTTGTTAAGCGAGCTTTACCAATATTAACCGCTGCATTAGCAACAATGGCGCTGCTATCTGGTAGCCATGTATAAGGTGTGCTGGTTAAAACCGAATTAAGCGAGGTGTCACTTAACTGACGGGCTTGTTTAGTACTAACATTATAAACCCATAAATTAGCACTCGACTCTTGCTCAACCACAAACGCTAAGTACTGACTGTCACTTGACCAACTTGGTGAGCGTAAAATGCCATTTGGCAAACCCGATACAACAATTTCAGAGCCGGTTTCAACATGCTTAAGCACTAAAGATGTAAACTTATTACGCACTCGTGAGCGCGAAAAATTAGCAGGGTTAAGCTTAATACCCGCAAGTTTTAACTCTTCTTTAGCTAAATCTTGTAGTGTATCAATGCGTTTTCTATCAAATAACGCCAGCCACTGACCATCATTTGATAAATAACTACTCGGCGCAAGCTTAGCGTCAACCACAGCAGCTAGCGCTGGCGATGGAGTTTGATAACCTTGATTAGCAAAACTTGGTATGCAAACAGCTGCGCCAATGACTAGCGCAAAAAGCAATTTAAATGCTTTCATGTTCGTTCCTTTTTCGTTTTTATTTTCGATTATGTAAACAAGTAGAACATGTTTGCAGCATTTCATAAAGAGTTTCGGCTCTTTTAGCAGCCAATCAGTGACTTAAACACCTACTTTAAGCTAAAATAGACACACGCTATTCACCACTTTTGCTAATAAAAATGAAAAAATCGACAGGCAAAGTCACTATCTGGGATGTTGCTGAACAGGCACAGGTTTCAAAATCAACCGTGTCTTTGGTCCTTACCAACAGTGATAAGGTCAGTAAAAAGAGTAAAGAAAAAGTGCTGGCAGCCATTGATAAGCTAGGCTATGTGTATAACCGTGATGCAGCAGCGCTTCGCAGTAAACGATCAAACCTAGTCGCGTTGGTTATAAATGATTTAACCAACCCCTACTCAGCTCAACTTGCTGTTGGCCTCGAAAAACACATTTTTGAGCTTGGTATGTTGCCGATGCTGGTAAATATTGCAGAGTGCGTAGAAAGACAAACCCAAGTGGTGAAAACCTTAAAAGAATATAATGTAGCAGCATTTATTATGTGTCCGGCTCCGGGCACACAGCAGCAGTGGCAAGATGATCTCATAAATAGTGGTTTTCCGGTTATTAATATCATGCGCGAAATTCCATTTTCAGCAGCGCCATGTATTTTGCCTGATAACAAGAAAGGCACACACATTTCAACCAGTCATATTTTATCGCAAGGTATTGAAGATATAGCCTTTTTAGGTGGCACCGCAGAAATATCTGATTACCATGAACGTTTAAGTGGTTTTTTATCTGCGCTTGAGCAATTTAATATCACTGACGAAAAACCTGTTATTCAAGCGCCGACCAATCGCCAAGGTGGTAGAGAAGCCTTTAATACCCTTATAAAGCAAGCACCAAATACCAAAGCCATTGTTTGTTTTAATGATGTTATTGCCTACGGCGCGATTGAAGCAATGCGTCAACACGGTCTCGAGCCGGGTAAAGATATCAGAGTTATTGGCTTTGATGACTTAGAAGATTCGCGCTTAATGCTGCCTTCTCTTTCGACCATCGCTATTAATGCCGACGAGATCGGTAAACGCACCTGTCAGGTGCTAAAAGAACTATTAGATAAATCAACACCCCCAGTTCGCACCTTGGTGGATGTTAACTTAAAAATACGAGACTCAAGTCAATGAAAAAAGTGTTAGTGATCGGCTATGTTTGGCCTGAGCCTAATTCGTCTGCAGCCGGCACCCACATGATGTCACTCCTACGCGCCTTTCGTGCAGAAAATTGGCAAGTTGAATTTGCAAGCCCAGCGCAAAAAACCGAACATATGGTAGATCTCAGCGAAGATGGCATCACCACGCAGGTAATTGCATTAAACTGCTCAAGCTTTGATGAGTACGTGCAAGCGTATAATCCTGATATTGTGATGTTTGATCGCTTTATGATGGAAGAGCAATTTGGCTGGCGAGTCGATAAATACTGCCCTAACGCACTTAAAATTCTTGATACCGAAGATTTACAGTGCCTCAGAAATGCACGCCACGAAGCTCACAAAGCAGGCCGAGAATTCAGCCATAGCGATTTACACAGTGATATTGCAAAGCGAGAAATTGCCGCTATTTTACGCTCAGACATCAGCTTAATTATCTCGCACTACGAGATGCAGCTGCTAAATGATGTTTTCAACGTCGATAGCGCCCTACTTCACCACTTACCATTTTTGGTTGATTTGCAGCATATTCCTACCAGCACCAAAGCATTTGCAGAGCGTAAACACTTTATGACCATAGGTAATTTTCGTCATGCGCCAAACTGGGATGCTGTTTTGTACTTACAACAAATTTGGCCGCTGATCCGCAAACAATTGCCCGATGCCGAACTTCAAATTTATGGCTCTTACCCGCCACCAAAGGCGACAGCGCTGAACAATCCAAAAACCGGTTTCTTAATCAAAGGCTGGGCTGATGATGCCTACAAAGTCATGGAAGATGCACGTGTGTGTTTGTCTCCACTGCGTTTTGGTGCAGGTATTAAAGGCAAGTTACTCGAAGCAATGATCATGCAAACACCAAGCGTAACAACTCCGATTGGCAGTGAAGGCATGCATCAAAACGAGCCGTGGTCAGGTGCAATATGTGAAGATGCACAGCAATTTGCTGATGCAGCAGTGGCACTTTATCAAGATGAAGCGTTATTTACTCAGGCACAGCAAAATGGCCAGCTGTTATTGCAAAAATATTATGATAAATCAAAACTTCAGTCGCAGTTAATCGCTAAAATCACCACCATTAGTGAGTCATTAGCACAGCATAGACAGCAAAATTTTACCGGCCAAATGCTCAAACATCACACCATGCGATCTACCCAATATATGGCGCAATGGATTGAAGCTAAAAATAAGTAATTTTGCTGTAAATAACACTAGACATAGCGGCTTTTGTCGCTAAAATCGCGCTGGTCAATTTAAGCGATATTGTCTTACGACTAGACTATATCTTATTGAATTTTGGTCTATCCTTAACTGAACAATTTAACCTTTGGTTCAAAACGCCTTTGAAAACCGCAACGTTTACTGAAAAACGAAAATTTATCGTGAAGCTTGGCAAAATGCTTCATAAATACGGTACACCTGCTTACCGACTAGAAGCGCACTTAATGGAAGTTGCGACTTACCTCGGCTTAAAATCATCTTTTGTTATGTCGCCAACATCAGTGACCTTTGTTATTTGGACAGATGGTCACGAAGAAGAGTATACCCATGTTGCGCGTGTTGATCCGGGCGATCACGACTTAGGCTCGCTGGCAGATACCGATGATTTAGTAAACAAAATGCTTAACGGTGAGCTAACGCTACAAGAGGTCGATAAACAACTCGACATCATTTACAACCTGCCAAACCCGTATAATAAATTTATGACCGGCGTTGCTTTTGCAACCTCTGGCGGTGCATTTGCCATGTTAATGGGTACCGGTTGGAATGATGTGTTTTGGTCAGCTCTGATCACCTTAGTGGTGTACTTATTTGTGCTTTGGTCAACACGCTCAAAACGCGTTGCGCATATGCTTGAGCCTTTAGTGGCCATTGTTTCTGCAATTATCGCGTGTGCGGTCAGTGTTTACCTAGACGCCGAAATAAACATACGATTGGTGGTGCTATCAGCCATCATTGTGTTTATACCCGGCTTAGCATTAGCTTTGGGGTTAGCAGAGTTAGCAGCTCGGCACTTGGTGTCTGGTACAGCACGGGTGATGGACTCATTCATGCTGCTGTTTAAGCTGTATTTTGGTGCTTTTATTGGTATTGGAATTGGTTTCGCTATGTTTGGTCAAGCAGACTACGTGCAACCAGAGCCTTTACCAAAATGGACAGCATGGCTTGCTATATTCATGCTATGTAGCAGCCTAATCGTGATTTTTAGAACCAAACTAAAGCATGCGGGTTGGTCTATTGCCTCTGGCTTTATCGCCTATGGCACAAGCATTGGATCTGCCATGTATCTAGACTACACATTAGGCACATTTGTTGGCGCTTTATCTGTAGGGGTTTTTAGTAACTTGTTTAATCGTGTTGCTAATGCACCTGCCTCCATTGTTGCTATGCAAGGTTTAATCGTATTAGTACCGGGGAGTAAAACCTATATTGGTTTGAACTCATTAATTGAAGGTCAAGATTTCGTCTATGCAGAGCATATTGGCCAACAAACCTTCTTGATATTTATGTCATTAGTGGCGGGACTTATTTTTGCTAACGTCGCACTTCCACCAAAGAAAAGTCTATAATCTACTAAGCCCGAGTTTATCGGGCTTTTTTACACCCTCGTTTTAATAAGCCGACTTTGCTTATCAGTAACAAACTGATATAACTCATAAGTGCATGTGGTAAAAATAAAAAGGATTTATTTAGTGATAAGATTGGCTTGGCTGCTATGCAGCTTGTTCGCATTTAGTGTGTTTGCAGAATCCCAGTGTGTTAACTGTCATCAGAGCCAAGTTGAAGACTGGCAAACATCCCATCATTTTCATGCTATGGAAAAAGCCACTCCCACTTCGGTGCTTGGTAATTTCAATGATCAAACTCTAGACTACCAAGGCCAACCAGCGCGCTTCTATCAACAAGGCCAACAACTTTTTATAAGCATGCCAAACCTTAACGGCAAGCTGACCGACTACCCTGTTTTATACACATTTGGCTATGAGCCATTGCAGCAATACATGTTTGATATCGGCAATGGCCACATACAGCTATTTCCGTTTGCGTGGGACTCACGCAGCAAAGCGCAAGGCGGTCAGCGCTGGTTTGTATTGCATCCTGAGCAGAAACAGCATGACCTATTTCATTGGGCGCAAAAAGGCCAAAACTGGAATCATATGTGTGCTGATTGCCACTCAACTGATTTCAAAAAGCAATTCGACCTTAAAACGAATAGCTTTAACTCAAGTTATTCAAGCATTAACGTGAGCTGTAAAGCGTGTCATGGCGATAGCCAAGCTCATTTAAAATGGGCTGATGGCGATAGCAGTATTGCCGATAAGGGCTTTACCCATAACATTAAAAAGCAAACCCCACTGTTTACTCAACAAGCTGATGGCAGTATGCAAAGCGTACAGCCACTGGTAAAAAGCGAGCAAGTGCAAGTGTGTGCAACCTGCCATGCTCGCCGCTCACAGCTTGATGACCGTAAAGACCCACATAGCTTTTTACAAAACTTTCAAGGCTCATTACTCACTCCTGAGCTTTATCACGTTGATGGTCAAGTATGGGATGAAGACTATGTATGGGGCTCGTTTTTACAAAGTAAAATGTTCAATGCAGGGGTTACCTGTACTAACTGCCATAACCCTCATTCGGGTAAATTAAAACTGCCAGGGAATCAAACTTGTACGCAATGTCATAGCCAAGAGGTGTTCGATACACCTAAGCATCACGGCCATAAAGTGGCAAGTACAGGTAGCCAATGTGTCGATTGTCATATGCCCACCACGACCTATATGCAAGTAGATGCAAGGCGCGACCACAGCTTTCGAGTTCCTCGCCCTGATTTAACGTTAAAAACCAATGCTCCCAATGCCTGTAATAGCTGCCATGAAGATAAAACGCCGCAATGGGCGGTTGCCAAAATAAAAGACTGGCACCCAAATTCAAAATATCTTGGTACTGCACATTTTTCTGAGGCGTTTTATGCCGCCGATAACCGCCTACCTAATGCATCGACCATGCTGACTAAAATTGTGCAAGATAAGGGCTTCCCTGAGATTATTCGCGCATCAGCGCTCAGCCGCTTAGCCGCAAGCCCCGATAACAATGCTATCGTTGCGATTGCCCGCTCAATAAAAGACAACGAGCCATTAAAACGCCAAGCAGCCATTGAAGCGGCAATGCCTTTTGATATCAACCAACGCTGGCGCCTATTAAATCCTCTTTTAGATGATGAACATTTACCAATCAGAGCCGAAGCTGCAAGAGCTCTGGCGGCCATGTTAACTCAGCCGTTCCCAGCAGGCCTCAATGAGCAAGACACTAAGCGCTTAAATTCAGCGCTCGATGAGTACAAAGATATTCAACAATACCAAGCAGAGCGCGGCTACTCGCATACTAATTTAGGGAATCTGGCGCTCACATTACAAAAGCCAGAACAAGCCAAAGCACATTATTTACAAGCAATCAGTGTTGAGCCTATTTTTGCTCCTGCTTATGTCAATTTAGCTGATTTATATCGCAACCAAGGCGATGAAAAAGCAGCGCAAGCTATCTTAAAACAAGGCTTAGCAGTAAACGCAGAAAGCGGCGATATTCATTATGCCCTGGCAATGAGCCTTATTCGCTCTAAACAAAAGAACACCGCGCTTAATCATTTACAAAAAGCTGCACTGTATGCACAAGAAAATGCAAACTATCAGTTTACCTACGCATTACTGTTACAAGATTTAGGTAATATGCCAGCAGCTATATCTGCACTTGAACGCGCCTTTAATCTGACTCCGAATAACCCGGATATTAGCTACAGTCTGGCACAGTGGTATGTGGCAGAAGAAAACTACAGCCAAGCGTTGTTTTATGCCAGAAACTTAGCGAGGTTAGTGCCCGGTAACCAGCAAGTTCAGCAGTTTGTGAAACAGCTCGAAATGATGAAGAGTATTAATTAATAAGCATTAAAAAAGGGCCAAGTAGGCCCTTTTCTATTGAACTTAAGGAGAACTATTAATGTCCATAGTTCAGTGATTTTGCTTTTTCGATTGCTTCATTCACGTTAAGTGACGCCGCTTCCTGACGCGGTGGAAACTCAACAAAAGTTTGTACATGTTCATTTAGCTTAGCAATGATCGGCTGTAGCAACCAACTCTTACGCATAATTTGGTGAAAGCCAGTGATACCGTCGTAGTGCTCTAATGGATCTTTACGTAAGTTAAATAGCTTAGGCATACTGTGCGTTACCATATCATCGTAATATAACCCTGTTGGTTTGGTTGCAAAATGCATTTTCCACGGGCCAAAACGAACAGCTGTTAGCTGTGATTCATAGTAGTAAAAGAAGAAGTTACGCGCCGATTTATCCGCCTTACCAGTCCAGTACGCTAAGTTATTCTCACCATCAATATAAACTTTATCTGACTTTTTAAGCTTTTCACGTAAGTTGTTCTCGCCAAGTGCTGCGGCAATCGTTGGGAAAACATCTTCATGCGATGAAATACCATTTAGCTTTAAGCCTTTTGGTATTTTGTTTGGCCAACGAACTAAGAAAGGCACACGCACGCCCCCTTCCCATGTTGTCATTTTTTCACCGCGGAACGATGTTGTTCCAGCATCTGGCCAACTTGATTGTTCAGGGCCATTATCGCTGGTGTAAATAACAATGGTGTTATCGGCAATTTTTAGCTCATCCAGTTTATCCAGCAGCTTGCCAACATGACCATCGTGTTCCATCAAACCACTACCAAAAATATCTTCTTCAGAGCTAATGCCCGTCGCTAAATTACGACTTTCAGGTTTTAAGTGAGTGTATACATGCATTCGGCTTGTAGCGTGCCAAATAAAGAATGGCTTTTTCGCTTTAACTGCACGCTCCATAAAGTTAAGTGAACGCTCTAACACTTCTTCGTCAAAGGTTTCCATACGTTTGCGAGTAAGTGGACCCGTATCAATGATTTTGCCATTGGCGTAAGATTCGATAACACCACGTGGGCCAAATTTTTTCACAAACTTAGGATCTTTTGGGTAATCCGCTTGCTCTGGCTCTTCAGATACATTTAAGTGATACAAATTACCGTAAAATTCATCAAAGCCATGCTTTGTTGGTAAGTGTTCATCTAAATCACCTAAGTGGTTTTTACCGTATTGCGCCGTCATATAACCGCGATCTTTTAAAAATTCAGCTAAGGTAGGATCAGCTTCTTTAATACCAAGAGGATTTCCCGGTTGGCCTACCGTTGTTAAGCCAGTTCGAATAGGTAATTGCCCCATTAAAAATGCGGCACGACCCGCTGTACAACTAGGCTGAGCATAGTGATCTGTAAACAACGCACCTTCGTTAGCAATGCGATCAATATTAGGGGTTGGGTAGGTCATACCATGTGAGTAGGCACTGAGTGAAATTGGCGCAACGTCATCAACCATAATGGCCAATACGTTTGGCTTATCTGACGCTAGGCTTACTGTTGAAACCAAGCTGCAAATAGCCGCCGCTATTAGTTTTTTCATAAATTATCCTTTTTTATTAATAGTACTATTTACTCCTAAAGAGCTCAGTTTAGTATAAGATGAAAACAAAATACGTCTAGTTTCTAATCTAGTAAAAAACGATTTAAATCAATTATTCATAAAATCAAAACTTTTTTATTAAAGTATACTCTCTACTGTTTTTACTAGGTTAGCCATTATCATAAGTAAACCCAAACCCACTTTATTATATTGCAGCGGGTAGATTCTAAACCGCTATATTCATTTAAAATACTCCAAATTATTTAGCGGCTTGATGATTGAATTCAATAAATAAATAGACTATAAGTACCTTAAGAATTAGTAAGCAACTTTTTATTACTTGTGTAAGGAGAACACATGCCTTTTCTACGAATTTCGTTCTTATTTTCACTTGCGTTTCAACTATCAAACTTGTCAGCTAATGAAAAAGAAGTGCAAGATATGTCGGACCCACTTGCGGTATATACCCAAATAGGCGCAGGCTCAACTAACAAGGGGATTAACCTTAAAGTAGGACAAGCCTATGACACCGGTATAACAACAACTGCTGGCATGAATGTTATCGAAGTGAAAGGGATTTACGGTGATGCGCTAGGCTGGGAGAGTGATAACAAAACCACTGATTCCATTGATTCTTTTCGCTTTCGTAACTTTTCGGTTGATTTAACTTCGATGAGCGCTAAACAACTTGATGCTTCCTACAACCTAAATGCGAATTTGGTTGCAGATGAAAGTATGGATGTTTCGTATAGCTACATAAAAGCATTAAAACCAGTGGGCAAGTTTAGCTTTTACCCGCTTGCCGGAGTCGGAGCATCGATTGGAGAAAATGCCCTTGAAGATGACGATAGTCGAGACAGTGGTTACTCCATAATGGGAGCCTATGGCTTAATTGGCATGTACGCAAAAGTGACTATAACTGACAAAATATGGCTTAATTACAATCCTTTTTGGCTAACCACCATTGGTGGAAGTGATAATTATAAAGACCATTACTATGGCCTAAACCAAAGCCATATTTTAACTCATGAGTTTGCTGCAAGTTATCAGATTAACCCGCGTATGAATCTACGCTATTTCGCTAACTGGAATAGAAACGTTGACTTTATGGATGGCGATCATCGTCTAGAATTTAACTATCAACTTTAACAAGACAGCAATTGATATTTAAGGTAAGGGATTAAGTGAAAAAAGTAGTAGTAATAAGTGTATTGTCAACAAGCTTACTAAGTGATTATTGCCTTGCCTCTAGCTATGATGAATACGCAATTAAACCAGCAGAACAACAATTAAGTAATCAGCAACAAAAAATTGATGAGCCCATTTCGTTTTTGCCCATCCCCACGTTTATTACAGAGCCAGCAGTAGGGCCTGGTCTTGGTGTGGTTGGTTTATTTTTTCACGATAATGAAAAGAAAGCTAAAAAAAAGAAAGAGGGCTCTACCCTACCTCAAAGCATCAGTTTAGTTGGCCTAATGGGCACTAAAAATGGCACAAAAGGGGGTGCCGTTGGCCACATAACGTTTTGGGACGAAGACAGAATTCGCTACCAAGGGATTGTTGGCTGGGCGAGTATTAATCTCGATTTTTATACCTTTGATGAAATAAAACTACTCACACCACTTTCGCTAAATATTGAAGGCCCTGCAGTATTTCAAAATCTTAAATTACGTTATGACAACAGTAACTTTTTTTATGGTTTTAAGCAGATTTATCGCCAAGTGGATATTAGTCTAGCAGAAAATCCAATTGAAGATTACTTGCTCGAGAATGGCATTATCAAAGAACACCTGTCTCTAGATGTAAATACGTCAGGTATTGGCCCCTTGTTAGAGTACGATAGCCGAGATAACCCACTTAACCCTGAGCGTGGCTTTAACTATAAAGCCGAGTACTTATATTTCGATGAGGCGATCGGCAGTAAAGTTGATTACAGCAGCTTAAAATTAACTGCTCTTAATTACTGGCGTTATACCGATAAGTTTAACTTTGCATTACGTATGCAATATGACTCTGTTAATAATCGAGGTGAAAAACGCTTACCAGTTTATATTCCGCCAAGTATTAGCCTGCGCGGTGTGTCTGCTACCCGTTATCAAGGTTTGGATGTTTTTGTTACTGAAGCAGAAGCAAGCTATAAAATCACCCATAAAATAAAGCTTAATGTGTTTACTGGCATGGGCTGGGCTGCTGATAATTTTTCTGACTTATCAAAGGCAGAAACCATTGATACAGTCGGTGCGGGTTTTCGTTATCTCATCGATGAGCATTATGGTATTACCATAGGGTTAGATGTAGCACATGGCCCAGAACAGAATGCTATTTACATTCAAGCCGGTTCGACTTGGTAATAAAAAAACAATACTTTTATTGTTATTTTAGCAATCTTGTTGGGCTAAATATTGAATTAATCTATTACACTGCTATTATCAATAGCTTAATAAACATTCAGGGATTGAACGGATGCATAACAAAGTATCAACTAACCATTATCCATTCAAAGATTTTAAGCCACATGGTCTTGTCGAGTTTTACCAACGAGAGCACACGCTTTTAACGACAGCTACAGGGCCGTTCAACGAAGAAATAATTGAAGCTCACTCTTTCATGCAACAAGATTATATCAACAAACTCACCACGGATTATGGTCAATGGTATGAATTGGTTGAATTTGAAAACTCATGCATGGCAACACCTGGGGCTCTTGAAAAACTAATGGTGTATTTTGTTGAGCTTCGACGCAAAGGCATTGCGCCGGCTAAAACAGCCTTAGTCATAAAAGAGGGGCTTGAAGGTGGTAGCTTGCTCACCGATACCTACTGTAATTTATATAAACGAGCAGGTATGGTGATGAATGTATTTAAGTCAAAAACAGCGGCTCTAAATTGGTTAGCAGAAGAGCCTGTTGCTGAATTAGCTTAAAAAGTGGTGCTCTTCTTCGCGCAAGGTTAGCACTTCAACGCCCTCAGCCGTTACCGCTAAAGTGTGCTCCCATTGTGCCGAGAGCTTTTTATCCCTTGTTACCACTGTCCAGCCATCAGGCTTAGTTTTCACTTTAGCAGCCCCCTGATTGATCATTGGCTCTATCGTGAAGGTCATACCCTCTTTTAACACCAGCCCAGTGTTTTTCTTACCGTAATGCAATACTTGTGGCTCTTCGTGCATTTGCTGGCCGATACCATGACCACAATATTCTTTAACCACGCTGTAACCATGTTGATGAGCAAAATTTGCAATCGCATTACCAATATCCCCCAGCCGCACACCGGGTTTTACCATTTTAATCGCATGCCATAGCGCTTGCTGAGTTGTGTCAACCAAACGTTTCGCTAACGGCGACACCTCTCCAATTAAATATATTTTGCTAGAGTCAGCTAAATAGCCATTTTTCTCAAGAGTGATATCAATATTAACAATATCACCCGCTTTCAAAATGCCTTTTTCGTTAGGGAAACCATGACATACCACCTCGTTGACAGAGGCATTTAGTACATAAGGGTAGTCGTACTGCCCTTTACTAGATGGCCTTGCTTGTAACTGATCAACTATGTAACGCTCAACGAGATCGTTTATTTGCATTGTAGTCACTCCTTCTTTTACCAAAGGATCAAGGTAAGCAAATACATCGGCAAGTAATCGGCCAGATTCTCGCATCAAAGCAATTTCGTCTGCATTTTTAATCACAACCTTACTCATCACGCACATCCTTAGCCTTCACATCAGCTAGGCGAAGTTGCTCTTTGATAATATCGCTGTAGGTCATAGTTGGATTTAGCTCAGCAAGCATGCCGATTTTAATCCAATACTCAGATTGTGAGTTGATTGAACGCACCATCGCTGTGCTTGCTTTACGGATTTCTTCGTGTAGCTCATCGCTAATTTTAACAATACCCATTATATGACCTATATATAAAACGTATACAGATCGTAATCGTATAATATAAAAAAGCAAGTTAATATTATTTAATTACAACTCAGCTATCATTTTAACAAGCGCTTGTGTTGTCCATTCAAGTTCGTTGAATTTAATATCAGGTTGATAGTAAAAGCCTTTTTCGCGAGGCCTATTTACATATACTTTAATAGGCAGTATGACTTTTGCAAAGCCTGAAGGTAGGGTTTCGAGCCTCACCTCCATGTAGGTAGAATCTGTACTACTTGGTGCGCCAACTAATTGTGTGTTTGCAAACAGCTTAAAACTATCCAGCGCATCTAAACAAGCACTGGCACATTGCCCTGGCACAATCACATAAACAGGTGTAGTAAACTGACTGACGTTTTTTGGCATTGCTTGTTGCTCTGCAGAGACTATCTCGACATAAAATTGTTCACCCTTTTCATAAGCCGCCTTCATACTTTCGTGGGTTGTCTTTAACCATTGATACCAAGGACTAGCCGTATCATAGCTTGCGACTACATCGCCAAAATAGTCAGTATTGCCTTTAGAAGTTCGCCACCACACTTGGGTATTTTTGTGTAGCTTATAGCGGCCATATTTGAATTGTTCACTGCCCCAAAGTGCTGAGGCTATTTGCTCACTCCACATCGATGAGCCACCTTGATTATGGCGAAGATCAAGCACCACAGCTTTAGCTTGCATTAACTTATCATGTTGCTGTTCAATGGCACTCAGCATCGTTTGGTAATCCGCTTGCTGCTGCTCATTAGGTGCATACGTTGGCATACTGATCCAAGCAATATTCTCTAAAGGCCAATTAAGTTCAATTGGCAACTTATCGCCATTGTAGGCATTTTTAAGTTTTTCAGTGACATCATCAGGCCTAACAGTCCAGTTTAATTTTAGGCTATAGCTAGAACCGTCGGCTTTTTCAAATGTACAGCTTTCAAGCGGCGACAAAAACGGGTTGCCATCATCAATTGTTAGTCGCCAGCCATGGTTCCACCAACTACCAGGCTGCTGAACTTCGCCGTAATAGCGAAAAACACGCTCAACCAGCAAAGTATTAATTGCTGTACTGTCACAACTCACTAGCTTATCGCCCTTGGCAATTGCATCTAACTCACTGTAATACACTTTTAACGCATCACCGCGCCATACTGTTGAAAAGCCCGGCCAGCTTTTTTGTGGCTTAAGTTCTCTGGGCAAGGTATCGATAGCTCCTGCATGACCATCTTGTAGAACAGTTCTAAAACGTGAAATAGCCGCAGCAAAAGCTTGTGAACTATGCGCTTTTACTGCCAGCTTTAAGCCTTCTTGCTTTGCTTTTTCGAGCTGTTTAGCAAAGCCTGGATTACGTACATCATACATACCAGGGTGATTGATAACCGATAACTGATAGGCCGCTTCAACATCTTTTACAGCAAGTTCAGACCAATTAATCTCAGAGTTAGTTACTGAATGGCTATCTTCGCCATTACATAAGCTCACACCAAGTTGGCTGAGGTTAAGAGCTGTAAAAATAAGTGATGAGTAAAGCGTCAAGGGTTTCATAAAAATCCATTTTAAATAATTATTATGTTTAAAAAACATCCCATTTAAACACTAAGGCATTGTTGTGGCAATAAAAAGTACAACACATGCCAATAGATTAAAAAAATTCATCTATCAAGTTTATTTTAATCGTTTGTCGGTTTAGATGGATTACTCTAAAGTTAACTCATCAGCAAACGATGCTGCGATTAATGAGGAAACCAATCATGTTTAAACCACTTTTAAAACGACTTGCTCTTAGCTCTTTACTGACATGTTCAGCTTTTGCAATCGCTGATCAAAGTGACTACAAACTGATGGTAATTAGCGACTCAGATTCATCGCAAGCTATTATGCAAGGCCAATATGAAGCAGTGTTAAATAACACAACTAAAGCCTCTGACGTAAACAGCCAATACGAACTTGCATTTAATCGTTGCGCAGCAAGTGTGAAGTCTAAAAACTTCAGCCACGCAGAATCACTTTGTACTGAAGCTATCAAGCTTCTTAATCAAAGCGAAGTACGCGGATACAAACGCCGAGAGCTTACTTCATTCGCTTTAAGTAACCGTGGTATCGCACGCATCATGTCGAAAAACGACACTGCTGCACTGTCTGATTTTTATGAAGCGGTAAAAATGTCGGGTAATGATTTAGTTAATCACAACCTAAACCGCGCTAAGCGAAACTTAGCTTTATAACCGAATTGTTGTCACAAAAAGTCTAGTTTGTGTGTTCTCTGGGCTTTTTTATATACCGAGTCATTGCACACGCGGTGACTCAACCAAATTGTTGTCAAAAGCTTAGTTTGTGTGTTCTCTAAGCTTTTTTATTCCGAGTTACTGCACACGCGGTGACTCAAGCAAATTGTTGTCAAAAGCTTAGTTTGTGTGTTCTCTAAGCTTTTTTATTCCGAGTCACTGCACACGCGGTGACTCATCCAAATTGTTGTCAAAAGCTTAGTTTGTGTGTTCTCTAAGCTTTTTTATTCCGAGTTACTGCACACGCGGTGACTCAAGCAAATTGTTGTCAAAAGCTTAGTTTGTGTGTTCTCTAAGCTTTTTTATTCCGAGTTACTGCACATGCGGTGACTCAACCAAATTGTTGTCGAAAAGCCTGGCTTGTGTGTTCGCCGGGCTTTTTTATGCCCGTTATAAAATAAAAACGCCACTAGATGTGGCGTTTGGGTAGTTTCGACAACAATAAGAAATTGCTTTTAAAAGAAGCCCAGTGGGTTTTCGCTGTAACTTACTAATAAGTTTTTGGTTTGTTGGTAATGATCAAGGGCGAGTTTATGTGTTTCTCGACCAATGCCTGACTTTTTATAACCACCAAACGCAGCATGCGCTGGATACATATGATAGCAGTTGGTCCAAACACGGCCCGCTTCAATCTTACGACCAAAGTGATAAGCACGGTTCATGTTTCGACTCCACACACCCGCACCTAAGCCGAACTCTGAGCTATTAGCAAGCGCTAACGCTTCATCTTCATCTTTAAAAGTCGACATTGAAATAACAGGGCCAAAAATCTCTTCTTGGAACACACGCATGTCATTGGTGCCTTTTAATAGTGTTGGTTGAATGTAGTAACCGCCGTTAAACTCATCTGACAGTTGCTCGACTTCACCACCAGCAAGGACTTCTGCCCCTTCCTTTTTACCGATTTCGATGTAGCTTAGGATCTTATCAAACTGAGCTTGTGATGCTTGAGCACCTACCATGGTTTCAGTATCAAGAGGGTTACCCCGTTTAATTTGTAAAGTGCGGGCAAGTACACGCTCAATAAATTGCTCGTAAATATCTTCTTGAATAAATAAACGCGACGGACACGTACAAACTTCGCCTTGGTTAAAGTACGCAAGTACAGCTCCTTCAACAGCCTTACTCAAAAACTCATCGTCTTTTTCCATAACATCATTAAAGAAAATATTTGGCGATTTACCACCTAACTCAACCGTCGAAGGAATAATATTATCAGCTGCACATTTTAAGATATGCGACCCTACGGGTGTTGAACCTGTAAAGGCAATCTTCGCAATTCGAGTACTGGTTGCCAGAGCCTCGCCTGCTTCTTTACCATAGCCATTCACCACATTTAATACACCTGCTGGTAATAAATCACCGATTACTTCAAGCAGTACTAAAATTGATGCAGGCGTTTGTTCAGCTGGTTTTAAAATAACACAGTTACCCGCAGCAAGAGCTGGAGCAAGCTTCCACGCAGCCATTAACAATGGAAAATTCCAAGGAATAATTTGCCCTACTACACCTAATGGCTCATGAAAATGATAGGCAACCGTGGTTTCGTCTATCTCACCGATTGAACCTTCTTGCGCGCGCACACAGCCTGCGAAATAGCGAAAATGATCAGCCGCGAGTGGCACATCTGCTGCAAGTGTTTCACGAATTGCTTTACCGTTATCCCAAGTTTCTGCAACCGCGAGCATTTCTAGATTTTGTTCAATGCGATCGGCAATTTTTAATAAGATATTGCTTCGCTCTGTGACTGACGTTGTTCCCCATGCTGCTTTTGCATCGTGTGCTTTATCAAGTGCCAGTTCGATATCTTCTTTTGATGAGCGAGGTACTTTACAAAACACTTTACCGTTTACTGGGCTAATGTTTTCAAAGTATTCACCCTTTACAGGGGCAACCCACTGGCCGCCAATATAATTCTCGTACTGCGCTTTAAAGTTAACTTTTGCGCCTTCACTACCTGGGTTTGCATAAATCATAATGTGTTCTCTCTTCAAATTGTTGTGTTTCATTTAGCATTGACTAAATTATGCGGTAGGTTATTGTTTAATGAACCGCTAGCATTTGAAGTTAGCTCAGTTACTGAAAACACACTTGATTCCTAGTCCAGACTTTTTGACTATTTGTCCAGAATTTAGGGCAACAGCGAGGCAACAATGAACACATCAGTTAGCAACAGAAGTTTAGATAAAAAACGACAACGTATTGATGTGCTTATTGAAAATAAAGTTAGTTTTGCTGGCGAGCATGCTGAGTTAAGTATTTACGACACCTATTTAGATGCGCAAAAAGTGGCCTTACATTCCACTGAGTTACTATTTTGTGGCATGATCAGCGGCAAAAAAATCATGCATGTTGCCGACAGTGATTATCATGAAGAATTTTTGCCAAACCAGTCTTTTGTGCTTGCTCCAGAGCAAGGGGTGTTAATCGATTTCCCTAATGCGTCTCTTAATCAACCAACAACCTGTTTAGCGATTGAAATCAGTACCGATAAGATAAGCCAAGTAGTTGATGCTCTTAATTTTAACCAACAAATTACACAGGATGACTTTTTCCAATATCAAGCAAAGCTAGTTCATGCCCAGCATAACCAGCAAACTCAACAACTACTTGAACGGATGATCACCCTGTTTAGTGAAAATGAGCAACACCGGGATTACTTAATTGATTTATCACTCAATGAACTGATAACCCGCCTGTTACAGCAGCAAAGCCGAGATTTAATGATAGCAAGCTGTAAACAAGGCAAGCTTGCAACCCCGCTAAGCCATGTAATTAGTTATATTGAACAGCACCTTGCTGAGAATATTGATATTGATGTGTTATGTAAGATAGCGTGTATGAGCCGCAGTAAGTTTTATCAGCAATTTAAGCTAGCGTTTGGTGTTACGCCAGCTCTTTGGCAACAGCAATTACGCTTACAAAAAGCGTATAAACTACTTCAAAAAGGTGAAGCGATTAGCCAAGTTTGTTATCAGTTAGGCTTTAATAACCCAAGCCATTTTAGTCGTGTGTTTAAACAAGCCTTTGGCGCAACCCCCAAAAGTATCGCTAATCATTAATTTTTGGGTTTCGATGAGAATAAACCCGATAGGTAAATGCCAACAATATACAAATGGCGCTTGGCACATAAAGCGCTGCAAAGCTTAATTTAGCAAATAACCATGCCCCAGCTAAGCCACCAAAGATAAAGCCTAAAATGATTAGGCCAAACAGTTTAGCCTTACGTTGATCAAGCGCCTCACCGCGGAAAACTCGACCAAACATAATACCTAAATCGGTAAAGATACCAGTTACATGGGTAGTGCGAACAATTGCGCCGCTGTAAGTTGTTGCTAATGCATTTTGTAACCCACATGCCGCAGAAGCTAAAAAGTGCCCGTAGCCAGAGCCATTACACAGTAACCAAAGTGCACCGAGTAAAAACCCTGCCTCAATAAATAGTGCGGTGTCGTAATGACGCCCTAACTTAAGTGCTGAACTGTGCAGTAAAAACCCAGCAATACCAGACCCTACTAAAAATGACAGTAATACGCCTAATAAATGTAAAGCATCAAGGCTATTGCCATGCATCAGATCTGCGCCAAGCAAGGTTGCAGTTCCCGATAAATGCGATACCGCTTGATGCTCAAAGCTAAGTAAACCAACCGTATTCACGCATCCGGCAACCAATGCCAAAATAAATGCGCCTACTTCAACCCATTTTGGTAACTTAGAAATCACTCGCTCTTTACCTTTTTTATGACCTGTTCTCTCATTCTTTTATGGTACGCCTATTTTTATGACTAAAAACACTTTTTTTCGACTCTTTATATGGTAATTTACAGGTAAGTAAATCGATTAAGTGACGATAATGCCCAAGCCAAAAAATTGGACGCTAAAAAGTATTGCCCAAGAGTTAGGCGTTTCAAATGCCACCGTATCAAATGCGTTTAACCGCCCTGATCAACTATCAAAATCTCGCCGCGAGGAGATTTTGGCTGCCTGTAAAAAACTCGGCTATTTTGGCCCTAACAAAGCGGCGCAATCACTGCGCAGAGGGACCTTTAATATCGTTGCCTTGGTGTTGCCAGACAGTGTTGAATACATGGTATCAGATCCGGTTGCAAGCAGCTTTATGCGGGGCGTATCGGCGGTACTCGAAAAAAATGGCATTAACCTTTTATTATTTTCTGGTAATAGCAATAACCTAAATAGCGTAGTCGATTTTGTAGATGGCTTTATCTGTTATGGCCGCCCTCGTAATAAGCAACTTGTTGAACAATTGAAACAAGTACCAAAACATGTGGTGACAGTTGATTTTAATATCGGTCGCGATGCCTCGGTAAACGTTAATAACCAACAAGCCAGTTTTGATATTGCCAAACACGCACTCCAAAAAAATGATGATCGGGTGGCAATTTTAGGGCTGCGCTTACTTGATAACGACGTACTATGCCGAGTTTACGAGCATCACGAGTTTGAAGCTGGTCAGTCTATCGCTCATCAGCGACTACGCGGTTATCACCAAGCAATCAGTGATGCTGGCATCACCCTTGGTGATGATAGAACATGGAATATTCCAGAAAGTAGTGAGCGTTTTGCTAGTATTGCCGCCAAAGAAGCGCTTAGCAGCACACCAAGACCAAACGTTTTGTTGTGTATGAGTGATTTAATCGCCCTTGCTGCAATGCGTGAAGCATTAAAAATGGGCTTATCGATTCCAGAAGATGTCAGAATTGTTGGTTTTGATGGCATCGATGAAGGACAACGATTTGTGCCAAAGCTTACGACTGTTCACCAAAACAGCGAAGAAAAAGGCCGCTTAGCAGCGACCTTATTTTTATCGAAAGAGCAGCAAACAGCCGAAATCGACTATCAACTGCAATTGGGGCAAAGTAGTTAAGCTAAAAAGTCAGCCAAATCAACTATGCTTTGTTCGCTGTCGCGGTGATCGACAATGAACACTTCACGGCTAGTAAAGTCGACTTTTAACTCAATTGAGCTGGTATCATTATGCCAGCTTAAACGACACACACTGCCTTCACCGTTCACTGTGAATTCACCGTTAAAAGCTGGGTGCTCATTTCGCAATTGAATAAGTTTAATCAATCCTTTAACCACAGGTTTTGCTAGAGCAGCTTCAATATCTTGTGCATTTAAATAAGGACGATTGATATCACGGCCAACATTTGTACGTGCCAGTAATTCCATATCGTTTTCACAAGCGAACAGACCGCCATAATAAACTTGTGGAATACCTGGCGCGAAGAATTGAATCGCACGCGCTAATAGATAATCAAAGTCATCTGCACCCAGGGCATTATAATACGTACAATTTACTTGATATAAATCAACGTTACTGGCTGCAGCCCCTGTTGCAAGGCGACTTTGCCCATCACTTTTTTCATGAATGGTTTCAACCAAGTTATCAATTTGATCGGCGTTTAGTAAGCCTGGTTTATCACCCATTGGACCTGCGTCAATAATGCCAATGCCATCATGAGTATCAAGCACTGTTAAACAGTTACGCGGTGAAATTGTTAGCCAATTCACCAATGCTTGCGCATCATTGCTAAATAAACTGTGCAAAATAAGCGGTGGAAGTGCAAAGTCATATACCATATTTACACGTTTTGCGACTGCTACCTGAGTTTGATAATGGCTATGAATTTCGGCAATAGTCTCCATACCAGCATCATTTGCCTGTGCTGAAAGCTTATTTAAATACTCAAATGTTTCGTCCAGCATAAAACAGTTAGTGCCTGCTTCTTTGATAGCATAACCAGCGGCGTCTAAACGAATGATGTTGACATTATTATCAGCAAATTTGCCAAGTACAGTGTTTAAATACTCAATGCCTGCTGTTGATTTCACATTAATATCAATTTGGTTATCGGTAAATGTGGTCCAAAAATCATAGGTTTGGCCATCTCCACATTTAATTGGTGTAAAGCAACTACCTGGACGCGGACGATAAATCGCTTTTTGTTCAGCCTCCGACATGCCATTTGGGAATACATCGTCTTTGGTTAGAAATAAATCCCAAAATTCAGATTGTTTGCCTTTTGCTAGCACGTCTTTAAATTGAAACGACTGTGCTGAAACATGGTTAACAATCAAGTCAGCCATCAAATCATAGTTTGCACCAAGCACTTTGATGTCTTCCCAGCTACCAAGACGCGAGTCTACTTCACTATGATCAATAGGATCAAAGCCAGCATCACTGCCATCAATCGGATTATAAAATGGCAACAAATGTACACCTGCAAACACATTGTTAAGTGGGCCATTTAATAAATTACTTAATTCATCAATACCTTGACCGGTAATACGGTCTGCGTAGGTGATTAATTGCACTTTATTGTTGATCATAATTGTTAATACCAAGTTGAAACTTAATCGATTAAGATATATCTTTAACCACGACAGCAAATTATTCAAGCAGTTTTTACAACTTTTATACACTAAGATACATAGTAAAGGTGTAAGCCTTCACATGAGGATACAACAATGAATAGAACACACGATCCTTTGCAAATGATTAGATGGTTGACATACATGATGTTTTTTATGTTTGCCATGACCTCTGATGCGGTTGGTATGATCATTCCTGAGTTAATAAAAGAATTTGACCTCAGCATGACACAAGCTAGTGCATTCCATTATGCCCCAATGGCACTGATTGCTTTTAGTGGCCTATTTTTAGGATTTCTTGCCGACAGTTTTGGCCGTAAACAAACGATAATGTTGGGCCTGGGTTTATTTACGATTAGTTGTTTTTTATTCGCGATAAGCAGCAGCTTTAGCATATTTGTAGTGCTACTTAGCTGTATTGGCCTTGCTATTGGTTTATTCAAAACAGGTGCTTTAGCATTGTTAGGTGATATCTCTAAAAACAATTTAGAGCACACAAAAACCATGAATTTAGTCGAAGGCTTTTTTGGTATCGGTGCTATCGTAGGCCCTGCTTTAGTGAGCTTTTTAATTACGCAAAAAGTTAGCTGGACTTACCTATATGTTATTGCAGGGGTTTTATGCTTAATTTTAACCATTATAGCTTGGCGTGCAGATTACCCTAAACCTAAAAAGCAAGAAGAACACGCAAAACCTGCCTCCCTTGCCACTACTATGAGCATGATGAAAAACCCTTACGCACTTGGTTTTTCTTTAGCGATTGCCCTTTATGTAGCAACCGAAGTGGCTATTTATGTGTGGATGCCTACTCTACTTGGCGATTACACTGGCCCATGGCAATTACTGGCAACCTACGCATTGACCTTATTTTTTATTTTACGCGCTGCGGGACGTTTCTTAGCGGTATGGCTTTTAAACCACTTAAGCTGGCAAGCGGCGATGCTGTATTTAAGCTTAGGGATCGCACTATGTTATTTAGGCTTAATATTTGGTGGTGTTGATTGGGCAATATTCTTATTACCCTTGTCAGGTCTGTTTATGTCAATGATTTACCCAACCTTAAACTCGAAAGGTATTTCTTGCTTTGCCGTTCAGCAGCACGGTGCGGTAGCTGGGGTCATCCTGTTTTTCACTGCATTATCTGCAGCTGCAGCCCCACTTCTTATGGGTATGATCAGTGATTTCTTTGGCCACATTCGTTATGGGTTTTATCTCGCAACAGGTTTCGCATGTTTACTGTTTTTAGCCATGCTATATAACTACTTACGCAACCCTGCTGAGCAAGCTTTAGCGCAGCACAGTGCATTAAGCCACTAAATAAAAATCGTTAAAAATCAATTATCGAACATAAATTGTGCAAGTTTTTCGCTAAAAAGACTTGCACTGTGTAAAATTATTGTTATCTTTACTTAATCGATTAAGATAACAATTTAGACAACAAACCATCTGGGATTGACACGAGGCACATTATGACAACACACAAACATGCCCTTTACACATTAAGCGCGCTTGCGCTAGCAGTAAGCCAAAACTTACACGCCGAAGAGCAAGCACAACCAGCAGAGGCTAAAAAAAGCGGCCTTGAAACAATCGTTGTAACAGGTGTACCGCGCCGTACAACGATTATGGCATCAAGTTCATCGGTTAGCAGTGTTACATTAGCAGAAATTGAAGTATCAACACCACGCTCTACAGCAGAAGCATTCAGAACAATCCCGGGTGTTCGTTCAGAATCAACAGGTGGTGAAGGTAACGCGAATATCGCAGTACGTGGTTTACCGGTTGCATCGGGTGGTGCTAAGTTCTTGCAACTACAAGAAGATGGCTTACCTGTTATGCAGTTTGGCGATATTGCCTTTGGTAATGCAGATATCTTCATGCGTTTAGATTCAACAGTACAAAGTGTTGAATCAATCCGTGGTGGCTCAGCTTCGACAGCAGCAAGTGACGCACCAGGCGGTATCATCAACTTTATTTCAAAAACGGGTGAGAACGAGTCAGGTAGCGTATCAACCACGGTTGGCCTTGATTATGACTCTATTCGTACTGAATTTGAATATGGTACGTATTTAAACGACAGTGTGCGCTACCACATTGGTGGCTTTGTTCGCCAAGGTGAAGGCCCACGTGAAACCGGTTATACATCAAATAAAGGTGGTCAAATTAAGGCAAACCTGACTAAAGAATTTGATGCCGGTTATGTTCGTGTTTACTTTAAACACCTTGATGATAAAAGCGTAGGTTACCTACCTATGCCAATGTACTCAGATGGCGATTCAATCCCAGGCTTTGATTCGCAATCAGATACGCCGCATTCAGCACTTTTCACACAAACTCTGCGTTTAAATGGCGATAACCAAATTAGTACTGGCGATATGACCGACGGTATGAATCCGGTTGTTACCTCAGTCGGTTTTGAAGCGGCATTTGATTTAGAAAACGACTGGCGTATCGAAAACCGCTTTAGAACATCGTCAGTGAGCGGTAACTTTATTTCTCTTATTCCAGCTGAAGTTGCATCTGCAAGCTCTATTGCCTCTAGCATTGCTGGTGATGGTGCATCACTTGTTTATGCAAATGGTGGCTCAGCAGGCGAAGCTTACGGCGATGACGATTTAGCAATGCGTATTCACACATTCGATGTAACGCTAAATGACATGGGTTCAATTGTTAATGATCTTAAGTTAACTAAGTCGTTCTCTGATGACACTAGTGTTACTTTTGGTTACTTTGCATCAAGCCAATCAATTGATATGTCTTGGCTTTGGAACTCGTACGTTATGGAGCTAAAAGGCGACAACGCAGCATTACTTGATGTTACCGCTGCTAATGGCGATAGCTACTCTGATAATGGCTTGTACGCTTATGGTACTCCATACTGGGGTAACTGCTGTCAACGTAACTACGACACAGAATACGAAACACGCGCACCTTACATTAACTTAGCCACTAAGTTTGGCGATTTAAGCATTGATGCAAGTGCTCGCTATGATTCAGGCGAAGCACGTGGCAACTACGCAGGTGCAGTTACATCTACGATTGATATGAACGGCGACGGTACCATCTCAATTCCAGAGCAAAATGTTGTTGGTATTGATAACGCAAATCCAAGCATCGTTAACTACGACTGGCACTACAGCTCATACTCAATTGGTGCGAACTACCAAATTGACCCAAGTTTTGCGACATTTGCCCGCTTAAGTAAAGGTGGCCGCGCAAATGCAGACCGCTTACTATTCGGTAAAGTAGAAGCTGACGGTTCAGTTGCCGAAGCCGATGCAATTGATGAAGTAAATCAATATGAGTTCGGTGTGAAAAAACGTTTTGATTCACTATCAGTATTTGCAACAGCATTCTACGCAGAAACTGAAGAGCAAAACTTTGAAGCAACATCACAAAAATTCTTTGACCGTGAATATGAAGCAAAAGGTATTGAGGTTGAATCAACGTACTACGTTGGTGATTGGGACTTCCGTGGTAACTTTACTTGGACAGATGCAGAAATTGCTAAAGATGCGTTATCGCCAGAGTTAGTTGGTAATACACCACGTCGTCAAGCTGACCTAATCTACTCATTAATGGCAACTTACAACTTTGACAAAGGTGCTGCTGGCCTGAGCTTTATTGGTACAACGGATGCTTACGCACAAGACAGTAACGATCTTAAATTTGATGGCTATACACAAGTGAATGGCTTTGTAAGTTACAACCTGTCTGAAAACTTAAGCCTATCGCTTAACGTGAACAACCTGTTCGACACCGTAGGTATCACAGAAGCAGAAGAAGGCTCTGTACCAGATAACGACATTATTCGCGCCCGTACTATTAACGGCCGTACAACGTCGCTTACTTTAAAATATTCTTTTTATTAATACCTCTCCTCCCTCTTTTAGCCCAGTATTTACTGGGCTTTTTGCGTTTTATGTGTTCTTACTAACAGCAACAAAAGGGCTTTGTATAAGACTAGGTTGTTGCTCTTTTCTTTTGACATAACTAAACAGTATTAAGCAGCCTAAAGCTAAACTTGCAGCAAGCATTGAACCTAGGCTTGCAAATCTAAAGCTGTGAAACTGTGCAATAACTCCTGTTGCCCCTGCCCCACACATAACCCCTAATTTAATCGCGTTCGTGTAAAACGCCGAAGTAAACCCTATACGCTCTGGAAGCTGATCTTGTAATACGGTTAAACCAATGCCCGCAAAAATACCGTAAAACAGGCCATTTAAAACTTGCAGCGCGATTAAATGCCATACCTGCGTGGCAAAAAACACCCCTAAATAAAATACAATGGCGCAACAAAATGCGACTACAAGCATCGAAACCTTACTGTATCTTTTAGCAAGCTTTGCCCCATACAGCATGATAGGAATTTCTAACAGTGCCACAACACCCATAAATAGCCCTGGCGTATGCTCAGCAAATCCTAGTTCAGTAATGCTATAGAGCGGCAGTGCCGATGAATACATAATATTGCCCGTTGAGCCAAGCATAATAGCTAAGCCCATCAACCAAAATGATAAACTCGCAGCGGCTGCTGGCTCTGAGCTATATTGTGACTTTTTAGCGCTATAGTCAGGAATGAACTTAAATGCAAAGATAAGCGCAACCAATGCACACGCTGCAGCAAAGTAAAACGAGCGGCTAAACTCGCCTCCCGTGGCTAACAAATAGCCAAGCGGCGGGCCGCCCACCCAAGCAAAAGAAATAGCGGCACGTAAACGTGAATTAAAACTGGTGATGTCGATGTTCTGTTGACGCCCTGCCCATTGCCTTGCCACGGTCATCACTTGCGGAATTGCTGCATTTCCCATAGCTAGAAATAACACGCCCGCAAGTAACACTTGCCAAAATGCAGTGGCATTAGCAAAGGTCACTAACGCACAAACCATACCTGATACAGCCACCATAAATAACTTACGTGCACTAGTTCCTTTATCAGCCATACCACCCAGCCACTGACTAATAATTAACCCCGTAATAGTTACTGCTACCATATAAACACCCAAATAAACGGGTGGTGTCTGTAGCCCTTCTATGATGAATAAACTCATCAAAGGGTTAACGAATGCCCCCATTAATCCCGTTAGCATGCTTAGAAGAATAAAAATTACACCATGCTGTTTAAGCAATGCTTTCACCAACAACCCCACATCAAAACGACAATTTAATAAACAAATTAAAAGGCGCAGATTATACACAGCTTTGCTGTAATTTTCATTTTGTAATACAAATAATAGAGAAGGAGTTTCGCATAATGAAGCTATGCTTTTAAGAAGAGACAATTAACTGTTAAGAACAAACAATTACTTGCCAATAGGGTTATCCCTTAAGCTGTAACTATGACTGTAACAACTTAAGAGAACAGCTTGAACTCGTGCAATATACTTACAGCTGCGAGAATTGCTTGAAGTGATAAACCAATACCTTTAAAGCGTGCTATTTAGTAATTTATAAAAGCGAGATGTCACCCCGTTTGTCCAGCCAAACCCTTGTTGCACAGTATATTCACCGCCACCGGCTCGACTAACTAAATCACAAACGTTATATTTTTCTAATAAGCACTTATCTTCAGTAAAACGCATTTCAATCATGCTCAACCAATTTTTCATAATTGCCTGCGCTTCACTAACATAACCATAATCAAAGAGCCCTTTTACAGCAAACCACTGCAGAGGAGCCCAGCCATTAGGGCTATCCCATTGTTGTGAAGTGCTACATAAAGTTGTTACTAATCCACCCGGTTTTAAAAACTCTGACATCAGCTTTTGTTTTACCTGTTCGGCTTGCCTAGCAGACGCTGCGCCAACAAACAACGGCACCGCTGTTGCCAATGAATCAACCTCACTTTGCTGATTTAAACGAATATTAAAATCTCGATATACCCCAGCCTCACTATGCCAACAATATTGGTCAATTGCTTGCAAACGAAGAGCGGCTAATTCTTCTATGGAATGACATTTTTGATCCTTACCCAGCAGTCTATAAAAGTCTCCAAGTGTTCTTTCAAGGTTATAAAGCAAACAGTTTAGGTCAACTGGGACGATATTGGTGGTTTCAATCGTTTTTAAATCATGATGATCTACAAGCCAGCGACTACTGAAGTCCCATCCTGACTCGCATGCCGCTCGTATATGTTGAAAATAACTTAACTTTTGTACCTCATCGAGACCTTCAGCATCGTGTAAATCTTCTTTTAATGATTCAGGTCGAGGAGTTGTAGAGCTATCCCAATAACGGTTTAAAATTGCGCCATCAGGCATTCTAACAACTCGCTTTATTAAAGGTGTTTGCGTTGATAATTCGCTACAATCTTGCATCCAAAATTGATACTCAGACTCTAAAGCTTCAATAGCACTTGCAAGCCAAGTTAAATCATCCTGATGCTGATACTTAGCTTTCCAAAGCATAGTAAGCATGAGTGCTAATACAGGTGGTTGTGAACGACTACTGTAATAAATTCGATTACCATTTGGTATGCAACCATTGCGATTTTGCAGGTCAATAAAGTTGTTTACCATTGCTTCTATTGTTGCAAGATCACCAATATCCTCAAGGCCTAATGCGGTAAAATAACTGTCCCAATAATATATTTCCTGAAATCGTCCACCAGGCACAATATAGTCATAAAACAACGGTAACAATGAGCTTGATAAGTCTGTATCTGCACTTCGGTGTAAGTGAGGCCATAAATCAGCAATATACTGTTGTACTGAAGAAGTATCTATCTTAGCTGTTGGGATTGTTTGGTCGGCAAACATAAAATGAGTCATTACAAACTCACGAAGCTCCTCGCCTCTCAAAGGCCCAACGAGCACATATAATTCACAAGCACTTTGCCAAGACAAATTAGGAATGGCATCAGCAAACATCTTAGAATCGGCAAACACCTCTTCTAACTGCACATCTTTAAATAATTGACTATCAAGAAAGCTCATAAATACCCTTTATTGTTCAGCTGAAGAAGTTGTATGAGAAAGAGGTTTTAACGTGTGTTTCTTGAACACTGAAACACTCACCAATAACAATGCAATAGGTACCAAAGTTAAATAAAAGGCATGTTGGCCACTAAATTTATCAAATACCAACCCTGTAATAATTGAGCCAGTAGTCCCTCCAAGAGCAGAAAAAACAACTATCAGTCCGGTCATTGCTGCGTGCTGATACTTAGCTAACGAACTCAACATAACTGAATTAAGTACCGGATAAATCGGTGCCATAAAAAAGCCAATCAGGGGTAACATGAATGCCGCAAGTGGTACATCAAATATTGTTTTTACTTGGCTACCATCAACGATGTGCGTCATAGGTAATACAAGTAAAACCAGTACAGCCATAGATATTAAGCAACTGATTAATATACTAAACCAATTTAGATAGCGTAGTAATTGACCAGCAACCAAGCGACCTAGCGCAAGCGCCGCAGCAAATATACTTGCTAGCTGAATACTTACATCAACGGGGAGCATTAAAACTTGATTATTAAAAGTAGGTAACCAAGTACCTACTCCCTGTTCGATTAATACATAAAGAAAGGCACTGATAATAAAAATTAACACCAACGGTTTATACGCAAGCCTTAGCATGTCAATAAACGCGTGAATTTGTGAGTAGTTCGAGCCCTTTAATTCAGGTGATTTAATTGGTGCTGTAAAAACAGCTAAAAAGGCTACGGCAACAATCAAGGCAAGCAAATAATATACATTTAACCAATGAGTGCTCTGCACATCATTTGGATCGATAAATAAAGCAAAGATCCAATAGCCTGCTAACACACCTAGCATAAACACCCCTTCAATGGTGTTTAGCAACGCTGAGTGCTTATTAGCACTGTCTGTTACCTGGCCAATCACTGAATAAACAGAAATTTTCATCACTGCAAAGCTACAACCAATTGCTGCAAACAGTGCCTTTAGTACCCAGAACTGTGCAATTGTTGGTACAACTAAACACATAACAGCGACAAAAACTAAGGCAGCCAACATCGCGATTTTATAACCAACCCGAGGAATAAACGACGCAACTAAGAATGAAACAATTGCTATGCTTAAGTCTTTAAAACCCTCTAAAACAGATGCGTCTGTCTTAGTCACACCTAAACTATTTATTGCTTGCAAAATAACAGTACCGACACTGTTTAGCATAATAGCAAATACAAAATAGCTGCACGCCAATGCGACTGTTATTCTGATCGGATTCATTCACTCAAACCTAAGATTATTTTTATTTAGTCTAGTTTAGCAATCAAGCAAATGCAAACGTTTGCAAACGCATTTAAACAAATATTTAACAACAGCCCAAATCAACGCTGACTGGATTGTCTACAAATTAATTCAATATCAACAACTTGAGAGGTAGTTGTTTGCCCCGAAAACTGCGCTATTAATTTTTCCACAAGAATAACTGAGGCACGCTGCGTATTCTGTTTAATACTTGATAAGGAAGGATGGCTGATATCTGCCATTGCGATATCGTCAAAACCGACTAAAGCGACATCATTTGGAATACTAATATAACGCTCTTTTAACGCTTTCATAGCGCCAAGTGCCACCATATCGCTACATGCCATAATACCGTCAAAATATAGGCCTTTTTCAACCAAGAGTTTATTTATACTTTTGTAAGAAGCGCCGCTTGTAATATCAATAGAAACCACATGAGGTGTGGCTTTCGCACTCGCTATCGCATCTAAATAACCTCGGTGGCGCTCACCTATTTCGGCATGCCCAGGATCGCCTAAAAACAAAATATTCTTGGCTCCTTTATTCAATAAATGCTCAGTAGCAAGCCGACCACCTAAATAATTATCGCTCCCTACAATAGGGTAATTGCTGGGCGATTTAGGATCTCCCCAAACCACTAGGGGCACACCAGCATCTGCTGCAGCTTCGATATTTGCTTGATTCTTACCCTGCCCAACTACTATAAGACCGTCAGCACGACGACTATTTATGAAGTAGTTGGCCCAATCGTCGCTCGCCATAAATGAGTTTGAAAGCAGTAATTCTAAGCCAAATTTATTCAATGCAAGATTAATTTCGCCAACAACTTTAAGTAGAAAAGGGTCATTTATAGACTGCTCGGTGTCCCCATCTAGGTTAATTATCACGGCAACAACATTGGTTTTTTGTGTTCGTAAACGACTTGCAGCAGTGTTTAAACTAAAATTATGCTGTTTGGCTAAGCGTTGAAGTTTTACCCTTGTTTCCTTTTTAATCAATGGGTTATCATTCAGGGCGCGAGACACAGTTGATGTCGAAACCCCTGCTAATTTAGCCAGATCAGCGAGCTTCAATTTTTTTTCATTCATAATGCTAAAACACTGGGTGCTGTCCTTAGAATATGTGCCAGCAATATAACATCATTTTAACTAAACCGCTGCGTTTCAGCAGATAATATTTTTTCAGTAGCACGCATTTCATACTCTAATCCTGTGTTCAAATTTACAACAAAAAGTTATAAAAACCATTTGCAAACGTTTGCATTGATCTTTATGGTTTAAAAAAGCAAGGCATTAACAATTGCAAAAATCGTTTCAATAACTTGCTTTACACACAAAAGGAAATGGGAACACACAATGATGACAACAACATATACTCGCAGTGCATTAGCCTCTGCAATCCTGCTAGCAATCAGCGGCCAAACTGCAATGGCCGAAGAGCAGCCGCAAAAATCAGCAAATGAAAAAGTAGAACGAATTGTCGTATCGGGCACACCTGCCGGTATCGGTGTTCGTAAAATCGACGCTGGTTACGCCGTGACAAACATTGATGCCGATCAAATTGTTAAACTATCGCCAAAAAGTACAGCTGACTTGTTTAAAGCCGTACCAGGTGTGTGGGTAGAAAGTTCAGGTGGTGAATCTGGCGCAAACGTGTTTGTGCGTGGTTTTCCCGGTGGTGGCGATGCGCCATTTTTAACATTGAGTCTTGAAGGCTCACCAATTTACCCTGCACCAACTTTATCATTTTTAGAAAACTCGTCGTTATTCCGTTTAGATGAAACCATTGAAACAATGGAAGCACTGCGTGGTGGTCCAAACCCTGTTGTATCAAACGGCCAGCCTGGTTTAACAACGAATTTCCGCTTAAAGCGTGGTGGTGAATACACCGAAGGTGTTTTCAAATACACGACCTCAGATTATGACTTGCAGCGACTTGATGCTGTGGTAAGTGGTGAGATTTCTGATGATCTATACTTTATGGTGGGTGGTTATGTTAAAAGCTCACCAGGTATTCGTGATGCTGGTTTCACATCAGAAAAAGGCAGCCAGTTCACAATTAATATCACTAAAGAGTTAGAAAACGGCACCATTAATTTATACACCCGTCAAACAGATGACCACGGTGCTTGGTACTTACCAACACCACTGAATGTTGACGGTATTGATGCTGAGTACACGCAACTAGGTACTTTAAATCGCCAAGCAACTATTTACACAGGCCCAAATAATGACGAACGACAAATCGACTTAGGTGAAGGCCGTGGTTGGAAAGGTCATGTTTCTGGCGGTAGTATCAAACTTGAATTTGATAACGGCTGGAGCTTTACAGATCGCTTTAACTTCACCAAGGGTGATGCTAACACATACGGCTTAGTACCGGCAGGCTCAGCGACAACTGTTGGTGCAGTAGCTGAAAACGGTGTAACAGCAACAGGTGCAGTAACTGGAACAGAATACGGCGCAGACACGGCGGTGCAACAACTTGGCCGTTGGGTAGTATTAAAAGAGATCAGCGCATTCACCAATGATTTAGCATTTGCTAAAAAGCTTGATAACTTATCACTGGCATTTGGTTACTATACAGCAAGCACATCAGCAAATGACTGGTGGAGCTTAGGCAACACAGCATATCACGTACTTGAAGCTGGCGGCGAACTACTGACTGGTATTGAGTGTAATGAAAGCTATGATGGTTGTGGCTTTAACTACGATATCAATTCAACAGGTGATGCACGCACCAATGCGTTTTACACAACAGCTCGATATAAATTCAACGATGACTTTACGCTTGATGCAGGTATTCGTTTTGAAAACCACGAAGTGGAATACTCAGTTGATGAAGGTCTTGACGGTGTGATCACTAAGTCTGTTCAATATGACGAAAGCAAAACATCGTGGACAACAGGTATTAACTATTCAATTACCGATGACATGGGCGTATTTGCTCGCGTAAACCGCGGTTATAAAATGCCTTACTTCGACGACTTCCGCGATAACTTTAGTGCATATGAAGGTGGCGAAAAGCTAATTAAAGAGGTAACACAAGCCGAGTTTGGTTATAAATTATTAACAGACAGCACCGACTTTTACGCAACATTCTTCACTAACGAAGTAAAAGGTGACACCTTTGTGCGTCGCCCGGGTGTACCGGCTGAAATCTTAACCAACGAAGCATACGGTATTGAGCTTGATTATAACTACAACCATGAATCTGGTTTCTCAGTTAACTTAAACTCAACACTTCAAGAAACTGAAATCACAGAAAGCCCAGGCAATGAAGGTAACGAAAGCCAACGTCAGCCAAAATGGCAAGTACGTGTAACACCAAGCTATGACTTTGAAGTAAGCGACATGTATGCAACCTTATACGGCACAATCTCAGCGGTTGATGATCGTTGGGGTGACAACGAAAACACTGTTGTTTTAGAAGGTTACGAAAAAGTAGACATAGGTTTAATTGTTGAACCTATGGAAGGTATTAAAGTGCAGTTAGCGGTTGATAACTTAACTGACGAACAAGGCATAACAGAAGGTGACCCTCGTAATGCTGATGCACCGAATGGTCGTTACATTATGCCGCGTACTACACGCTTAAGTATTAGCTACGAGTTTTAAAAATAACTCCCTAATCCCTTGATTGTAAAATCAATACCCAAGCCACTGAGTTGTTAAAACCTGTGGCTTTTTTCATTTATTAGTAACTCTAGCAAATGCTCTGCAATAGCTCGATGCGATTCAAGGGTTAAATGTATACCTTCTTGCTGGCAAGGCGGAGCTATTGCTGTGATATCCAGGAACAGAGTTTGCTGTTTCACACACAGTTCAGAAAAAGCCTTAACTAGCTCATTAGACTTTGCAGCCGCTCCCGCATAAATAGATTGATATGCGCCAACTTCATAAACCCTAGGAGCGCTTAGTATTATAATTTTGGGTAAGTCTCGATGTAGATAATATTTCTTTATGTCTGATATGAAAGCTTCTAGTGCCTTGGCAATATCAGCAACCGACAGCGCAAAACGGCGCTTTAAATCATTAGTGCCGAGCTGAATAATAATCACATCTAAATGGTAAGCCGCTAGAAAAGGCTCTAAGTACTTAATACCCAGTTTATCGCCACTGAAAGGCGGGTCGTTCACCAGCGTGCGATTAGGCTGGCCAGCTTCAATAACTTGATAACCGGCACCTAATTTAATACCAAGTAAACTAGGCCAGCGCTCATCAGCAGCAAAGCGCTTACCATCGACGGGCGAAATACCATAAGTGTTTGAGTCACCAAAACATAAGATATTCATTAGAATGGATTAAGTGTGTAACCTTGCTGTTGCAGCTGTGCATGCGCGGTCATTGCCGATAACGCCATTTGCACACCAGGAATAAGCTGTTGCTGCTTTACCTTCATGTGCGTTGCAGACTGCCCACACACATACACAACGGTATTATGTGCCAACAATTGTGAGATCAATTGCTGATTTTTATTGTCACTGTCAAAGCGCTGTTTATAAAAACTGTTTTCCAGTACATCAACACTTGCGCCACCATGCACAACTAAAGCAAGTTGAATGTTCTCAGGCTTCACACCATGGGCTATATGCATATTAATGAACCGTGCTAATGAGTTCATTTTGTTATTCTGCGCCCCTTTTTCTGCCGCATCAGCTACATCAAATGCCACTTTGAACACCGTTTGATCAGAGATTGGCGCATGATTTGGCACATCATAATAAAAACCAAAACCTTTGATAGCAGGCTCAGCTTGCTCTGCATAACTAAACGAAGATAATAAGGCTAAAGATAAACCTAATAGTGTTGATTTCATGAAAGTTCCTGTTGTTTTTTACTTTAGCCTACCTTGTTTAGACGCGTTTAACTAGCATCAATATGTTGATGCGCTTTAAAGGTCATTCCTAAGTAATTGAAGGTGCTTTTAAACATCTCGATAAACGCGTTAGGTGCGTGTGCAGAACCTGCATTTGACAGCAATGAAAACTGCTTTTCACGCAGTGTTCTCAGTTTTGGTCTTAGCGTTTCATCATCCATATAATCAGTGATCCGGTCTAAAAATGCTTTAAACTGCGGTGTGGTGTTATACCAATACACTGGCGATGCCAGTACCCAGTGTTGATAATTTAACAGCGCTTCGAATACCGCATAAAAATCATCATTTTTATATTGCTTATCGTAGCAATAAGGCGAGATAACATAATCATCTAGGCATACCACATCGCCACCATACTGCGCTTTATAATCATTAACTTGTAAACTCGTATTACCCTTTTTTCGCGCACTTGAATAAATAATTACCGTATTTGTTATTGGTTTTTGTTGCATGACTATCACTCCTTTTTTATGATGTGCGCAGCGTAAAACCTCAAGCTAACTTTAGGTCAACACCTTGGAGAAAATTATGTCAGATAAGAAACTTATTGATGCAAACCTAGCGGTTGGCCTTGTGGCAAAACGCAGTGGCGTAAAAGTTTCGACCTTGCATTTTTATGAGTCGAAAGGGCTTATTCGCAGCTGGCGTAATAACGGCAACCAGCGCCGCTATAAACCCGATGTATTGCGCCGAATTGCCGTTATAAAAGCTGCGCAAACCATGGGCATAACTCTTGAAGACATTAAACAAACGTTAAGCACCCTACCCGAGCAACGGACACCCACTAAACAAGATTGGGCAGCCCTTTCTAAAGTTTGGCAAACGCAATTAGATGAACGAATTCAATACATGCAGCGATTGCGCGAGCGCGTTAACGGTTGTATTGGCTGCGGCTGTTTATCAATGGCAAAATGCCCTATCTACAACAAAGACGACTATTTAGGTGAAGAGCACAGCGGCGCTGTGCTTTTAGAAAGAGATTAAAGTTTATAAATCAAACAGCTGTGAAATACTAAGTAAAAATAATAAAAGGAATTTAATAATGGATATAGGAAATAAAAATACCCCAAAGATAACCACCGCATTTAAAACCGTTGATAATAAAGAGCTAAAAAGTACTGGCTTTTGGCTAAACCAATTATTCCTCGTTTTTTCAACTATTTTTGGGGTTTATCTTGCAGCCCAAAGTGGTTTAGAGCAAGCTTTAAAATTCGACTCATTCAGTAAAATGGAAGATAATTATTATCTTAGAACCTCTCTATATGATGAAGTTAAAGATAATGCTGAACATCTCAAAAAATTTGCTAACTTACTAGCAAAAAGCCCGCCTAAATCTGAACTTGAATATAACAAGCCAACAATCGAAAAGTATATTTGGCAAACCATGCAATATTCCCCCACGACTTTAGAAACGCCCAGTGAGTTCTTAACTGAAATTCGTCGTTTTTATAGCAAAAGTCAATTTATTGTTGATTCAGCAATCAGTAGAAAAATGTCGGCTAAACATGCTTCAGAGCTGTTAAATGAAGAGGTCGATAGCATAAATAACAAGACGCTACCAAACTTAAAAAGCAGTGCATTAAAGCTACAAAATGAGCTGAATAAGAATGGAATACAAATAAGCTCATTAAAAGAAAACTAAAAATGATAAGAAGTGGGCATGCTATTCAGCATGCCCACTTTGTTATTAATCTAAGCCATTTAAGCCGTCTTTTGCGGCGCGATAAAGAGCACCAAGAGTCGAGTCAAAAGCCCACTTAATAACACTGTATGTTAGTTCTACGGCTTTGCTAACAACTTTACCAGCAAAAACCAACATATGACCAATGAGGCCCAGTGTTTGTGCAGCAAATGATGCTGATGCTTTCGCAATTTTATCTAAAGTTCGAGCAAGCATATCGTAAAATGTCAGGCCTGTTCCAATCGCTGCTTGTGCAGCGACAGCACTGTAATAACCAGCGTCTTTTAATAAGGTAACAAGCGCCGCACCTAATTTATCTGCCCAATGTGAATTGAATGATGCTTGATTACGATCTTCAAAATTTAAACGCACAGGTGTATTTAGATAATGATTCGCACGAATTGTCAGGTTGCCCCAATCATTACTATTTGCGGTATTGATGTAGCCAGGTGTACCACTGAGTTTGTGGGCAGCACCTTTTAAACCTTGCCCGCTGTCTAAACGAATTTCTTGGCCCTGATATGGAGCATGAGAAAATGGCCATAACGGCACTTTAGTGACAGGATCGGCACCATGAGTACAACGATAAATCTTATCGATTCTGCCTGTTGCGGCTCTTGAGAAGTTATCTAGACCAACACGAGGAGAGCCAAATGTATACAGCTTTACAGGTAACGAATATTCAGCTTTGATCCAATCTGCCGCTAACGTTGCAAGTGCACCACCTAAGCTATGGCCAACTAAATGTACGCATCCTGTTACTTTGTCTCGTATATTTGCTGTTACAAACTCTTGCAAGCCCGGCTTCATTGTGTAAAACGTTTTATTAAAACCCGCATGGACCATACTACCGTTTGAACCACCACTTAAACCGAAGTTTGCGTCTGTTAAACCATCTCTTAAAGAGGCTGTGCCACGAATGGTGATAACAGAATCACCTTGAAACTCATTTTTTCCGTGTGCAACTAAACCAAAGCCTGTGCTTAAACCAAATAGATGAGAGAAAAACCCACCCGACACACCTTGTACAGCACTTGGGTTAATTGAGAAATTAAAATTATTTCGCAAAGATGCATGCAATGAGTGATTAAGTAAATTTGTTGTTTTAATACTTTTTGCTTTATAAGCAAGCTCAGCGAGTTGCACCGCTTGAGTAGGCGTCAAGGTATTCATATAAGTTCCCTTTGTATGAGTCGTGTTAGGTTAAAGTTTACATGATGTATAAATCGCAAAAGTATGGCTTGTATCTTCTTCGATAGGAATATCGTATGTTTCTGGCTCTTTAGAGATATCGCATTTTAAATCAGCAAGTAATCGTTTGAGGGTTTTACTGTTTTCATGAAGTGACACAAGTGTATACCACAATACTATTCCCTCTGGCGTGCCATTCTCTAAATAAATGTGCTGTACCAATGAGTCATTATCGAACATGTTAGCTGGCTTACTGGTTTTAATTGTTTTTTCTGAAAACGTAAAATAACCTTGCTCATCTGTTACTGTTTCATCAATATATTCATCACCGTAAGTAAGTGAACGCATCACTTTGGTATTTGCAACAGGTTTTCCACCATCAAATAACTGTCCTTTTACAGGAGCAGACAAAATAAAATCACTTTTATTAAAGAAACCAAACATATTCGCAAATACCTGTGTTGTAGTAAATAAAACAAATAACGTAGCAATTAATATAGCTAAATGACTAATCCTTGATGAAAACACACCAAGCCTCCTTGCAATGCAATTTATGGCAACAAAAACCTTATTATGCTGATTTATACATTATTAATTCACGCAGAATAAAAACACAAAACAGGTACAAATAATAACTGATAAATAAACCTACTTGCAAGGTTAAAAAATCAGACTTCAGTACTAAAAAACACTGCATATATAATTTTCACGATAATAGCTAATCCTATTCCCATTGATAATACATATGCATAGAAGAAAGCAATAGCGCCGCCAGAGGGATCATTTAGTTTATCAATTGCTATACACATTGAGCAGAAAATAAAAAATATGGCTATATTTATAAACAAGCCAAGAATAAAACTGCCATCAACGAGTGGAGATATACCTATTAACGCAGCCGCAAGTATCAAGAAAGTACCTGATAATGCTGGCTTTAACTGAAAGCGAAACTCGAGTACTTTAAGTAAAAATGTAAAAACCATTAAACCTAAATAGTAAAATGAAGGCCAAAATAGCTGATAAAATGGCTCAACTAACTGATCAGTATCAGCAATTGTTGTCTGAACTTCTGGTGAGCCTGTAAATAATGAAATTAACCAATATATAACGCCAAAAATAAGCAGCCACGACGTCACAAAACGCAAAGTTAGGATGATATCCAATGGCCTTTTGCCCTTTGACTCTAAAGTTTTAGCGAGTGTTAAACCTAATAGTGTGACGCCACTTAACATCCCAACTGCGAACCAAAACTGCTCCATGTAAAAATAAGCAACACTAGGTGTGATACCCAAAAGACCAAAGTTAAATAGCATGACAGTCGAATCTTGCGAGTCTTCATTAAGATCAACTTCTTTTGCAAATAACGCAAAGTAAATAAACAATGGCTGTAACAGCAGCATTAAAATGCACGCATTCATTAATGACATAAACCATCCTTGTACTTTGTTTACCTAAACTCGGGCTTTTGTAGATTACTGATTAATTCTTTGAAAATAAGGCTTAAGCTTTAAAAGTCCTGACTCAAGTTCAAACTTTTGAATGTTTGGATTGGTGGATTTTAGGCCATTAACTAAATGACTATGGATCATCGTAGCCATCCCCTCAAAGCCCGCTGGCGCACTGGCTAGCAAGTCTTTTAATAAGGGTTGAATAAGAACCTGATGTTCTTCGATTAAGTCCGGTTTGTTATAAACATCGTTAACTAGTTGAGTGAGTGTTTGTTGATGTTGTTGTTCCATACTGTTTCTATAGCGCATTTAACTGCGTTTATAGCTCCTTGCTGTGAGATTAAACTTCTTGATTTAAAATAGGTGAATAAAGCCCATGAGTTCTAAATTACCGTATATGGGCTTCATACAGTATGACCTTGTTTAACTAATTCCAATATAAGGCGATACTTTTACTGCTGCTATTACTAACTGATTGAGTTTTTCTAGCATCCAATAAAGTATTTTCTTCGCTTTGGCATAAGTAATATCAACCAAAGTAACGCCTGGCTTACCAACAAAGTTAAGTATATGGCCTAGCACCCCTTTGCAATCTTCTGCATATTTCGAGGACATTTTTGATATTTCAACCAAACTACGTGCTAAAGCATCATATATAGTTAAGGTACCAGCAACGACACCTTGCGCTAATATGCTTGTTATTTTGCCACTCTCTCGTAAGAGCGTTAATAGTGCGCTCGTGATTTTATCTGCCCAGTGAGCATTAAATGATGCATGATGGCGATTAACATACTTTAAACGTGTCATCGTCAAATTAGATAATGAGCCTCTTTCCATACTTTTATAGTCTGGGTAACGAGATGCGGTATTAATATAACCTGGTGCATTCCCTGCCATTTTGTGAGCAGCCCCCGTTAAAGAAACACAAGTACTAAGCCTATACTCGCTCCCAGCATGTACAAATGGCCAAACAGGTACCATAGGGACAGGATCACTCCTGTGTACTGCACGGTAAATACCATTTAAATTTGTTTCAGTTTGAATCGCAAATGGGTTGCAGCCGACTCTAGGAGCACCAAATGTGTATAACTTTACCGGCACCTTAAATTGCGCCTTAATCCAATTAGCAGCCAATGTTGCAATTGCTCCGCCTAAACTATGACCGACACAATGAACTGGTCTGCTACCTAATTTACTGAGTATTTTTGATAATTGTGGTTTAATAGATTCAAAAGTACGATTAAAACCTGCATGTACGGCTTTATAGTTTGGCCCCACCGTCATTCCGCAATGTAAATCTGTTAGTGTGTCAGCAATGCCTGCAGTACCACGGAAAGTGATGACAATTTCATTTTCATAAATACCACCGTTTCTTCCTTCACCAATATACCCAAAGCCACTACTATGATTTAAAACATGCTCCAAACAGGTTCCAGTAACCCCTTTTAGTGATGACTTACTGTTAAAAAGAAACTGCTTTGCCAGAACTATAGGTACATCTAACTTACCTGTAAGACTTTCATAAGCAAATTCGGCAAGGTTAACTGCCAATGTTGGGCTCAACGTTTTCATATTCATCCTTAATTAGAAAAGTTAACTACTAAAAAATTGTGTTCCATCATCCTCAAGTTCAAAAACTTCAAAATCATTTTCCCACCTGCAAATACTTAACCCATCGAATTCCAAACTCGGGTTTTTCTTATTGGGAAAAGTGAATCGCACTTCTTGTGAACTTAAATCACCATTCAGGGTAAGTAATTTTTCTTCTATCTCTTTGAATGGTTCAATACCAAGTTGTTTTGTGTTCCATAAAACATACGTTTCTTCATTACTTAAAATTGTAATGCGTTGTAATACAACATCGTGAACAAACATATCTCCAGGCTTTTTTGACGTTATTAATATTTCGGGCATTGAAAAATGGCCATTAGCATCTGTTACCGTTTCATCAACTTCAACAACTGAGTGAGCATAAGTTAACTCACGACGTATTCTTGCTCCATTTACCGGCTCTCCATGATTCAAAATACAACCCTTAACCTCAGAGCACATATGAACATCGTATTTTTTTATTAAGCCAAACATACACTTAAATCTCCCTTTAACTTATGACAGAAAGAATTTGTTACCTTCTCGGTATTATCAGTTTTAAGCTAAGATGCTTTATCCCTGAAAAATTATATAGTATTACTTTCGATTCTGATTTCTATTGCGCAACACTTCTTGCTCAATTGCTGCTCGAGCCTCTTTTATATCCTTAAAAAAATCAAACTGATATTGAACTAAACTTTGGTATTTTTCACTTTTAATTATATAAAACGCGAGTAACATCAATACGATATTGATAGCAGAGGCTATTTTATAGGGAGCTCCATCAATTAATATAAAAGCAGGCATACAAATAAGTGCTAAAAATAACGCGTAATACTTTAAAATTTTTGCACACGTATAAGAGCCGTGACTCACTTTAAAGTTTAATAGACAAAACGCTGTGCCAACAGAAAACAAAATACCGATAATCCATTCAGGCTCGGCACTAAAATATTGCGTTAAGAAAGTCATTCCAGAAAAAACAGTTCCCAAAAGTAAAAGCACGGTAACAAATAAAAATGACCGCAATAATTCCCAAGGTGGAAATATCGACACTCTATAGTTTTTTGACACTATTTACTAAACTCCTCATAAATTCCAACAGCAAGAGAGTTTACACCCCCTGATAATGCACTTCCGCTAAAGCTAATAGATGCACCTACAGCATCTTTGATTTGCAGCTTTAAAGCTTGTGTAATCTGAAGTCCACTATACCTTTTAGGAAATTGCCCTGTTCTGACCATTCTTTTCAAAATATTATTAGACACTCCTGGATGATTCATCCTAATTATATCCTGCGTTAAACGCTTCCTTTCACTACGAGTAAGCCCTTTTAGTAATACATCTGTACTCTTGTTTGTATTTGCTTTTAATAATTTCACAGCTTTTAATGTTGCAGCCCCCGCAGCTGCTGCACCTGCTAATGAAATCACATCTAACGCCATGGTTACATTTTGATACCATTCTTTAGAGTCGTACAAATCATTTAACTCTGGATTTACGCTCTCGTTATAAGTTCGTACCCCTCCATTAATACATTGAAGTGAGCTTGCCGTACTTGCTGCTACAGCCAAATAAGTAACTGCTGAACTTGTCCCTCCAGAGAGTGGAATTGCAGCAGCACTTCCAAATACAACGATCCATCCTAACACTGCAGCGCTACAGCTTAAGACTGTTCCAGCAATTTCACCGACTAAACGAGATTCTCGTACATTGTTTTGACTATTTTTAAGATGGCCTGCAAACTCAGCCTGATTCATATTTCTAGGCTGTTCACGAAGTACTATTTTGGTGGGGGCTAAAGACGTGCCACTATAAGGTCTTAACTCTACGACAGTAAAACTTGAATCTATATATACAACCCCGGCACCTGCCAAGCCAGGTATCTTATCGATACTTTTAAAAAGCCGCTCTTGATCCATTTCAAAACTAAGGCGTGCTCTTAACCCCCTTTCTTTGTAACGATGATAGTCACTATTGAACATTATTGAATCCTTTCCAACATATTTAATTTACTTTTAAAACCAACAAAAAAGTTCATGTTATAAACACAAAAATCATAACATTGAGAATTTTAAACTCGTCGCTACAATTTCATCATAAGCTGACTATTAGATAATTTATCACGCTTTCCTCAAGCAATGTAAAAATAGATTTTATTCAAAAAAACCATCTAAATAATATTTAAATGGAATTACGTGAAAATAAATTTTAACACCAAAATATCAACTAGCCATTTCAACTCCATTAGAATGAAAACATTTATATTACTATTGACTATATAAATTAACTCACACTATTTTCATATTACTTTTGCATAAAAGTAGCTTTTAAACACTCTCTTCATTCCCAACCCATTCTTTAAAACATTTACTACAAACGCCTCCACCTTCAAACAAAGGAAGTAAAACTGTTTCGATATATTCTTCTTCGAATTTATTACGTATGCTATACACATCTAAATTTAATAAAGGTTCTGGCATTTCATTTTTGACCAAATAGTAACTCACAGAATCAAAAATCATATCATTATCATAGTAATCAAGGGTTAATTTTACGTATTCAACTCTTTTGTTTCTTAAAACTGCTGTTTGCAATAACTTAGAGACATATGGATTGCCTCCTGTTTCTCCGTGCTTTTTACAATAAACCAACGACATAAAAGCCTCCTAATCTGTTGGTAAACGACCAAAATCATTTTCTTTGAAAAATTGAAAATAACCTCTTCTCGTTTTGTCATATTTTGGTCCTTCCCCAGCTGATAAAATATCTACAACATGCGATAAACAACTATTTTCATATACGTTATAAGGTCCAAGCTCCTGCCTTATCATATTCTTTTGAGTCATGATTGCTAGTTCAGCATTTGGCAGTGGTATTTTTGCTTCCCTCACTAAATGCCCTTTTTCGTTGAACCCTCCAGCCCTAACAATAGTAGTTTCACTCCAATCTTCAGTAGTTATAACTTGGTGCGTAGCATAGTTTAGATCACTATGTAATACTTCTATCGTAAAGTGTCCCTCTTGGCGCCCATTTATAAACTGCCTAACAACCGCATACCCTTCCTTACAACTCAATCCTAACGGGTCTACCCAATTAACCGGGTTCGGCGCATATTGGTAATGGTTTATCCCACCCACTAAGCCAATGGGGTCTTGATTTATAAAGCGTTGTTGCTTAGGGCTGTAATAGCGGTAGCGGTTGTAGTGTAGGCCGCTTTCTTCATCAAAATATTGCCCTTGGAAACGTATTGGCTGAGTGAAGCTGTTTTCTTTATTAAAGCCAGCATGGGTTTCTGGTTCTTCATAGCCGTACACATCAGCATGGTTTTGCCATACAACTTCTGCATTGTTGTTTGTAACAAAACGTGGGGTGTTTAATTGGTCTAGGTGGTAGTAATACAGCTCACCTTGCTTAATCAGTGCGACCGGGTGAAATTGATTGGGTAGGTTGATATACCAGGTATACTCGCCGTGCTGGTATTCACCAATTAACTGGTCGTTATCCCAAATATAATCAATCTTGCCATGCTCAGTCTGCTTAGCAATACGGCGACCCAGTGGGTCATAGTCGTAATGTGTTAGCGTGCCATTGTTGTTAAAGCGGCTTAATTGGTTGAACGCATTGTATTCACGGTGCGTTTTTATGCCTTTGCCCGTTTCGCGTACTTGGTTACCACAGTCATCGTATTCAAAATCGCTATCGCCAAAATGGGTTAACCTATCGGCATCCACTTGGCTATATGTAACAGCATCATTAGCTTCTTGTTTATTGACTGCTTCATCATGCTGCGCTTGAGTTTGGCTAATCGGGTTACCAAAGCTGTCCCACTGAAATTGCTTGGCGGTTTCTGACGCTTGTGTACCCGACTTTGCATCAGCTAGATTTTGCTGAACTAATTGGCCAAGGCTATTGTATTCAAACTGTGTATTTTGGCAGCTAATGCCTTGTTCTTCACGCGCAATAAGTTGATTAACCGCATCATATTGATAATCACAGCTATCAAATAATGTGTGCTCTGGATGCGATAGTTGCTGCTGCGTTAAACGCCCAAATACATCAAATGTCTGATTAAGGGTAACCTGATTACCGAAACGTTGAGTTTTGATATTATTTTGGCTGTCGTAGCCAAGCTCGACGAGTTTTGCTAACTCACCATCCGCTCGCTTTACCTGTATAGCACTTAACTGGCCAAAACTATTGTAGTTATAATAAAGGGTTGTTGAATCTGGCAAGCTAAGAGACTGTCGTCTGCCATAGTCATCGTAGCTATATGCGAGTTTATGGGTTTGAGACTGGTTGTGGATTTGCTCAACACTGAGTAGTCGTCCGCCTTTATCAAACGACTGTTTAATCGTTGATTGCTCATTATGAGCACGCGCTATTTTACCCTCTGGCGTATAACTGTAATGGTTAGCGTTATTAACTATGTGTTTATTTGTGGCTAGACTTGCGTGCTGCGAAATGACGCGGCCTAGCTTATCACGCTTAATATTTACATGGCGTTTGTCGCTTTGCGTGACAGCCACTAAACGATTACATGCGTCGTACTTAAATTGCTGCTCAGTACCATCAAAACCCGTGATTTGTGTTGGGTTTTCATTTGCATCGTAATTGATGCGATAAATATGGCCGTCACTACGCTCGATTGCGGTTAAATTTCGCTCTTTATCATACGTTAAATGCAGTGCACTGCCATCTGGCTGGATCACGCAGTGAGGTTGGCTTAGCCCCTCAAAGTGCTGCTCTGTGGTATCACCATTACCGTTTTGCGAACTAACTAATCGACCAGCATCATCATAAGTAAAAAGCTGCTGTTGTTTGTTATCAGGGTTACTTTGCTCAAACGCGGTTGTTTCAACTAGTTGCCCTTGCTCATTATATTTATATTGAGTAAGCAGACCGGCTTGGTTAATGGTTGCGTTTACACGACCGAGGTTATCGTAGCTGTAACGAATGAGCTCATCATTATGCTGCTTTGCAAGTAGCTCACCTTGTTCATTCCATGTGTATTTTAATACATGACCATTTGGCGTGACATGCTGGGTCAAATTACCTTGTTTGTCGTAACTGTAAAGTGCTATTCGCCCATCTGCTTGGGTTTCACTTTGTAATAACCCTGAGGCACTGTATTGGCGTTTAATCTTCTCGCCATTTGGCAAAATAACAACGACTTGTTGACCAAGTTGGTTATAGCCAAATTGAGTGCGGTTACCATCAGCTTGGGTGACTGATTCAAGTTGGCCGTATTCAGTATAGGTATAAAGCGTTTGATGACCTAAGGCGTCTGTTTGCGCTACTTTTTGTCCAAGCGAATTGTAATCATAGCGTGTGATATTACCATTGGCATCAGTGTGCTCAATCAGCTTACCTTGCTCATTGTGAACAAAGTGCTCTTGGTTGCCGCGTGAATCTATACTGGTTGTTTTATTACCTTGATACTCGAACTGATAGCAATAGGTATTGTCATCACCCCACTGTTTAATACATTTGGCATCATAACCATATGAGTCCCACTCAAAGTGATGACTAAAACCGCTTGCTCTAGTTCGCTTTATTAGTAAATTTGCTGCGTTATACTCATAACGCTCTTGTTCAGCAAATTGGTTTGTTGCCGCCACTAAGTTTGACTGTTCATCATACTCATAACTGGCTAACGGCTGATCTAAAAGAACTAATTTTCCTTGTTCATTAGTACGATAAGCGTGCACCGTTTTGAGCAAACCGTGCTTATTATATTTCAGTACACAGCCGCGTACTTTGTTTACTTCAATACGTTGTAAACGCTCCATCGAATCATAATAAAAACGGGTGCTTTGACCTTTTTCATTGATGATTTTTTCGAGCAACCATGCTGATGCACCCGGCATAAACGTCAGGTGTTTATCATCTGGTGTTACTAATACTTGCTTGCCATTTTCTTTGTAATGAAGCACCAAGTTACTACTTAACTGATAACTCGATTGCCCCGGCTTCACTTTTTCAAACTTATGAGTCGCACCATGTTCGTCGTGATACTCAAGCCAGTAGGTGCCCTTTTTCTTTGGGCCCACTTTCGGCGGTGGTAGGTAATGCTCGGTTAATTGCACTAAATAATCGTGACGCCAGCCATTACCCAGTATTGTTTTTTGATTACAGTGAGACGAACGATATAACCGACGCCACGTTAAAGGCCTATTTGCGGCTAATGAGAAGTCAGTTAAAGGAAGAATTTCTTCGCCTGTTAGCATCGAAACCGGGTCTGAACGGCATTCTTGTTCTGTTATAGGCGTTTCACTTGCGGTTGTGTTACTGGCACTGCCCTTATTGCTAGCAGGAGCTTGTGTTGCTTTTTTGGCATTACTTGGCACAGCCGAAGATGATGAGCTGCTACTTTGCGATGAGCGAGTATTATCACTGACTTGAATGGTGCTTTTTACTTGCTGCTGGTAGCACGTAATGGCACCTGAGGTTAAGGCTTTTATCAAAGCCGATGCAGTTTCGCGCGCTGTTGCTTGCCTTGGACAATTAATACCAGCAACATTTAACAATTGAATAAGATCTAATCGTTTAGCAGCATCGCCACTTAATACCGCGCCAACCTCTGCTACAAATTTGTAGGCACTATCCGGCGTATTCGTTGCGACAGCAATAAAACCACTGGGGGCTGGCTGTTTAGCTAACACGAGGCAGATGGGATAACGTGTTCCCTGTAACACAACTGCTTTACTATCCATTAGTTGCACATTTCCTTACTTATCCATAAGTATGACGCGACGGCTTGGTACTTGTTGTACTCTTGCGAAATTATTAACGCCTGCCCAAAACGCTCAGCATAAAGTGAGCTATTTGTCAGGCTTGCGAGGTTTACAACCCCTTCTATTGCTCCCATTTTGCCTAATTTATAATTAGGAAGTTGGAACATCGTTTGTTCATTAATTTTTTTACTTAAAACAGGTAAATAACTTACCCAATCATCACTTTCTAGGCCATTACCTGGGGCAAACACTAAATCTATTTTTTGTTCATTTAGCGATAAAATACGTTCAAGCTCTGCATGTATAGGCTGATGTTTTGCTATATCCACAGAAGAACACATGCTCGTAGATTGCAACGCCCAGCCTACCTGAGTAAATTCAACATATGCCTTACAAGCCGCTATACCTAAATATTCAAAGCCGTTATGCTTTGAGGCTTTAAACACACCATCAATTGCAATCACATTAAAAGCACTAAAATTTTGCTCTTTAGCTAATGCAATCGCACTGTGTATAGCGTTTGCGCCTTCAAAAATCATCTGTTCGACAGCAATGCCATAACGCTGCTGAAGGCTATTTATAAACAGTGTCTTGTGCTCAGTTTGAAAAGGCAGTGCCGGTAATAACCAAATTAACGGTTGCTGAACGTCTGACTCTTTCAATACTGACTTTGCTTTTACAATACAGTCATAAATAAAGGCATCAAATGAATGCCAGTTTTGCACTTGCTCATGACCCGAGCTCCCCTCTAGTATTAATACTTCTGGGGCTACTTCATAAGGTGTATCAAACTGCTGTATTGAAATTTTAAATGCACTCAATGCTAACTCGCTTGACTATTTCGACAGTCATATTTAAGCGCATTTAAAATTGTAATCACCTGCCAACTAAAAAAATCAACACCTTGCAGGCTTGCTACACTGACAGGCCTATTCATCGCAAAGCCATAAACCAGGGTTTGATCATTAAAGTTGATCTTTTGCTCTGGCCAACTCAATGCAAATTGGCGCTGAAAATCAACAGCGGCTTGCTTACAATCGCCAGCCTGAATTTGAGTATCAAATGCAACTAATTCATCGAGCTGACTACCTAAGCAGCGTTTAATACCAGCAACAAGATTCTTGGCCGACCTCACTTCGGTCAACAGCGCAACAGCCATGGGGACATATTTTGTTGCCCCAGTTTGCAATAGCACCGCAATAGCTTGCTCTCGAGTAAACTGCTGGCTCACATAGTTGCAAACAAAATTCATCCTTTGTGGGTCTAGTAATAATAGGTACACAGACATTAACGGTGAATTAATCATCGCAGCCTTTTCAAATGCGTTTACTGTTTCTTGCATTTCAGGCATATCAGGGAGTTGTTTTACAGCACGTTTTATTGCTTTATAAATAATCGCCTGTGTCTCTGAATTACCGTACACATTTGCCCAATTCAAAAAGTCGCTATTGACTGACTTACTTATTGTTAAGCTTTTCTCCAAAAGCTTATTTTTTAAAAATGTAAACTCATGTCGGCTTAATAACCCCAAAAACTTCTGCTTTTGAGAGCTCGACATTAATAGCAGCGCAACCAAGCACGCTTCAGCAATGTCATCCAATAAAATTTTTTGTTGTTTTAACGTCTCAAGCTCTTCAAAAATGCGTTGCACAATTTCAAACTGTAAAATACTAGCACCTTGATAAGCTTGAACTTTTAAAACTAATTGCTGACGAACTTGGTCAATAAACCCAACGCTATAAAACGCACTTTGCTGCATCACATTTAAATTTGAAAGAGCTGCTTTATGCTCATTTAAAATGAGTGATAACACCTTATCCACCAATTAAAACTGTCGGGTTACCTAAAACAATTTTGCCGCCATGTGAGGTACTATCTCCCATTCGAGCAGCGGGTTTTCCATTTATTTTAACTGTGCCAGAACCACTATTAATGCTATCTGGCGGGCCAACACATACAAGCATGTCGCCTTTTCTTGCGGCAGGCATATTACCAATCAACACATTAGCCGAACCCACTACAATTGGCCCTCCAACATGAGGAACTGTACCTGTTACTTTTGGACAAACATGCATATGCCCTAACGTTGAAGCGGGTTTTCCCATAATGCCTTCCTTGTTTTTGGCTATTCGTTTAAAGGAATAACTTGTAACTTATTTGTGCACACGAGTTTTGCTAACTCCTGCGCTATTTCGTCGTACGAAAGATCATTTATTATTGAGCTTGTTTGTGTAGCGTATTGGTAAATATGCGACAACACATTGCTACTATTGAGTACAGGGTGAAGGTTTATAAAAAATTGCTCAGCAAAATAACCATCTAGGCCCTTAAAATAATCTATTGGCAAGTTCAAAAACGGATCATCGGGGCGGTTGACACAAAGACATACCAAATGAGGTAAGCCATAACGGCAATAAACGGTAAAGCCATTGCTTGCTGCACCATGAAAGAAACCTGATTGAAACGTATTATGTAATTCCATGCTAGTTCAACTTTATCACGCCAGCAGAAAGGGTTATTGCACTTCCATCAACCTTCACGTTACTGCCTTTAATATTGATATTTGTGCCTTCTATAGAAATATTACCGCTACTACTCATAGTAATTTTTGCCGAACCGGTCTTAATAACAATTTCTTTTCCAGCTTCAATATTAAGTGATTTACCCACTTTCAGCGTGTCATTTTCACCAATATCAACCGTGCGATTCACTTTTACTTTGGCATCATCGTTGTTGCCCACTTCAAGAAAACGATCATTATCAATTTTTTCTTTTTGATCATTTTTTACATACAGCTGCTTATCTTTTTCTGCTTGCATGTAAACAAGTTCATTGCCTTTTTTATCTTCAAAACGCAGTTCATTAAAATTATCTGCACCACCCTCTTTTGTTGAGCGTGTTTTGATACCGCTTTGTGTTTTATCTGCAGGCAATGCATAAGGAGGCATTAAATCAGCGTTGTATACTGCACCGCTAATGATTGGCTGATCAGGATCGCCATTAATAAAGTCGACTAACACCTCTTGCCCTACACGAGGAAAGAAAAATGCGCCCCATTTTTTACCTGCCCAATTTTGCGCAACCCTGATCCAGCATGAACTTTGCGAGTCTTTCTTACCTTCTCGGTCCCAATCAAACTGCACTTTCACACGCCCGTATTGGTCAACCATAATTTCATCTGCGCTGTCGCCCGTCACTATGGCTGTTTGCACACCATGAATAACAGGCTTTCGCATGCTGTGCGCTGCACGATATGGCACATCTTTTGGCACACATTCAAAGTGGTTGGTAAAAACTTCTTGTGCACCAGATTGCTGAGATCCTGACTGATTTGGCACCGTAATAGAGGTTAATAACGAGGTGATAGCAAACGTTTTACCTTCTAGGCGCGGGTCTTCATGCTTTTTAAAGCTAAATAATTTACCCACGGAGAAAGAGCGACAATCACTTCTACCGCTACTTAACTTCATGTTACGCTGTAATGATTCTAGCTGTACGGCTGCTAAACCTGCAGCTCTTGGATGCGTTTCGGCTTCGGCTGTGTATTCAAAAATTTCAGCGACTGACTGAGTCGGTAAATCTGCTTTTTTGTGATCGCCATCAGGGTATCTTGGTGGTTGTTTAAAATCATAGCCAATACGCTTGTAGCTGCCAGGCGCAATACTTAAACCACCTTGCCATTTATTAATGTGTGACTCACTGAGATGACCTGACGTAAACTCAACTTTTGCTTCTGCGCACTCTTCGTAGGCCGTTATATCATCTGCGAGCACTAGGGTATGTGCACTGTTACTATGCTCGAAAAAATAAAAAATACCTTCTTGCTGAAATAAGCGTTGAATAAAGTCAAAATCTGACTCTTGGTATTGAACACAGTACTCGTACTTGGGATACGTTTTAGTTGTATTATCTTTAAAAGCGACACTGTGTTGACCAAACAAATCGGCAAAAATATCTTTTATTGTTTTCTTTTGGAAGATCCGACTGTTTTTGCGGTTTCGCATTGATGCTGCGAAAGGAACAATAGTGGCGTGGTAATCTATATAATTTTTTTGCTCATCAATATCAGCAGTGCGGCTACCATTAGATACTAATTGGCTAACTATGCCATGAAAATAACGCTCACCTGCGCTATCGGCATTTTTTACTTTAATAGAAACAGGTTTTCCCACCAGATCTTCATGCGCTATTTGTGTGCCTATAGTGAACATATTCACTGACATCACAAACAAATCAGACATAGACTCTTGCACCACCAGCCGAGTTAAGTAAAGCGTATCTTTACCTGCTGGGGTGTTAATCTGAATTACATTGTTATCTTGTGTTGCTTTTTGCATTCCATGCTTCCTATTCCTAAAGATCAAAAAAGCTCTGAGCAAAACTCAGAGCTATTAGGTACTGCAAAAAATTACATTTGCTGGCCTTTAACACCGCTGTAACCATAAACAAGTGGTGCAGTGATGTTATTTTTGTCGTCAGTAGGAGTAACAGTCATCATCATTTCTGTGTAGCTGATAGTGATTGTTTCAACTGGACGGTCATTTTGAACAGATACAGAGTAGCTAGAAATCATTGCATCTGTAAGTTCGATTTTCATGATTTCTTCAACTTTATCACCTTGCTTAGTGATGTGGAAAACAGCCGGTAGGCCTTTACCAATTGTCGCTTCTTTGAAAAGGTCTGGAGACGCTTTATCTTGAAGTTTAGTGATAGTTACATCACCTAAGCGAGTTGAGCTAGATTCACGGTCCATTGCTGTACCAGTGTGTGCTGAAATTTCACGACTAACGTTCCAATCTAATGATAAAACTGTGATTAAATCTTTAAAAGACTCAGCAGTAGTTTCGCCTTTAATTGAACCGTATTTTAAATATGTATTTGATTGCATTTGATAATGCTCCTTTTAATTTATAAATAATATCCATTACATTGGATCATTTACTTTTGGTTTCCCAAAATTCCTTTGAAATCATTATCTCTAACTGCGCAACGAAAAGGTCTTCAATATCCTTTCCCTAGACGAAGACAATGTCTCAATGTTCCATCAACTAATGAAGACGGACAAATTATAATCCGACTCCAAAAAAGAAACAAGAAACTAATTTAAATATATTAATTTATATTAACAATAAATGAATCATCATTTAAATCTAATAATATACTATTGATTTTACTACCAGTAACAAGGCTTTCAAGTAAAGATTCAGATAATAACGGCAGGACATTATTTTGCAATAATGCATGAATATTCCTTGCACCCGAACCAGAGTCATTACAATTGTTAACTATATAATCTACAACAAAATCTGAATATAAAAAATCAGATTTGTAATTTTTGTTAACTCTATCTTTTATTTTACTTAATTGAAGTTTTGCAATTTCCGCAAGAGTTTCTTTATTAAGTGGCAAATAAGGAATCACATTAATGCGACCAAGGAATGCAGCTTTAAATACTTCCAGTAAATCACTTTGAATAGCCTTTTGCAGACCCTGAACGCTTGGCGCTGTTTCTTCGTCTTCAAATAAGCTCATTGTTGTATCAGTACCCACATTCGAGGTCATGATGATAATCGTGTTTTTGAAGTCGATATCTCTACCTTCTCCATCTTTAATTGTGCCTTTGTCAAACACTTGGTAAAAGATGTCATGTACGCCTGGGTGCGCTTTTTCAATTTCATCTAGCAAAATAACACTGTATGGCTTACGTCTGATCGCCTCTGTTAATACGCCACCCTCGCCATAGCCTACATAACCAGGAGGTGATCCAAGTAGTAACGATACTTTATGCTCTTCTTTGTATTCTGACATGTTGATGATTGTGATGTTTTCTTCACTGCCATACACTTCATTCGCTAATGCAAGTGCCGTCTCCGTTTTACCAACACCACTAGGACCCGCTAGCATAAAAATTCCATTCGGACGGCTTTCGTCAGCTAATTGCGCTTTAGATGTCTGTACAACTTTTGCAATTAACTCCAGCGCATGATCTTGGCCAACAACACGCTCTTTCATTGTGCTTGCTAAATTAAGAACACTCTTCACATCATCTTCATGCATCTTGCCAACAGGGATACCAGTCCAGTCAGAAATAACTTGCGCAATTAACTCATCATCAACCTGCCAATGCACCATGTTAGAATCATATTTGGCCAAGCTTTCTTTGCATTGTTGAAGCTTTTCAATTTCTGCACTTGGCTGTTCTGTTTCATCATTCAGGCCTGTGATGACTTCTTTTACATCTTTAATAAGTGACATTTCATTTTCGAATTGCGACTTCAATGGTGAAAGCTGCTCTGTAATTTGCTGGCACTTATTTGTTAAACTCTCAAGCACCTCACTGTGATTTAACCCTGTGCGTTGCTCACGAGTTAACATATTGATTTGCGACTCTATTTCTGAGCGTTCATTTTCAAGAGTTTCGATAGAATTAGGAGTTGATGCTTGGCTCATTGCAACGCGAGCGCAGGCTGTATCAAGTAAACCCACCGCTTTATCAGGAAGTTGTCTGCCGGTGATGTAGCGGTGTGATAAATGTACTGCGCTTTCTAGTGCTTGCTCGGAAATGAACACATTATGATGTTTTTCCATAACAGGCACTAAACCACGTAACATCGCAATTGCTTTTTCTGGTGTAGGCTCTTCCACTTTAACGACTTGGAATCGACGAGCGAGTGCAGCGTCTTTTTCAAAGAACTTCTTATATTCAGCCCATGTAGTGGCTGCAATTGTTCTGAGTTCGCCGCGCGCTAGTGCCGGTTTTAATAGGTTTGCAGCATCATTTTGACCGGCTTGACCACCACTACCGATCATTGTGTGTGCTTCATCGATAAATAAAATAACCGGAGTTGGGGTGTTTTTAATTTCCGATATTAAAGACTTTAGCCTATTTTCGAATTCACCTTTCATACCGGCACCGGCCTGTAATAAAGCGAGATCTAGGGTGTGAATTTTTACATTTTTTAAAACATCTGGAACACTGCCTTGAGCAATTCTTAGCGCTAATCCTTCAACAACAGCGGTTTTACCAACTCCAGCCTCACCAGTTAGAATTGGGTTGTTTTGTCTACGTCGAGTAAGGATATCGACCATTTGTCTAATTTCAAAATCACGCCCCAAAATTGGATCTATTTTTCCTGCTTTTGCCTGGGCTGTTAAATCAACTGTAAATTGATCTAAACTAGGCGTTTTAGAACTTTTAGATACCGATTTTTCAGCTTGGCTCTTTGCCACAGGGCTTTGCTCCTGTGACTTAGCGACCATTTCAGGCCAAGCATGCAATAATTGCCCTGCTTCTATCTTATTAAACTCTTTACTACAACGACTCACTAAACTTGCTAAGTTGTCATCTTTTACCAGCGTGTAAATTAAGTAAGCACTACGAATTTGTGTATCTGTAAAATCAATGCTCGTACTAAGCCACGTTTGCTTGAGCAAACTGGTAACATGCATCGATAAGCTCGGTGATGAATTACAACCCGTTTTGTGCATTTCTAAAGACTTATTTAAATCATTTTTTAACGAGTCTCTATCAATATCGTAAGCGCTCAAAATAACTCTAAAGTCATCAAGTTGTTGCTCAAGCATCGCTAGTATCCAATGCTCTAATTCAACAGTAAAGTGGCTTCGGCTATTACAAATTGCAACAGCCTGTTCAAGACTCTTTTTGCACTCTGGGCTTAGTTTTTCTACGAGTGTATTTAGCGTCATTGTAGACATAATATTTCCTTGTATTTATTTATCCTTTGAACGAAAGTTCAGAGACTTTGCCATTTTGAGCTGCGTTTTCAGATAGCAGAAAACTATTACAGCCTAATTGACATCGTTCTTTTAATAATTGCTTTGCACCAAGCTTATAAAAGTTTGCTTTTACTATCAGTGAATGCTGGATTTGATTACCAACAAAATCACCCACAATTTGATGGGCTAAATTCCAAAGATCTTGCTTTGGTAGAAGACGGGCTGTTTGGTGCTCATTTTTGGGCTCGATAATAACTTCGATCTTTGTCGAGATATCCCAGATTTGCTTACCTGCTATTGCATCAATACCAAGCCTTGCATGTTGGCCTGCAAACCCTCCACTATTTATGCGTGTTTGCTCAGATTGTTTTAGCGGCTGCCACTGGCCTACAAATTGGTTTATGCTGACATCACAGTCTAAATAGAAAGTTAAAATATTGCGCAAATCTGCCATATTTCGCGTCTTTCGACTGAAAAGACCACTGAAATAAAGCTGATGAGGGGCATTCCCCCCACTCAGAAGTGCCAAAATTTTTGTGTGGTTATCTTGATTACTATTAGCAAAGTTAAGCGCGGGTTTATACTTTTTCCAAGCTCGGTAGTACAACGAAATCAAACGATGATTAAACATATCGTAGAAATCTCTCATTGTACTGTCTTTATAGCGCAATCGTTGCATCACCAGTTCACTATAAAAATGTGGCAATGCTCCTGAACAGCCAGTCATTCCCATAAATGATACTTCCATATCAAATTGGGTAATTCCTTCAACGTTTTTAGCGGGCTTTAAATTAGTAATTGCATTACCCGCAAAGCCAAACTTTTGTGTTGAACTAAACTTAATCAGCTCTAGTTTTGGCTGACAATCATAGCCAACTTTACGATATTGCTGGGCCACACTCGACAACTGAGACTCGATCACAAACACGGCTTTGTAAAAATCTATTTCTGTCGCGTTCTCGAGCAATTTTGCAATCATAGTAGCACTCCGGAACCTACTCTAGCTGGCCACTGATGATAAACTCGATCTTGTTCTTTTAACTTTAGACTTAAGCGTGTAAAGCTATTAATTGATGCAAATTGCGAGAAGAAACAATCAAGAACTGAAGCAAAAAAGAACACCCCACTACCAGCGTAATCATCATTTGCAAATGTAATTTCAATGTCAGTTCCTGCTGCAAAAGCGACTCGACCGTTTTGCACGACACGCGCAGTTGCAGGTTCAATTTTGACGCTATAGATGTTATCTATCATCCCTTTTGATTGGGGTGTTGCTTTAAAATCATATAGCCTCAATGTTTCTTTTAATTTCTCTGCACTTTGCTCACCACTAAATGAATCAAGAGTCAGATGATTGATCAATTGCCAGCGAGTATTACTGCCAAGCACAGGTCTTACCGCATGAGTTGGTGCAACTAAACACCTGATTTTTTTTATTACATCGCCACGCTTTGGCAATGTAAAACCAAGTTCATCATCACCAAAAGGTAAACTAGCTGGTAGATTACGATTACTGCATTGAGCGCGCGCTGTTACCACCGTATTTCCCTCACTGAGAGCTTGTGCACTATTTTCGAAGCCACCATTTACTAATGATAAATAGGTTTCGGTTCCCGCCTCAGCATAGCCACCAGCCCAAAGTGCTGTTTCTCGTCGAGTATGCCAATAGAGATCTTTATGCTCTTGATATTTAGGGTGTGTTTGCGCATAAAAAGGCGTCACTATCTGTTTATTCCCCTTGTGGTCAAATGCAACCACCTCTTCAAGGCTAATAACTTCAGATATTTCAGAGTCGATATAGCGTGGTGCGAGCTTATACTCATATTCGCTTAGCTCTGGGCGGATCGGTTCAAGTTCTTGTTCATATAAATTTATGATTGGCGTGCAGCCCATCAAGAACATGTCTTTATCTACTTGCTTCTCCAACTCGCTAGACTCAACATCTAAATAAAAATAAAGTGTTGTTGTACTGGCATTGCGAGGGAGTACCGAGCGAATATTTTGTAACTCAAAGAACTTGAACTTTTCAGGGAAAATAAAGTTTTCGACTAATAGCCTATATGCTGATGAAGAACGCATTGAGTAAGGAACAACAGCTTCATGCTCCTCAAATCCAACTGATTTTAAATGAGTTTTCGAGAGGTAATGCACTCCCTCATCGCCATTATCTACTGCTATTCCGATGCAATGTTTAAACAATAGTTCGTATACTTTGAGCGCATAATGCCATTGTCCATGAATATAAATTTTTAGATCATTTAGCTCTGTTTCATGTAATGAAACGCCATCATACTGACCTGTCAGTTGTAACTTAAATATCGCTTTAGCAGGTTCATTAAACTTTGGTTTAGGCGCAATAAAAGGACTGTTATCAAACTGAGCAGCTGTTATCTCTACGGGCCACAAATTGGTATCAAAACAGCTTTGAAATTTACACTGTTTCATTCCTTCTACATTGGTTTCAAGCTCACTCCCGCGAGGAATAATGACTCCTGTCGTTGATAGGTTTTCTGACTCTAACTTTACAATTGATAATGAAGGGATAGGCGCTTGGTAGTCTGGATAGAGCTGGCCTAAAAGCGCATCCGTTAACTCAGGAAAGCTATCATCAAGTTTTTGCCTAATGTTGGCAGTTAAAAATGCAAATGATTCGACTAACCTTGAAACATGAGGATCTTCTATCACTTCGTCTGTAAGTTTTAACCTGCCTGCCACTTTTGGGTATTTTTCTGCAAAGTCTTTCCCAAGGTGGCGCACATACGCTAATTCACGATTGTAATATTTTAATAATTCATCATTCATAGTGAAGACTCATAGATTTTCATACCTAAACTAACTGGCTCAACTTCAGAGTTAAAACTGATATATTCAGGCTCTGGATCGGCATATAACAAGGCATTAATTCTTAGGTTTAATACTCGGTTAAGGGGGAGTTCTTCATCAACTAACACTTCAACTTCAATAAACCTAGGCTCAAATCGTAAAATCGCATCTCGAACTTTTTCACATAACGCTGCTCGCCCCTCATGCGAACTTACAACCATGCTCGAAAAATCAGGCAATCCGTATGATAAACACGATGTTGCAAGCTCACTGTATTGACTTGGCCATGTATGCCACTGGATCCGAGCATTTAGTAACGCCTCGATATCTCGTCTTACGTAACTTTTTAAAAGTGATAAGCTGATACCATCCGTTCGCTGTGGCGAGTCCTGTACATCTGGCTCGTCATCAATCAAACGATCTAAAATTGATGCTTTGAGCGGCTGTTTGCTTGCAATCATGAAAATTTCACACTCAATTGATGAAAGAACCAAGTTCAGACAATAAGACTGCTTCATCATTTATAAACAGCATTTTCATTCCGCGTCCTAAGTACATTTCTTCACTTAATTCTTGCCATTCAGTCACTTGGCCTAGTTTTTCTATTTCACTCTTTGAGTGTGGGTAAACAACTGGGATATGAGCTGTACCTACAGGTCCATCTTTAATAGTGACCTCAACACGAAGCCAAATTTGCTCAACGATTGACTCTATTGGTTGAACTTCAAATTTTTCGATTTCATCAAAGCGAGCTAAATAAAACTCACCGTTGGTCCCCAAAATTTCCAGAAATGGGTTTAATGAATCATCAATATCTCTGATTGCAGTAAGTTGCTCATTTGCTGAATTGGTTCTGAAAGACTCAACTTTGGCTGCTTTTTCAGTAGCCTCTTTTAAATTTTCTTCACGTAAAGCAATATGCATCTGCAGAAATATCTCATCGAGTTCATCTGCTTCATGAAATAGTTTAGGAGCCGCTTTACCTTCATAAAAATCTTGTCGTGCTTGCTCGGCCCTGATTAAGTGTCTTAAATTAACAGCACCAACTGCTAACTCAGGTGATTTAGTCACCATAAAATCTAATTGTTTATCCGCTTTTTCAAGTTCACCATTAACACACAACAATTCCGTATAAGCGCTGCGGATATCAAAATTCAGTGGATCATCTTTTAGTTTTTGTGCGCAGTACTCTAATGCATCTGCTAATTTTCCATTGCGGATACACTCATGGATCTTTTTCATTTTTATTCCTTTATTTGATGATGAGGACTTAGTTCAGTCACTAATTTGATACTTGATACCATTTGATCAAGCTGAAAATGAGGTTGTAGTTGTAAGACAGAAAAGTAGTGGCCTGGCTTCGATTTATTTTCGGTCACTTTCACTTTCGCATTTGCCAAAGGATACTTACTTCTTATTTGCTCTGAGGCAGAATCCGATGCTGTCGTGTAGTTATTAACCCATGCTTGCAAGCCTTGTTCACAAGCTTGAGCTGTACTATAAGAACCAACCCGATCACGCGCTAGCAGCTTTAAATAGTGAGCAAAACGTGACACACATAAAATATATTGCAGCATAGACGATAAGCGGGCATTTACTGTCGATGCTTCACTATCGTAGTGCTTGGCTTGCTGAGCCGAAGCGTTACTATAAAAAACCAGATGCTCAGTATTAGTCACGGATGAGGCAGGTATAAACCCAAGTTCAGAAAATTGCTTTTCTAATTTACTGGTCACAATCAAATCTATTGGTGGCTTAGCTTCTTTTCTATATACATCGGTTGAAAAGTAATTTTTCGTCAACCCGGTAACGATACCTTTAGATATTTTACCTGGCTCAATGCCTCTGATTTGACCAAACCAACCACTTTCAGCATAAGCACGCACTAAAGTCGACACAAATTGGTACGCGGCGTTTCCCCATAACATATCTGTTTCTGGTGCTGTTATTTTTTCTGTATATAAAAAGTCTAAGTGGCGGGTACCGTCGTTTTTATAGGGTGCTCTGACTAAAACATGCGGCAATACAAGACCAACAAAACGCGCATCTTCCATGGCTCTAAAGCTACGCCACTTGGTATATTCGACCTGTTCAAATTGATTATATAAATCGAATTGGTAGCCAAGATCAGTAAAACTGTTTGTACCAAATAAGCTTGCTGACACAGCAGTAATAAATGGCGAAAAGGAGGCTGCGGCTACTTTCGAAATTTCTTTTAAGGTGTCTATATCGTTGTAAATTGTACCCGGTGCATTCCCGTTGGTAATTTCGTAATCACCAATCAATACACCAAAAGGCTCTCCACCTGGACGGTCGAACTCATTTTGATAAATTAATTGAAAGAGGCTACTTTGATCGAAATCGATAGCCTTATTAACATCTCTCGATAATGTATTCCAATCACAATCTAACAGGCGTAACTTTACTTTTTTTTCTTTATCACTGAGTTCTGTTTGTAAAGTTAACCACCACAAATTGCGCCAGCTAGCTTCTAATTGTTGTAACTTTGGGTGGTGTAAAATCTGATCTAATTGCTTTGAAATAAGCGAGTCTATTTTAACAATGGTCAGTTGCAAATATGAACTGATTGACTCTTTATCCCACTGCAGTGGCGAATCAGAAGAGCCTTCAAGCCATAATAACAGTGCTTTAAATGTCTCTTTCTCATTTAGAAAGCGTTCCAATAAAGCACTATTTTCGAAGATATCAGACGCTGTATTATGAGAAAATACAGCGTCAGCTCCTATGAATGAAAACTCTTCACAATTCATTTTGCATCATCCTTAATGCAGGAAGGGTTAACCAATCTCAGGGATTTTGGCAACCAATCTAAGTGATGACGTTAACTCTTCCATTTGTAACCATGGTCTTAACCACGCAACAGCATTATAAGCACCAGGCTGACCAGGAATTTCTTTAACTGAAACTTTTGCATCAGCTAAAGGATAACGAGCTCTGATATCTTGACCACCACCCTCTGTCGCATTTACGTAAGATAAGATCCAACGATTTAACCAAGATTCAACGTCTTCAGCTTCCATAAAGCTACCAATTTTATCACGTGCCATTACTTTTAAATAATGAGCAAAGCGAGAAGTAGCCATAAGGTAAGGCAAGCGTGCTGAAATAGCAGCATTCGCAGTTGCATCAGGTGTTGAGTAAACTTGCGGCTTTTGGCACGATTGTCCACCAAAGAACACAGCGTAATCTGTATTTTTATAATGACACAGTGGTAAGAAACCGAGCTTACTTAACTCTGCTTCACGTCGATCAGTAATACCAATCTCTGTTGGGCACTTAAGATCAGGATCACCATCATCACTAGTGAATATATGGGTTGGTAAACCTTCTACTTTACCGCCGCCTTCAGCACCACGAATAGCAGTACAAAAACCATATTGAGAGAATGCTTTTGTCATGTTCGTCGCCATCGCATAGGCAGCATTACTCCAGCAATAATCACCGTTATCAGTACTTACAGAGCGACCGGCAAGCTCATCAACTTCAAACTCTTCATAGTTGAATTCTTCAACAGGTTTAGATGCTGCACCGTAAGGTAAACGAGATAAAAATCTTGGCATCGTGAGTGAAACAAAGCGTGAATCATCGCTGTCTCTAAATGAGCGCCACTTAGTATATTCAAGTGATTCAAATACTTTTTCAAGATCTCTTGGTTTAGTGAGCTCTTCCCAACTATCAAAACCAAAGAGTGAAGGTGATGATGCCGAAATGAACGGACAGAAACCTGCAGCAGCAACATTTGACATTAAGCTGAGTGTTTCAACATCTTCTGGGTGATTAGTAAACTCAAAATCACCAACAATAGTGCCGTAAGGTTCACCGCCTGGTGTACCAAATTCTGACTCATAGATTTTTTTGAATGTTTGACTTTGATCAAACTCAACCGCTTTACTTAAATCTTTATGAAGCTCTTTCTTCTTCATATTTAGTACACGGATTTTTAATGTTGAGCCTGTATCTGAATTCATCACCAAATGATTAAGACCACGCCAAGAACCTTCTAATTTTTGAAAGTCTTCATTGTGCATGATAACACTAAGCTGTTTCGAAATTTTTTGATCGATCAATTGAATAGCTTCATTGAAAGTCACCGTCATGTTTTTATTCCATTGAACAGTGCCTTTTAAAGCTTCTTCAGTTAAAGTTCGAAGTAGCTCTTCAGCACGACTTGCATCGGTTTGTTTCGTTGCGCCAATCGCTTGGGTTAATAACGACGCCGATTCTGTCGTTGCTGCTGTGTCTAATTCTTGTGCTAGTGTTTCGGTGCTCATTTTTCAGACTCCTCTAACTTTAGCTCTTTTGCAATTGAATCTAGACTCGCTGTGTTACTTAACACTTCTTCTAAAACATTTTCTAGTTCTTCTGAGCGGTCAATCTTAGTCATGAGGTCACGAAGTTTATTGCGTGTCTCCATAAGGTTACGCAGTGGCTCAACTTGATTTACTACAGCCGCTGGCTCAAAGTCGTCGATACTTTTGAAGTTAAGGTTTACACTAAATTTAGTACCATCATCAGTTAAAGTATTATCAACATCTAACTTAAGAGACGGGCTCATTTTTTTTAAAACATCATTAAAGTTTTCTCTATCGATTTGAATAAAACGACGGTCTTTTAAAGGTTTTAATACTTCTTTATTATGACCAGAAAAATCCCCCATTACCCCAACTACAAAAGGAAGCTCTTTTTTTACAATTGCACCTTCAGTTTCAACATCATAGGTAATGTGTACTCTAGGTTTACGTACACGTTTTAATTTGTCATGGATACTCATTCAAAACTCCTTTTACTCGGTTTCTGTTTCGCTAACTTTGATGCCAGACAGCTTAAAGTATCCGGTCCTAGCATCACTATCGGTTATTAATTCATTTAATAATTCTGGTAGCGATAATTCGCTCCATCGAATAACTTGTTCAATGGTGTAAGACATAGGTGAATGCGGTTCTGTCTTTCTGAAAAACTGTGCTATTTCTTGCAACTTATTTATCGCACTTTCTCGGCTGTTGATTACCGCATCATTGCGATTAGTATTCTCAGCTATAGATGCATCATCTTCCACTCGCTCATTGTCTTGTGGTTCTTGTATTGATTTGACTTCAAGAGATTTGAGCTTATCTTTGCCTAAATGCAAAACTGCATTTAAGCATTCCTCGAGTGCTTGCTTAATATTAGAAGTGGGTTGTGACTGTTCAGTAGCAGCATCAAGTGCAATGCTTAATGCACTAAATTCTGTGAGAGCCTCTTCAATGCCGTTTTTTAAATCGAGGAAAAACTCAGCAGGAGTTTCTTGGGCACTTTTTTCTATTAATTCAAAATCAATAGCGCCTTGCGCTATTTTCTTTTCTCTTTTCTCATCATTGAGCCTAGATATGTCGTAAGCTTGCTGATATTCCCAGTAAGTAAATGGTTCATAATTTTGGCTATCTGTTAGAGCGATACTTTTGATAGGGATGATAAGCGCGCCATCACCCGCTACGCCATTTAAACCAACAAGAGCAGAAACTTTATCAGATATCTCATCGCCTTCATCAAGTGATGGATAGAGTAACTCAAAATGATTACTTATAAGCTCATGTGCAACTCGAAAGCCAAATGCCAAACCTTTAAAACCATATACACGACATAGTGCTTCAATAAACCAGGCTAAATATTCAATATCTTTACTTTCTGATTTTAATGCAGCGCTACATTGTTCTAACAATGGCTGCCAATCACGAGCAAGAGAAGCTATGCCCTCATCATCAACGAGTGCAAGGCGCTCGGCAGCACGTAGCTGATTACGCATATCTTTTAAGGAATAATACGTTGAGGTAGGAGATACATCTGATCTAGGCTCAATGCCCGCGAATGCATCTTCGCTAATTGGAGCTATATATTCATCAAATACAAACATTCCATTGCCTTACAAATTCCTTTTACACCCAAAATAGAGACGACGTAAAATAATACATCTCTTATTTTTAATTTCAAGCCACAAAACCATTAATTAAAATAAAATTACAAAAAATAAAATAATAAAACAAAGCATCATCCATATTATTTTAATAATAGGCTATTTACTCAATAATAAGGGTACAGTCAAATCATCATTAACTAGTTTTTTATTATTAGATTTATCCGATTCTTCATTTTTCACTAAAATAAAAGTAACATTATCTCTTGCACCACGCACAAGAGTGGAGTGAATTAAAGCCATACCAGAATCAATTATATTTTTAGGACCTAAAGCAATACTAATTTCTGAGTCACTTAACTCACCAGTTAATCCATCAGAACAAAGTAGGAAAATATCATCAGTTAATAAATCACCTTCAACACAATCGACTGATAATTCATTTTGTACCCCTACTGCGCGTGTAATTACATTCGCTAATGGGTGATTTATTGCTTCTTGCTCTGTGAGTAAGCCCTCGTCAATTAAATCATTAATTTGGCTATGATCTCGAGATAACTGTAGTAAAGCATTCGATCTGTAAAGGTATATCCTGCTATCACCTACCCATATTGCTGAATATTTATTATCTTTAAAAAACAAAACAGTAACTGTTGTACCAGCCGTTTTGTTCCCCAAAAAATCACTGCTATACTCAAGTAGTTTTGTATTGGCGCTTTTTATTGCCTTAATCAACATCTCAGTCGAAATTAATGAAGCAGGTAACTCTTCGACTTCAGCCTTAATGACATCTACCACTAGCTGGCTTGCAAAATCGCCCGCTTCATGCCCCCCCATACCGTCCGCAACAACCCAAATGTTATACTTATTAAGTTCGATATAAGCATCTTCATTTAATTCACGAACGACTCCGCGATGAGACACGGCATAACTAATAAAATTTTTATTCACACTCACTTACCTGGGTATAATTCCATTCCCAATGCTGCCAACGTCCATCTAGCATTGCAGCCACCTGATTTACTGGCGGTAAACCTGCTGTCACAAAAACAACAGGTTTAATATTTATAGAGCCGTGGGTCCACCAAACGCTGTAATCTCCATACTTATTGAGTAATAGCGAATGCAAGACATCGTTTAATGTCCCGGCACCCAATTCATCTCCTTGAAACTCAAATACTGCAGCTGATTTATTTTCATCTGGAGAAAGGCTTTTACTGAATTTTTTAGTTGGTGAATGATTACTTTTAAGCGTACTGAGTACCTTTTTCTGCCAAACACTTAAGTCTACACTGTCATCTAGAACAGTTAACACTGCGTCTTCATAATCAAGCGAAAGCTGGTTTGAGTTTAATGTCGCAATCGGTGTGCTATCGCTATCAACAAGAACAGTAAAGGGATAATGACGGCCTACAGCATCAACACTTGGCAAAAGCGTGCCCATTTTTGCATTCTCTGTAATTAAGTTTTCGCATAGTGCAAAGTGCCAAACAGGACTTGTTAAATAACGCTCTTGCCACTGGGCACCTAGTTGTTCTTTGCTTACTGCTATCGCAGCCTGAAGCCAATGCTCCCAATGCTCTGAAAACTGTTGACCAATACCTTCTTGAACAAAGTCACCCAAAAATGGAACTTTACCCAAATAGCCAAAACCTATAACCTTGTCGGACATGAGAAGCTCTCTATACTTGCGTTCCAAAATGGGTGTCGAATCGAATTAGGTAATAATTCAACCGTTGCATTATTTCCTTGTAACGAAAAGTGCAGCTCTAAGTCACTCTGGGTTTCTGCTCGCTGAGCTTTAAGATCATCCAGCATTCGATAGAGAGACCATTCACCACTGTAGCTGGTATTGATGGTTCTCCCCCCATAAGGTGGTGTAAACACAATTCTAGTTTTGCTTTGAGCAACTTCCCCAGGCCAAACAATACTTTTTACTTTCGGTGGGCCATGTCGATAAATCATTGACTGACCATCAATTTCGATCATGAAGCTGGAAATTGTTTGGTCCAGTTTAATCGGTTTTAAACCAAACTCTATTCGTGGCGTATTACTGTTGCCATCAAAAAACACCTCTCGAATTCTGGCCGCTTGTTCAAACATTCTGAGTGCTGACTCACTCACACCTATGTTCTTTTCAAATCGCCAAGGGCTCTTACTGGTATCAACACTAGGCGCAATATAGGTAGTGAAAAAGTTATCTATCGTGCCCTTAGGACCAAAAAAGTCTGAAAAATCTTTAAGATTGATCTCCTTATCTGAATTAGGAACCAACGGGTAACGCCCAACGATTGCAGCATTGTACTCACGTAAAACACTGCTTCTCCAAATTTCGTTTAAGTGCTGATTGGCACTTTTTCGAGTAATATTCGACGTATCTTGGCTAATGTCTAATAGCCACTTATTGGCTGGGTAAGGTAGTCCTTTACTTTGAAACTCAAGCTGACTGAGGAATTCCGGTTTATTCTTGCCACTTAACTGATTCTTTACTGATGACTTAAGTAACCCACCTCGATCAAGTTGGTTTAAGTAAATATTTAGCTCTCTTAGATTGGCTTGTATTGTTTCAAGTTGTTCTGGTTCAATATCTAAAATATCACTGAATGCTTCCTCTACTTGGTAGCCTGGAAGTTTAACTTCAAATTTCGGTGTTTCATTAGGCAAGTAACGTTTAAGTCTATTAGCTTTAGTATGCATAGCGACTTCAGCAGCGTTTGCAGCCACTTTACCGGCTGCCTTTTGATTTTCCGAAATAGGCAGTTTAGTTAACTGAACATTTTTTTGAACGGTGATAATTATATTTTTTATCGGCGCTTCAGGTCCTGCCAAAACATTAGTTACTCGAACACCTTCTGTTGGTGAATTGAACTCTTTTAGAGTCAGCTCATTAACAAACGAACGCCAATAATAGATATAATCTTGAAAATACTTTTGCTCTAATTTCTTTTCGATTTCAGCTTTTGAGATATCGTATGTGTTTGCAGCTTCTTCACCGTAAACCCAACTACTTGCCATCAAGTTACCCAACATCTTGCTTTTCTCGACATTAAAAATGCCATGATAACCATTGTAGGTATAAAGACCTGGGATACCTTTCATCGCGACTTCAGGGTTTTGAAAACTAAATTCTCGTGCGCTTTCGTAACTTATAATGTCTGTTAATTTTATTGGTGGAATGCTGCTTTCCATAAAGTCAGCTTGCAGTCTTTGATAAGCTCTTTCTGCAATTGGCAGTTTTGTTAATTCAGCTCGCGCAAGACGAACAGCTTGATGATCAATTTCCTGCCCAGAAAAACCATGATCCAGTAATGCTCGTGTATGAGCCATAAGATCACTGCGATTAGTTACGTTCACATCCCCAGGAAGAGCCCTTTCGTAATAGGCACTAAACCATGCAAGTAAATCATCTTGGTTGTAATGCTCCGGTTCAAATAGCATCAAATAGCTTCGTAAAGTCTCATATAAATAACTCAAGTAATCCGCTTGTTGCTCCATCTCTGATGTTAGCGAATTGAGTAAAAATGGTTCTAGATATGTTTTTAGTGAACGCAAGTAGGCGCTCTTTGAGGCCTCTGTTAGCTCTTCTACCTTACTAAAACCATAAGCCTCAAAATCTTCAGCATTAATTTCATTAACAGGGAAATTCTTTAACTTATTAAAGCGCTGATTCAAAACAAGCAGATTACCTTTATCTACTGTATTTTGATCTAGCACTTGATATTCAGCTAATGCTTGATTTGTTTCATCTATCAAATCACTATTCCATGAAAAGCTCACGTACCAAGAAATACTTAATGCTATTAAAGTGATACATGTCACAGCTAAGCATGACACGCGTAACCACTTACTTTGCTTTTCATGATGTTTGTTGGTACTTGCTAGGTTTTGCTCAGGAAAAATAACGCTCTCTAACAAACGCTTTATAAAGAAGCTTCTAGTTTGGTTTATATAATCTTTTTTCGTTGAATTTTGTTCAGTCAACAAATTAGAAGGAGTCCCTTCTTGCGTTGCACTAGTAAGGTATACACCACGAAATATTGGCAGACTTTCATACGCATTTGGTGTAAATATTTCTTTTAAAAAAGAATAACCTACACTTTGAAGTGCACGAAGTTGCTTTGGAAACTCAAATACCTTAGAGCGGTTTGCTAAATCATGCTCATTAATTAAACGTCGATTTAATAACGAGGTTAAATTTGAAATTAGCCCATGAAATTCCCTGTTAAACACTTCAATTTGATTGTCAGATTCAGCATCAAGCTCAAAAGTAACCCCCCAAACTTGTTCGGTTTCTTCATCACTCAGCTCACTAAAAAACTCTCTAAACCCTTCAATTAAGTCAACTTTTGAAAAAATAACATAAACAGGAAAGGTCATGCCCAGCTGCCCTTGAAGCTCCTGTAGTCGTTGTTTAATCGCGCGAGCATGCAAATTACGCTCAGTTTTAGTTTGATTCATCAGTTCAGAGATACCCATACTGATGATCACCCCATTTACAGGTCGTTTTGGCCTGTATTTTCTAAGTAGTCCTAAAAAACCTTGCCATGCTTTTGAGTCGTGTAAAGCATGACTGTTTTGCGTGGTGTAACGTCCTGCGGTATCAATAATCACTGCTTTGTTGGTAAACCACCAATCACAATTCCGCGTACCACCAACACCGTGAATTAAGTCTGTGCCTAGCTTCTCCTTTAAAGGAAAATCAAGGCCTGAGTTATTGATAAAGTTTGTCTTACCTGAACCAGGAGGGCCAATCATGATATACCAAGGAAGCTGATAGATATTACGGCCGTTAAAGAGCTTGGCATCCTTCAATAACTCGATCGCCTCAACCATTCGAGTCTTTAAGGTTTTAATTTCTTCTTGGACTTCATCTGCAGAATTAGCATCAACCTCTATCAGCTCTTCTGTCATGCTAGTATTTCGCTTGCTTTGATTTCTAAATTCAATCAGTTTAATAACGGTATATACCAGTAAAATTGCTAAAATAGTGATTGCACGAGCAGCGACACTTTCAAACGGTTTATAATCAGCGATCGCTATCAAAGGACCACCAAACCAAATAAGTAGGAAGAGAGCTAAAAAGCCAACTACGATCATTACCTTACGAGAAGTAGCAGCGTACATAGCGCGCTTGCACTTTTGAATAAAACTCATCACAACTCCATTAAAAAAGTAAGTCGATTTCAATTCGGCGGTTTAATGCCTTATCTGAATTCGTATTGCTCACTAAAGGCTCTGCAGAGCCTTTTCCTTCTGGCCATAACCTCCCCATTAAGCCCGTGTTCTTGGCCATTGAGTTTGCTACTTGTGTAGCTCTAGCTAATGATAAATGCCAATTAGAAGGATACTGACTGGTACTTATTGGACTATCGTCGGTGTGACCTGTGATTAAGATTTTGCCTTTTGTTCCTTCAAGGCTTAGCGCCAACTTCTCTAAAATTGGTTGGAAAGATGGCAGAAGTGTCGCTTCGCCTGAGTTGAACAAACTCTCATTATTAATTGTTATTCTGATTCTGTCTGCTTGCTGCTCAACGCTCACTATACCGCGTTGTATTTCAGTGTGTAATAATTGGGTTAACAAGTCGAGTTGCTTACTTTTGTTACCTTCGACTTGTGAAGATGACAAAGGATGAACTAATTTCAAGTTTTCAGCAGTAGCGTCAACTTGCTCATTGAGACGCATATTGAAAAATAAATAAACCACTAGCGCAATTAAAGCAAGAACCGAAATTACAACCCAAAGAGGAATTTGGTTTCTTAACTCTATCCCTGCTGCAACACGGCTTTTCCAGCTAGGTGTTAAAAATTGACTATGAGGCCCATCAAGCTGATTGAGGATGTGGTAAATTCTATTACGGTAATCTTCTAACTTACTTTCACCGCTTGCAGCAACTCGAAATTTCCCCTTAAAACCTAAATTTAAACAATGGTATTGTAACTCTAGAAAGTTTCGATTCATTTCTGGATGCGCTAGCGCTTCATCCAGCAAAGTAAAAAAGTACTCACCACCAAATGTTTCTTTATGAAAAGTAGATAATAAGCTCTCTTCTGCCCATTCTAACGAACTCCACTTTGCATTTAAGACGGCTTCATCAATAGCTGCACACAAACAATAGCGCGCATTATTAATTACTGTAAGTTCAATTGATTTTGCACGTAGATTCGTTTCGAATCGCTTGATTGATTCAATAGCACGATGTTTTAAAGCAGCTAAACTGTCAATTTGTGATGACTGATTAATAAAAATGATCAATGAAAAGCTATCATTAGCAGCATCGAGTAATTCATTTTTAAAAATTGATACAGAACTGACACTCGCCTTTTCTGGTGAAGAGTGACTAAACGAGACAACGGTTTTATCACTCGAACCTTTAGATGCTTCTAAATTTGACTTGTCTCGGCTCAAACGTCCTGGACGTGGTTTAATTATTGTTTCATCCATTGAAACGCTTCCTTATTAGCTTCTAATTGCCCAGAGAATTAAGTTTAAATCAGGGTAATTACCTGATAAATGAATAGCGATACCTCCACTGGATTTTAGTTTGCTCCAGTGCTCACTGTTTTTATTTAGCTCAAAATAATGATATCCAGCATGGTAAGGTACTTGACGTGGAGCTGTAGGCAAGCCATTAATTGAGATCCCTGGTAGCTGGTTATTTACTAAATCTCGAATCGACTCTACGCTACCAATTTTAATTTGCGAAGGTAATAACTTTCTTAACTCTTCATGCGGAATGCTCGCTTTAACAGCTAATACAAATTGAGCAGAATCAAGAATTGACTTATCTCTTAATGAACCAAATGAAATACCAAACTTACTTTGTTCTAGCTTAATTTCTGTGGCTGTTTGTTCAATCACTTGGCTTAATGATTGGTAAAGAAAGTTAACAACTTCTGCAAAAACAAACTGTAAGTTTGCATGATCATATTTTGGAAGTTGCGGCACCCGTTTATTTACAGCACTAAATGTTGCAAGCTCTCCAGCAAGCTCAATTAGCCGCGCGTACAGTTCTCGAGGATGAACACGAGAGTGCGTTAATAAGCTTTGAAAAATAGCATCATATTTATTTAATGTTTGTAGCATCAAAAAATCAGCCACTGATGTGCTACCTGCATACCCTTGACATAGCCTGACTGCAATACTTTCTGCACGTTGCTTTATTAAACCTGAGACTTCTCTAACAAGAGCGGTTAACGCCTTATTACTGATAACAAATAAGCTAGGAGGAACATACTTAGAATCAAGTTTAATTGCTCCCTCATTCGTTACTTCCGTGATTCTTGCCAGCGGCAGCAATACATACCCGGATGTATCATCTGACATTAACATCAATTTACTGTGAAGTTTTGCCACTTGGATGACTTCTTGAGCCTGAGAACCTAAGCTATCATCACTTACTGATAAATCTGCAACCCTGTAACGCGTAACTAACTCGTCGTCACTAGCGGAGATATTTATTCCACTTCCTTTTAGGGCTGGAATCGCTAGACACACAATTTCATCATAAGCACTTTTCGCTAACACTAAGGGGTCAGGAAGAAACTCATCACCTGGCATCTGAACTGGGCATAAATCAGGCGAGATAGCCGTCAATTTATCAATAGCAAATTGACCAGTTACAAGTAGCTCACTATCAATTTCAAGCTCTATTACTCCCCACGAATCAGGAACAGTTCCCTCTACAACCCTTCTTATTACACTAGAAAAATGCTTATCTGCTTGCTGAAAGTGCTGAGGTCTTAAGAACATTCCTTCTGTCCATGCGACCCGCGTGTAATCACTCATGTTTATTCCTTTAATCTTTCATATATACAGCTAACGACTCAACATTTACGTCAATATCATCGTAGCCTGTCGGATCAACCTCTATAACAGCTCGCCAACGGGCCTTTTCAATATCTCTATAAGCGACTACCACACCAACAAAGCGAGTATTTCTGTTTAAATTCATTTTGTATTCAATGCTTGACGAAGGTTGTAATTCAAGTTCATCTTTTTTAAGAAGATCAGGCCCAAGTACCGCTTCAGGATTTTCATATAAACTAAAAAAATCTTGCGTATCAAAAATAGTTCGGGAGCTTAGTTCAAACACTTTATAAACGACAGGTGAAGGACGGCCAGAGATATCTGGATTCACATCTGAGGCCACTGAAATGTTTAAATCAGTAGATGGGGGCACAAACTTGTTTACCGTTGTACAGGCTGTTAAAAATACCCACATAGCACCTACAAAAGTAAGCTTGAACTTCAACATTGCATTATTCCTTTATTGTAATACAACTAATTACCACTATTGTATGCCTTCAGAAAATCATCAGAAAATGCTAAAACCCCTTTAGCTTTAACATCATCTGCAATGTCAGCATACAATTCGTTATATATACGCCAGCTAGAAGCACCGCCATATGCAGGCAAAGAGCTAAGTAGACCACCTTTATTACTTTGCGCTTTTATATCACGCGGTGATAATTGCTCTAAAAGGCCATTAAGCGCCCCTGTTGCTCCTGCTAGTAACCCTTGCTCATGAAGTTTTATATCAACAAAACTTTCTTTTACAGCTTGATTCGCTTGCAAAAAACTTGCGCTATTACGAACAAAAAGATTCTGCATAACATCATCAATGGTTGCTGAAAACTTAAGAGGGTTATTTTGCTCAACTTTAAAAGTTGTGTGATTCAATTTAAGTTGATTCTTAATATTTGTTCGCTGACGAATCAAATCCATCGAGCCTTCAAGAAAAAGCTTAAAGCACTCGCCCATATGCTGCCATGTGTCTTCATTTTGCAGCTCTGCAGTTAATTTTTCATTAACACTTAAGCCATTCAAAAAAGAAATAACTAATTTCGAAGAGTTTGAAATTTGATTATTTTTTATTGGTGCACTTACAGAGCTATAAGAGCTATTATTTAAGGCATTTGTACTATTGCCACTATTGCCACTATTGAACTGCTTACTTTCATTAAGTGATGATGTGCTACTTACTGGCTCTTCAGAAGGTAATACAGTCATTCTATTTTCTTTTTCTTTAACTGTACCTGCTAGTTGCACTAGATCATCCCAGTCCTCTGGAATGGGTTGACTGAGGTTTTGTTGTGAAAATATGTCAATGTTTTCACTCGGTGCTTTCTGAAAAGTAGGAGCAAGCATTGCCTCTTCAAGTTCACTAGAACTGTCGTAAGCCAATTGCTGCTCAGAAGAAGCATTAAAATTACCGCTTAAATTTGTTGGTAGTTCTGTAGGCGGGGTATTGAAAGAGTTGACATGTGGCTCAAAATTTTGAGCTTGTTCATCTTGCTGTAAAGTTGATTCAATTTGAAAATCACCAATAGTGAGAATGTCACCATCATTTAGTCGGTGTTTATTTTCTTTACCAAGCGGTGAAACTGAAAAGTTTATAAACAATCCATTTGTCGAGTAGTCATAAACATAGAAGCCATCTGTTTCTTTTACAATTTTACCATGGCGACCTGATATTACTTTTTCCGGATCAGGTAAATACCAATCACAATCTTCTGACCGACCAAAAGTTAACTCATTTTTTACTACTTTTTTCGCATCTATCTCAGGAGAAAGCCTGTGATAACTGGTAACATTTAGAATCACTTCCATTTGATTGTTAGTCCCATAAATACAAACATTCTAATAGGATAAAATACTTCGCAGAATAAAGTCAACGCGGAAAAATACCCAAAAACAGAATTTAAATAATTTTAAAAAACAAAATAAAATACAAAAACAAATAACCAATCTAAGAACTAAACCTTAAGTACCAGTTCATTAATATAAACTGAATGATTGCTTATTGTTGTATTTTTTGTAAAATATGTCCCCAGTCAAAAGGATATTGATTTTTATAAAAGGAATTATAATGACTGCTGAGAATGATAAAACACGTATTGCCTCAATAAAAAATAAAAATGCGGTATCTAAAGGAAGCAAGCTTCATTTAATTGGTAAAACACTCTCAAACCGCTACTTAATTGAAGAATTAATTGGTGAAGGTGGCATGGGTTATATTTATCGAGCACGAGACACCTACCTAAATACTCAATTAAATCAAGATAATATAGTTGCAATTAAAGTATTACACCCTGAGTTAGCTGACTCAGAGGATGCTTTATTATTGTTAAAAGATGAAACAATAAAAACTCGCACTCTTTCTCACCCCAACATTGTCAAAGTATTTTCAGCGTCTTCAAGTGACACCTATCATTTCGTCGTAATGGAATGGATTGAAGGTGAAACTCTTGAGCAATTAATCAAAAGAAGTAAACCAAATGGTTTGTCTCAAAAACGAGCTAAACCTATTTTAAATCAGCTTATTGACGCCCTAACTTACGCTCACTCTAAGGGAATTGTACACAGCGACCTAAAGCCTTCAAACATAATTCTTGATTCGCAAGGAAACTTAAAGATCTTAGATTTTGGTATTGCAAAAACAAACCTTCAAGAAGATAAATATGCAGCCCCTGCTAACAATGAGCAACCAAACAGCAATGGTTATACCCCCACATATGCTAGTCCTGAGCAACTAAATGGAGACAAATCTTCAGCTAAAGACGATATATTTGCATTTGGTTGTATTGCATTTGAGCTATTAACGAGCAAGCATCCATACAATAGAGTCGCTGCAAATCAAGTAGCAAAAGATACAAGTGTAAAAAAACCCAGCAACAGTTCATTAAGTGTTTGGCTTAAAATCAAAAAGTGTATTTCACTTGATGCTGCTCATCGCCCTAAATCATTGTCTGAAGTTAAATATGAACTAAACAATAATAGAACTTCATTATTAATCCATGCAGCTTGCTACGCATTACTTATTGGTGGTGCTGGGTATCAGTTTTTATCCCAAAGCGATAAACAGCAATTGATTGAAGCAAACTATCAAAACTCGCTCGCAAAAGTTGAACAGCTTGAAACATGGATGAATTGGCCTAGTGATGGTTTACCGCAACGATTAAATGAAATTCCACCACAATACAAAGTATTAAAAGAAGGGCTTTTAGCTGTTCATCAAAATAAAGTCGTAGAAAAATTTACTAAACAAGTCGATGATTTACCAAGAACCGCCATAAATACAAGAGCCTACGATGAAGCTATTGCTATTTATGACGAAGCAAAAAATTTCTATCCTGATTCAGAGACATTAAATAATAAACTCGAAAGCTTGCTTACTGAAAGACAGTCAATTCTATCTGATCTAAGTTACCGTTTAGATGTACTGTTATCGCAATCTAGATACGATGAAAGTGGTGACAACAACATTCACGGTCTTGTATCTCAAATAAAAATTATCGACTCTAGTTATACCTATGTACCCAACCAAGAGCATATAAATAATTTCAAACTGGCAGTTTTAGCGTCTATTGAAAATGAAGATTTTGTTACACAAAAAACACTACTTGATGTAGGTGAATTAGTTTTTTCCAATACTTCAGAACTTGAGCCACTCGTTACTGCATTGCGAAAAAAAGAGTCAGCCATGGTCGCATTAGCTGAATATAAGAGAAAAACGAGTGAAGGGATGACTGTGAGTTACCCTGACGACGATGCCAAAATATTTTATCAAGAAAAATTAGAAAGATTTAACACTCAACTTGCAAATGTTTCGGACTATAAACAGCTTATCGAGTTTGATGAGTCATTTAGCAAAGAAGCTGAAATCTTCCCTGAATCATTTGAGCCCATTTTATTAATCAAAGATCAAATAGCAACGACTTATATTTCTATGGCCAGTAGTTTAATGAAACAAAAAATGTATAGAACAGCCGAAAGACTTGTAGAACGGAGCGAAGAAATTAGAAAGAGTCTAGAAAATACAATCTAGATCAGAAGATTAAATAATCAAACGTCAGGGAAGAGCGAATTTGCACAAATAAATTTTTGAACGCCATTCTTTTTCTTTAACGTCTAATAAATAGTGTAATTTAATGGAGTAATTATGAAAAAATTAAGTCTTGCCTGTGCACTGATGATACTAGCAGGCTGTTCATCAACCACAGAAGTTTCGCCAGAACCAGAGACTATTGTAGAACCTGTAGCTGAAGTGATAGAGGAAGTGCCTGTAACTTCATTAACGGTCGTTACTACACCTAACGATGCGCGTGTTCGTATCATGAATATTAAACCTGTCTACGAAGATGGTATTAAACTTAATGATGGTAAATACGATATTGAAGTAACCAAGCCTGGTTATTTAACCTATCGCAAATGGATTGTTGTAGATAAAAAAACAATATTGACTGTAGATCTTAAAAGCATAGAGTCTAATCAAGCTACTCAATAATATGAAATTACTTCCCACCAAAGGAAAGCAACGGCTTTCCTTTTTTGATCTACTTTTAAATTAACTGCAAATAATGCAGTGATAACAGCGCACTGCAATTAGCAATAATTGTTAACCAAAGCACGGCAATAAAACTGCGTTTTTTGGATTTGTGTCTTAACCATTGCTGTGCAATTAATGAACCTGGCCAACCACCGATTAACCCTAAAATATGCAGTGTTCGCTCAGGTACTCTTATTGTATGCTCGCCATGTTGCATCGCTAAACGTTTATCCCAGCCGTATACCAAAAAGCTTATTAAGCTCGCTACGCTGTAAGTGCCTGCAATAAAGTAGGTAATATTAAGTTGCCACGATACCAGCCATAACAGCGCTAAAAACAACAATGAAAATGTAATTAATGTTTTCTTAATCAACGAATTATCACCTATACTTTGCAAAACAAATTAATTTTATCGGGACGCTATTATGGCATACCTAAAATCACTTTTACTATCAATCTGCCTGTGTTCACTTTCTGTTTTGGCGGCGGAGCAACAACTTGATGACAAGCTAAAAGTGTTTGAGCCTTACTTAGGCACATGGCAGTCTGACTTTAATGTCGCAGCAGGTAAACCTGCGGTGCAAGATGTGAGTACCTGGCAACGCGCGCTCAATGGCACGGCTATTAAAACCATTCATTCTATCAATGAAGGTGAATATGGTGGTGAATCGATGATTTTTTGGGATAATAAAAATCAATCTTTAGTGTTTTATTACTTCACTACGGCAGGTTTTTATACCCAAGGCACAATGAATGTACTTAGCCCTACTCAGTTTGTTGCTTATGAGAATGTGACAGGCAGCAAAGAGGGGATCACTAAGGTAAAATCGACAAGCGAGTTTAAAAACAACAGCTTTGTGGTGTCGACCTCTTACCTTAAAAAAGGTCAATGGACAAAACCAGATACCCGAACTTACATCCGCAGCGAAAAAACAGTTAAGTTTAAATAACAGCTTTGAAAAAGGGTAAGGCGTTTATCACCTTACCCTTTTTTATCAATGCCTAAAGTCAGCCATTAATGCTGGGATCCCTGGCAGCATACCCACCAGCGCCATCACGCTTGTTAAAATTACAAACATTATTAATGGAATGATCCAACGGCTCATTGGTGATAGTTCAGAGCTTCGCTCTTTACAACCAATTAAGCCCAGGTTGTCGAGCAACATAGTTAACGACCAACCAAATGCAGGATTCACCAAAGTAGATGAAAACACCACAATAGCAGCCGATTGGGTGGTTTTACCTTCGCGGGTCATTTCCATGCCAGCTTCAAGAAGTGGGATAAACACACCTACAATCAAGGCGACACATAACACGGGTTGCCAAATAGCTAAATCCATTGGGTAGCCCCAAATACTGGCAATGATACAAAATAATGCCGTTAACACCGCACCTGCAGGAATGGGTCGCTTAGCGATGGCTGCTGGCACAATGTAAGTTCCCCATGATGAGGTAAAGTTAGAGCCGCCTAATAAGGAACCAAATGTCTGGCGGATTGAAGCACTAAACATGGTATCGTCAATGTTCATTTGCACTTTTTCTGTGCGTTCTGGGTAACTAATTTTTTGGAATACTTGGTGCCCTAAAAAGTCAGGTGACCACATAGCAACCGCAAGCACTGCAAACGGCAATACCACAACAAAGCTCTCAAGAGTTGGTAACCCCAGCATCCAACCGGTGTTTTCACCCCACCAATACATTGGGTTCATATTTGGTAAGCCCGGTGCTGTTTTAAACTCAAACGGCGCCCCCAGTAAAAATGCGATTAAACCGCCAAGTAAGCAACTTAATGGCACAGCTAACCAACGTTTTTTGTAGTGCTCAAGTAATGCATACAACACGATAGTCGATAAAATCACAATAAAAGCGATATGGGTCATATCAATGCCTTCAGCCCATGCAAACAGCTTTTTAACCTGCGAAATCGTGCCGATAAAACCAAGGTAGAGCAGTAAACCGCCACACACTCCTCGGCTGGTTAAGCCCGCCAGTAAACTCCCCCCTTTACTAAGCGCGAGTAACAGACCAAACGCCCCTATCAGTAAACCAAAGGCCATTGGGTGACCACCCGCTGCAACCACAATCGGGATCAATGGAATAAGCGGCCCATGCGTACCCGCCAGATTTGCCGTTGGTAAAAAGAAGCCCGAAAATAATAAAATGAAGATCGATACAATTAATAGCTCATAGCGCACGTTTTCTAGAATAAAACCTTCACCTAGGCCCAGTGGCGCTGCAAACGTTGCAGCAATAGCACCGACCATGACCACCTTGCCTATGGTTCCTGCCATTGCAGGGATAGAGTCTTCTAATTCAAACCGGTAATCACGAAATGGTAAATTAGGACGCCAGCGCTTAGGCTGCATAATTTGTAATTCGTGTTCAAGGTATTCGTCGCGACTCGAAAATTCACTGCTAGGTTTATGAAGAGCTTGATAGCTTTGCTGATCGGCATGAGTATCCGATCCTTGCTCAGCAGGCGCTGTTGACGCTGATTGCTGCCTCGTATTCATGAGTTCTCCTACTGCCTATCTTGAAAAATTATGTGAGTTTTTATTATGCAGTTAGGGTAAAGCAGTCAGGCCAAAAACACGATTAGGCAAAAGGTAGGGTATGAATTTGTAAAAAAGCCGTTCTTATAGTATTAAAAATGCAGAAAATCATTATAACCTATTGAAATATAACAACTTACCTTAATTGATAATTTAGACAACATACAGCAATTGTTAATAAATGCCTATTAATCAAGCACATTAACTATTAGTCTAATAAATCGTATGAATAGCAAACAGGCAAACTATGAGGTACGGGAATGCAGGCATCACACTTGCTTGGCGCGCGAAACAAGGTCTAGAGATGCGAGGTGCGAGTAGGTAACAGCGATTTCACATCGCGTTTTATCTCGCACCTAGCACCTCGTAACTAGCCCCTTTACTCTTGCAACTAGCAGCTTAAAGCTATTTCGTCTTTAATTTATTCAGCTCATCATCTTGCTGTGCAACAAGGGCATTAAGCGTTTGACTGCCGTCTCCAGCCTGCGTTGATAACTCTGCTAATTGCGATGCAGCATCTGAGATTAAAGTAAGATTCCTATTAATCTCTTCGGTTACAGAGCTTTGCTCTTCAGCGGCTGTTGCAATATGGGTAATTTGTTGCGTAATTTCGTCTACCTTAACAACCACTTCATGCAGCGCATCAAAGGCAACGGAGGTTTCATCTACCGCGGTTTGTGCACGCACAACACCTTGTTCAATCACTTTAGAAGCGTTGCCTACTTCAAGCTGTAAGCTGTCGATTAGACCGCTGATGTCATCGGTTGATGAACGTGTTTTTGAAGCAAGCGCACGAACTTCGTCGGCGACCACGGCAAATCCACGTCCTTGCTCACCAGCTCTTGCAGCTTCTATAGCAGCATTGAGGGCAAGCAAATTGGTTTGCTCTGCTATCGTTCTGATCACATCTAATATCTGAGTTATGTCATTACTGCGCGCTGCAACCTTTTCGACCGCTTTGTTTGCTTCTTTTATTTCATCCGACATAGTCTTAACTTGTGTTACAGCTGAAGACAAACTTTTTTCACTACTAACTACTAAACTATTTATTTCGTCAGCTTGTTGCGCCGATTGTTCAGAAGCCCTTGCAACCTCAAGTGCTGTTGCACTCATTTCGTTCATTGCGGTCACTACGCTTTCAATTTCTTGAAATTGCGCTTGTACATTATGTTTAGTATCAACAGCAACACTGGTTGCCATGTGAGCTTGCTCCTTGGTTTGCGTCGATACATTTTTAAGCTCACCAATTAAGTCACGCAATTTAGCAAGAAACGCATTAAAACCTGTTGCTAGTGCTATTAATTCAGCATGGGTATCAACATGCAGGGTTTGAGTTAGGTCGCCTTCAGCACTAGCAAGGTTATCAACACGCTGTTGAATTTGTTGTAATGGTGCCACGATGGTGCGGATCACTAAGGTCATGATAACAAAGGCTGCACCAGCAATAATAATACCTGTCACCAAGATTAAGCCGCCTAACGTATTGGCGTTTTCACTCATGCTATTTGCCAGCGCATGAGGGCCCTCAAGTGCAAGCTCAGCTGGTACTTGAATCAATAAGTTCCACTGGGTTTTAGCAAGCTTAATGGTGATTGGGTAATTAACTAAATACTCATCACCGACTTTAAATACACCACTTTGATTTTTCGCTTTAACGTAATTGTCTAAAGTGCTTTTAGCCACTGCCTCTTTTAGCGGTCTGCCTAGCTTATCTTTGTAATGGCTACTACCAACCACTAAATCAAGTGAGCTTAATAAGGTGACTCGGGCTTTACCATTATATAGCTCTTTTGACAATTTTTCGGTCATGCTTTGAAATACAGGCAAAGTTAAATCAACACCAGCAACACCAATAAATTCATTATCACGAAGAATTGGCACAGTTAAAGAGGTCATCATTTCTGAATACCCTGGGGTGATTTCGTATAGGTAAGGTTCCATTATGCAGGGTACTTTGGTGTCTTTTACACACAGGTACCACTCAGCTTCTCGCTGACCAAATTCATTAAGTGTATCGACATATTTTTCAGCCGCATCATCTACGACTTGTTGCTCAATGGCGCCATCTCGATTGCGTGTGAAATAGATTTCTAAAGTACCAACACCCGCCACAGAGTGATCATAACCACTAATAAAATTAGCATCACGGCCATCAAACGCATTTGCTTCAAACTGCGAATAAATAGATGAAAGAATGGTATTTTTTTTAAGTAGTGAGCGATTCAACTCAACCACCGCATCGCGAGTTAAAGTACTTGCTGCATCATGATCACCTAAGATAGCGGCAAATGAATAAGGCACTCGATATGCTTCGTTAATAAATCCAGCGACTTGTTCACCATATGCGGCAGCATTGGAGGCTAGTTTGTCTTCAACTTCTGCAACAATCAGCTTTTCTGATTGTGCAGCTAACTGCTGGTTGCTGTTTGACAACTGCCACCATAAAACACTCGATAAAACAAACACAGTAATAAAAATACTGCCTACTGTGAGCCATAATAACTTTTTCGCTAATGCTAACTGCCGCATCGAAATGTCCTGTTTTTATTGTAGGTTTGCTAATAGTTTAGACTATTTAACTAATTTTACAGCCCAAAAAAGGAGTAAAGCATTATTTTTAAGTAATTTATTGAAAATGCCCTGTTCGACAACGGAATTTTGCTAGCATGCAATTGAAATTTATAGCTTTGTTATGATTCGGTTTATTTAGATTAACGGCGTACAAAGCATGACAAACTATTTAATTAGATGGCTTAACATATAGCGAGTAAGCGCTGCTGAGCACTAAAAAGTTGATAAATTGCCTTTCTTTATTACTTGTTCTAAGACAAACAACCGACAAGCTTCTATATTACTAATATGTACATCCCAAATCACAATAGATAAGCAGCTAATTTACAGCGTATTTTGTAACGAGTTAATTATAATAATAAATATCAACAAGCGATGACCATGCAGCAAGACACATTTGATTTTGACCAAATAATTATAGGCTCTGGGTTTGGAGGCTCAGTGAGTGCGCTACGCCTAAGCGAAAAAGGTAACCGTGTTTTAGTACTTGAAAAAGGCCTTCGCCGCGACGATAAAGAATTTCCAAAGACCAACCTAGATATCAAAAATTATATGTGGCAACCAGAAATTGGCTTAAAAGGCTGCATTCAATTTTCGTTTACCAGCAAAGTCACTGTGCTGCATGGTGTGGGTGTTGGCGGTGGCTCACAAATTTATGCCAATGTGCACCTTATTCCTGATGATGAGGTGTTTCAATCTCCAGCTTGGACACGCATAAAATCAGACTGGAAAGAAAGCCTAATGCCCTACTATGGCCTTGCACAGCGCATGTTAGGCAGTGCCAAAAATACCTATACCAATGTTGCCGATCACACCCTTAAAGAGATTGCTGAGCAGATGGGTCAAGGTGACTCGTTCAAAACCGTAAACACCGGGGTGCTTTTTGCAAAGCCCGGCGAAGCCTATAACAAAGAGCTACCCGACCCTTACTTTAACGGCGATGGCCCAAGGCGAAATACCTGCCATTACTGTGGTAGCTGCATGATTGGTTGTCGCCATAATGCCAAAAACACCTTGATGAAAAACTATCTTTACTTTGCCGAGCGCAATGGCGTAGAGATAAGACCAAGCTCTGAAGTAATCAAAATCACCCCGCTTAATGCAGATGGCAGCGCCGGATACAAAATTAAGATTAAAGATACCAGTCATCGCGATAGCCATATTTATACGCTAACAACACGTGGTGTTGTGCTAAGCGCGGGGGTAATGGGCACCGTGCCTTTGCTTTTAAAAATGCGCGATAAAGACAAAACACTACCTAATATTTCAGCTTGGCTGGGTCAGCAAATTCGTACAAATTCAGAAACCCTCACCACCGCGAACAATACCACTAAAAAAGTTGATGATGGCGTTGCGATCAGCTCATTTATTTCGGTCGATAAAGACACCAACATTGAAATTTGTCGGTTTAAGGAAGGCGCCGATGGCACATGGCTTTATTTACCTTACGTTCCTATGGTGACAGGAAAAGGCCTCAAGCGTATCGCTAAGTTTTTAGTGAATACACTGCGCCATCCAATAAAAACAGCCAAAGTATTGCGGCCAAAAGGCAAAGCCCGCAGCTCGATTCTATTTTTGGTGATGCAAAAATCCGAGGCGTTTATTCACCTTGAATGGCGACGCAAATGGTATCGGTTATTTAAAAGCGGCATTACTGCGGTGCAAAAAGACAATGACACACCGCTTAGCGTTAGTTTTCCAAAAGCAGAAGAAGCAACCAAACTCTACGCCGAAAAACTCGGTGGTGTGCCAGGCTCTGCTTTAACTGAAGTGCTCTTTGGTGCCCCGATGACGGCACATATAATGAGTGGAGTTGCCATGGGGACTGATGCCTCTAACGGCGTAGTTGATAGCTCAGGAGAAGTGTTCGGCTATCAAAACCTGCGTGTTATTGACGGCTCAATCATACCGGGTAATTTAGGGGTAAACCCATCATTAACCATTACCGCATTGTCTGAATACGCAATGAGCCAAATACCGGTATTCGATGCAGCCCGAGCCAGTAAGATAAAGCCAATCGAGTTCAGTGAGCCGCGCGAAGGCTTAGTGTCAGCGCTTACTGGCTCAGGCGATTTAGCAAAGTCGATTGCTGAAAAACAAAAAAGCCGTGCATAAAGCACGGCCTAATTTGATCAATAGCAATTAGATAACTGATAGCTCTACAGCAATGTTACCGCGCGTTGCGTTTGAGTAAGGGCATACTTCGTGCGCTTTATTAACAAGTTCAAGAGCGGTGTCTTTATCAAGATCACCCACCGATACCGCAAGCTTAACAGCAATACCAAAACCACCTTCGATAGGACCAATTGATACTTCAGAGTTAATGTGAGTATCTGCCGGTAATTTAATTTTTGCTTGGCCAGCCACTAACTTTAATGCGCCGATAAAACAAGCTGCGTAACCTGCTGCAAATAATTGCTCAGGGTTTGTACCTTGACCATCATCACCACCTAACCCCTTAGGAGTTGATAGTGCCACATCTAAGCGGCCATCATCTGATTTTGCTGTGCCTTCACGGCCACCTGTTGCTGTTGCTTTTGCTGTGTATGCGACGCTTTGTAGTTCTTTCATGATTACTCTCCTAATTGAGTGAAAATATACTTTGCATGCAAAATATATTAGATCAGCTTTTTCGGGATTGCAAATACTTTGCATGCAAATTAAAATGCTCGTATTGAATTTTGAGGATCGAGTATGAAATACCCACAGCTAAAATTAGATAACCAGCTATGCCATCGCTTATATATGGCATCGAATGGGATTGCCCGTGCGTATCGAGATTCTCTTAATCAATTAGATTTAACCTACCCGCAATACGTAGTGATGATGGCGCTGTGGGAAAAAGATCAGATCAGCATTGCTGAATTACTTGAAAAAACCGCTATTGATGGCGGTGCGATGACGCAAATTTTAAAAAAAATGAGCGACAAAGCATTGTTGTCGATCACCAAAGATAACCAAGATAAACGCAAACGACTCGTACAGCTCGAAGCCAAAGGCAAAGCCATGCAAGATCAAGCCGCCGATGTACCGTCGCAAATTCGTTGTCGCTTCCCAAGCATTAACGAACAACAAGCGTTACAACTGATCGAGTTACTCGATTTAGTAAATAGTGACCTTAATTAACAAAAATTATTTGAAAGTGAATTTGGATTACACCGCTTTTTAATAAAACTAGATGCGCTATAGTGTTCAAAACTCATCAATACGGACACCATCATGAAAGCATTTGGATACACCACAGCAACTCCAACGTTATCAGACTCATCACTACAAGCGATTGAATTACCAGATCCCGTTGCCACAGGTCACGACATTCTTGTAGCCGTACAAGCAATTTCAGTAAACCCTGTTGATACTAAAATTCGCGCTAATGTATCACCAGACAATGGCTACAAGGTTATTGGTTGGGACGCCGTGGGAACCGTTAAAGCTGTTGGCGACAAAGTGTCGTTATTTAATGTCGGTGACCGTGTGTTTTATGCTGGCGACTTAACGCGCCAAGGCAGTAATGCTGAACTGCAACTTGTTGATGAGCGCATTGTTGGTCTTGCACCAACAAGCCTTAGTAATAGTGAAGCAGCCGCCCTGCCATTAACCAGTATTACGGCATGGGAGTTACTGTTTGACCGCTTACAGATTGAAAAATCTAAAAACAATAAGCCAGCCTCTGTATTAGTGATAGGTGCCGCAGGTGGTGTAGGCTCAATTTTAGTGCAACTTGCCAAACAGCTTACCAATTTAACAGTTGTTGGTACCGCCGCACGAAAAGAAAGCGCCAACTGGCTTAAAGATTTAGGAGTTGATCATGTTCTTGATCATAGCAAAAACCTTAACGAGCAGCGTCTTGCGGCCGACCTGAATGAATTTGATTACGTAGTGAGCTTAACGCACACCGAGCAACATCTTGATAGCATTATGGAAGTGATCAAGCCACAAGGTAAATTGGCTCTGATCGACGACCCTGCAAGCTTTGATATTTTAAAGTTAAAGCGTAAAAGTATTTCGTTGCATTGGGAGTTTATGTATACCCGCTCAATGTTCCAAACCGATGATATGATTGCCCAGCATCAGCTTCTTTCTGAGCTCTCGACCTTAGTTGATAGCGGCACAATCAAAACAACATTGGGTGAGCATTTAGGTAAGATAAACGTAGCAAACCTTGTTAAAGCCCATGGGATTTTAGAATCTCATAAAGCTCGCGGAAAGCTTGTTTTGGAAGGGTTTGAGTAACGAGTAACGAGTTACGAGGTGCGAGTATGTAGCAGCGATTTTACATCACGTTTTATTCTCGTATCTCTCCGACCTCACCCATTTCGCGGCATAAAGCCGTTGCTACCTGTAGGCGTCACGCCTGCTTGGCGCATGAAACAAGTTTCACGCCTACGGCCAAGGTTTTACTTTTGTGTGGTAGTTAATTATTCATGACTAAAGTCATTCCTGCGAGATGCGAGTATGTAGCAGCGATTTTACATCGCGTTTTATTCTCGTATCTCCCCTACCTCACCCATGTCGCGGCATAAAGCCGCTGCTACGAAAAACAAAATGCAAGCACGCATCATTAAAGTGCATTATTACGGTTGTCTTTCACTATTTTAGTGCCTGATTTTAGGGACGCTCTAGCCACAATATATTAACCAATTGATTTCTAATACATTTAAATTTAATAACGGTTTGGCACAGATCTTCCAATAGCTAAAATGAACTGGCACTAACAAGGAGACTAACGTGACTAACTTCTTTCACACTCTTTATCTACTTTGGCGATTAGACATCAGCACATGGCAAATGCATGAAGCAAACGATCCGCATAATGTTGCTGATTTGGAGCGTCGCTATGTTAAATAATGACCCCGCATTTATTGAAGCACTTAAAAAAATTTCGGTTCATCAACTAACAATCACCGAAGCGTCTGAGCAGTACGACATTCCTAAGCGTGTGTTATACAAAGCCGCACGACAGCAACAAGTTAAACAGAACAAACAAAAAGCGTATTTAATTGCTACCCAGAAGCGTTTGCAGCAAAGCTTACGCAATGTAGAAATGGAGTTAGCTAGCTTCAGCTAAATAATTTCTGTATGGTTAAAATTTACGCACAACAATGATGGAATAAGTATGCACGCAGTAGAAGTAAACTTTGATGGCTTAGTGGGGCCTACTCACAATTACGCGGGATTATCGTATGGCAATGTCGCTTCACTAAGTCACGCCTCTTCGCATTCAAACCCCAAAGAGGCCGTGCTACAAGGCCTTGAAAAAATGAAGGCGATGCACGAATTAGGTCTAGAGCAAGGTATTTTTGCTCCTCATGCTCGCCCCGACATTAATGTGCTAAGACGCCTAGGCTTTACAGGCAGCGATAAGCAAATTATCGAAAAAGCATTTAAGGCAGATCCGATACTATTAAGAGCATGTTACAGTGCATCAGCAATGTGGACAGCCAATGCAGGAACAATTTCACCTTCTGCCGATACCCTTGATGGCAAAGTGCACTTTACGGCTGCTAACTTAAATAACAAATTTCACCGCTCACTAGAGCCGGTTACAACTACGGCATTGTTAAAAGCCATGTTTAACGACGAGCGTTATTTTAGCCATCATACTCACTTACCAGATCAAGGCTTTTTTGGTGATGAAGGCGCAGCAAACCATAATCGCCTATGCGACAGTCATGCAGATACAGGACTTGAGCTTTTTATATATGGTGCAAGTAGTTTTAATAGTGCCTTACCAAAGCCTGTTAAATTTCCTGCAAGACAATCTCTTGAAGCTTCGCAAGCAATTGCCCGTCTACATCAGCTTAAGCCAGAAAATCAGTTATTTATTCAACAAAACCCTGATGTAATAGACCAAGGTGTCTTTCACAACGATGTAATTGCGGTAGCTAATGGCAATGTACTTTTGTGTCATGAACAAGCATTTTTGAACCAGCCCAGTGCGCTTAAGCAAATTAAACAAGCTTACCTTGGCAATAAACCACTGCATATTATTGAGGTGCCAACCAATAAAGTAAGTATCACAGATGCCGTGAGCAGCTATTTGTTTAATAGTCAGTTGATCACTTTGGCTGATGGCAATATGTTACTTGTTGCACCAAAAGAATGTCAGCGTAATCAGGCGGTACACGACTATATTCAAGAAATGGTTTTAGCGGATAACCCAGTTCAACAAGTACGCTTTTTTGATTTACGCCAAAGTATGCAAAATGGTGGCGGTCCTGCTTGTTTGCGCTTACGCGTTGCACTCAACAGTGATGAATTGGCAGCGGTCAATCCTGGAGTGCGTTTTAGTGAAGAAAAATATAACCAATTAGTGAGTTGGGCTAATAAGCATTACCGCGACTCTTTAAGTAGTGATGACTTTGCTGATCCACTGCTTTTAACCGAAAGCTATCAGGCACTTGATGAGTTAACCAGCTTACTTAACTTAGGCTCTGTGTATCCATTCCAACAAGAATAATTAATGAAAATTAAAGCAGTTCATTCTATTAAAGGAGTGTCTAAATCACTCAATAGTTTACTGATTGATAGCGTTGCCAGTGGCGCATCAATCGGCTTTATTGCCCCGCTATCATTACAGTCAGCCCAAGACTATTGGCAAGGGGTCGATGCCGATTTAACGACCCCTTTCCGTAGGCTTTACCTTGCCCTTGATGGTGATACGGTGATTGGTTCAGTGCAGCTTTCTTTGTGTGCCAAAGCCAATGGTGCTCATCGTGGCGAAGTAGAAAAGCTAATGGTACATAGCGAACATCAAGGTAAAGGCATCGCAAAGCAGCTAATGTCCAATCTAGAAAACGATGCCTATACTTTAGGCATTAAGTTACTGGTACTTGATACTCGCCAGGGTGATACCGCCTCTTATCTCTATCGTAAACTTAATTATTTAGAGGCAGGCACAATCCCAAACTTTGCGAAAAGCTCAACAGGCGAGCTCGATGCTACCGTGTACTTTTATAAGCAGCTTACGTAAATCGCTTAATAGACCTTTTCATATAACCATAAAGTCGACTAATAAAATTTTTTAATACCACTAAAATAGTATTGCGAATTTCTATTAGGAGCGATAAATGGCGCTATCAATAAAGGAACGGGTACTTTTTTTAGCCTTACTTCCCCCTTTGCTCATTGCGATTATGCTGACACTCTACAACTATGTGCAATCAAAACAAAGTGGCGCACAAACAGTAGAAAGTTTTGCTACACAAATGGAAAGCGATCGTAAATCTGAAGTCAGCAATTACCAAAAAATTGCCATGAGTTCAATTGCTCATCTAATAGCTCAAGATAATGGCTCTAATACTGAGGAGCTACAAGATAAGGCAAAAAGCATTTTACGTAACTTACGCTTTGATGATGCTGGTGATACAGGTTATGTATTTGTCTATGACGTTGAAGGCGTCAACGTTGCTCATGGCGTTAACGCCTCACTTGAGGGCAAAAACCTTTATGATTTTAAAGATCCTAATGGGGTTTATTTGATACGAGAGCTCATTGATGCCGCTAAAAGAGGCGGTGGCTATGTGCAGTATTCTTGGAAAAATACCAATGGTAGTGTGAATCCTAAACTCGGTTATGCCGCTTTAGTACCTAAATGGAATTGGGTACTAGGAACGGGTTTTTGGATCAGTGGCCTTGAACAACAAGTTGCAATGACAGAACAACGAGTTAATGAAGGTATCGATAATGCCTTTATAAACACAGTTATCGCTTCAGTATTCGCAGTAGCAATTACCGCAGCTATTGCAGTGGTGGTATCGCGCAGTATTACCAACCCTCTTCACACAACCGTGCTAGCAATGAACGATATATCACAAGGTGATGGTGATTTAACCCAACGATTAATGGTTAAACGAGACGATGAGCTCGGCAAACTTGGCAGTTCATTTAACCGCTTTGCTGATGACGTGGGTAAAATGGTTATTGATATTCGCCAATCATCGCAATCGATGAATCAAGCGTCACATAAACTCAACGAGCTTCTTGCCAATATGCATGCTGGTATTAATCGTCAACATGAAGAAAGTGAGCAAGTTGCAACGGCAATAAACGAAATGTCGGCGGCGTCAATGGAAGTCGCACGAAGCGCCCAAGAAGCATCAACTGCAGCAGAACATGCCGATCATCTAGTAAAACAGGCTAATAACCAGTTACTTATCGCTATAAAAGTAATTAACGGCCTTGCTAAGCAAGTTGATGAAGGTGCCAATGCGGTTGATCAGCTAAATCAGCAATCTAGCCAAATTGGCAGTGTACTTGATGTGATCCGAAACATTGCAGAGCAAACTAATTTACTGGCACTTAATGCAGCAATTGAATCGGCACGTGCTGGCGAAGCTGGCCGAGGCTTTGCGGTGGTGGCTGATGAAGTGCGTACCCTTGCCAAGCGAACTCAAGATAGTACCCACGAAATAGAGGCAATGATTGAGCAGGTTCAACAAGGAACAACAACTGTAAACAGCATTATGCAATCAATAAAATCAGGAAGTGCAACCAGTGTGAACGAAGCAAGCGAAGTCGAAAAAGCGCTCAATGAAGTACTGCTTTCGGTTAATACCATCACCTCGCAAAATGCACAAATTGCCACTGCCGCTGAAGAGCAAACTTCAGTTTCAGAAGCGATTAATCAAAACATGACCACTATTGTAGATATTGCCAACAAGACTGCTAATGATACCGATGTTGCGACCTCATATATGGATGAATTAAATAACACCGCAACGCAGTTAGAACAGAATGTAAGTCGATATAAAACTTAAATATTTAACGATTGTTAAGCAGGTCAAAATAACCTGCTTAACAAAAATCATTGGTTTTTTGTAGCGTTTTTAGCCAGTCAAATAAGTCGTTGTCATAGCGTTTTAGTCGCTGTTGGTGCTTATCATTTAGACTATAAAAAGGTGCAATACAAATACGCTTCTCAGCCATAACTATCACAGTACGAATGCCTAACACTGAATAGTGATGAATCGACTGTACTTTTTTTGCATCCATTTGACGGCATTGTCCTAGTAAATTACGGTAATGCACACCATGGCGGCACACAGTAAAATTACGTTTAGAATTAACAACTAACAAACCTAATAACAGCGAAATGCCGCAAACTAAAAAACTAAAAATAAAACTACTCACTTCTGCTTTGCTATTAATAAAACCCACCAATAAAAGCATGTTAAGTGCACTTAACAGTGCAAAGCTCCTAGATTCATAGCGTTTCTCTAAATCGATGACTGTCATTCTTGTTCCTAAGATTTTATTTTTTGCCATGTTGACAACAAAATGTGGAAGAAAAATGGATTTGTTCATTATTGAGATTTTATTTGCCAGTTTTTATTAAACCGCCTTTCACTAGCTTTTAAAAAGGTACAAACGCGCGAATCTTAACTCAGTTAAAGCAATTCAACTTACATTAAGTTTTGGTGACTAAACTATTAATAAATTTTTAGAACACAAGGGAAGAAACAATGAACTTCAAAACTACATTACTTAGCAGCGCCGTTTTATTTGCACTTGTTGGTTGTGGCTCAGACAACGACAAAAAAGAAACTGTAGATCCGCAGCCACAAACTGCGCAATTCACGCTTGGAGTTTCTGACGCACCAGTAACAGGTTTAAAAGCTGTGAATGTTGTGTTCGATTCAATCACGCTTAAAAGCCAAGGTGGTGAAGAGTTCACTTTCGAAACTCGTGAGCAAGATGATGAAACCATGCCTGAAATGGTTAACTTACTAGATTACACAGGTGATGACATTTTCTCATTATTAGAAGATGAAGAAGTGCCAGCAGGTGATTATCAATGGATCCGTGCCGATGTTATTAATGGCGACACAAACGATTTAACTATGACATCGCATGTTGTGTATGAAGATGACAGCATTGCACCACTTGTTGTTAAACGTAAAGGCAACGATGGTATTGGTGAAATCCAACTTGATGGCTTCACACTTAACCAAGCTGGTAATGATTTTGTTCTTGAGTTTGACCTTAAAAAGTCATTAGTTGACCCACAAAATAGCGACGAGATCTTCTTAAAACCTCGCGGTGTGAGATTAGAAAACTTAGCTGAATCGCAAGACATTGAAGGAACGGTAAGCGAAGAGCTAATCGCTTTTTGTGAAACAGATAACATAGACATTGCAATGACTGATGGCTCGTTTGGTCACGCTGTTTATCTATACAACAGCGATATAGAAATGCCAATGGACAACTACGAAGTAAGCGAAGACGACACGCCCGCTGATGCACCACTTGCAACCGCTAACGTTGTTTTCGATAACGAAGATAACCAATACGAATTTGAACTTGCGTTCATTCAACCTGGTGATTATCAACTTGCTTATACCTGCGCTGCGCAAATCGATGACGTAGAAACGCAAGACGAAGCATTTACGCTTTATCAAGTAAAACCAATTACAGTAACATCGGGTGAAGACTTAGACGTATCTTTCACTGTTTCTGAATAATATTGGAATATTGGAATCAATACCCCATTAAAAAGCCCGCATTGCGGGCTTTTTGTTGTTTATATGTATCGTAACGAATTATCACTTCGGATATCTGATCTACCACTTTATCCGCACCGGTTTTAATGTCTTCCATGATCATGCTGACTTCTTCAACATTTTGCTGAGACTCACCAGACAGTGTTTCTATTTCTTCGATAAGAGCCGTCATTTTTGCTGCGATTTCTTGCGTTTTTCCAATTAAGCCTGATATTTCACTGGTCGACACAGAAGTACGTTGCGATAAATTTCTAACCTCATCGGCAACCACTGCAAAACCACGACCATGCTCCCCGGCTCTGGCAGCTTCAATCGCTGCATTTAAGGCAAGTAAGTTTGTTTGCTCTGCAATGCTATTAATGGTCGTTACAATTTCACCTATTTGTGATGACTGCTGCGCTAACTCATCCGACAGTTCACGGGTTTGATGAACTTGCTTACTCACTTTTTTTGATGATTCAACACTGCTTAAAATTCGTTGCTGACCATTCGTCACAACTTGCGAGGTTTCTTCCGACGTGTGTCCGGCATTTTCTGCTGCATGTTTCACTTCTTCGGTGCTGTTAACTCTGGCGGTGACATCAGATGCAAACTTAATGATCTGTGTCACTTTACCCTGTTTATTAAAAATAGGGTTATAGGTTGCCTCTAAATAAAGCGGGCTGCCATCACGTTTTTTACGAGAAAATTGCCCAGAAAAAATGCGCCCGTTCGCCAGCTCTTGCCAAAAGTTAGGGTTCTTTTGATAAAAGTCGTCATAACAAAACAGTTTATGATGCTGACCTTGGATTTCAGCGAGACTGTACCCTACAACATTTAAGAAATTATCATTCGCAGAAATAATATGACCATCCGGCGTAAAGCGGATCATCGCGGTGCTTTTATTAACGGCATCATAAATTGCCGACATTTCATCAAGTTTTTCGACTTCTTTGGTTATTTCTGAAGCAAACTTAATTGCACAGCGTACCTTGCCATCATCACCGCGTACCGGAAAATAGGTTGCACGCAGCCAAATGGCTTCGCCTGCCCCATTAACTCGCGAGAAAACCCCAGACTTTGCTTGGCCTTTAGCGATATCTTGCCAAAAAGTTTGATACTCTTTTGAGCTGCTATATTCAGGCGCACAAAACTTACGATGATGCTGACCAATAATATCGCCAGCTTGCACTTTCATTGTTTTGCAAAACAAATCATTAGCTTCGAGAACTGTTCCATCTGGTGTGAATTCGATATAAGCAATATTTTCTCTGATCCCAGCTAAATATTGCTGACTTCTATCAACATCATGCTGCAACGCATCAATGAGTTGATCTTTATTTTTACTAAACCACATTGAAACACCAGTTATTAAGGTACTTAGCTAAAGTTTAGCTCAGCAGAGCGAGGAATAAAATTACAAAATAATTCTTTTTTCTTAATGATTAGCAGCTTAACCTATAGATAGCTTTTACACTAAAGCGCTTTCCTCTTAAAGAATGGCCAAATATATAATATTATAAGCCTTCCCCAAACAGCCTAGGCTTTGTTATGACATCGCGTATTCTAAAATCGATTTTTTACTCATCTTTTCTATTAGGTTCTGCCGTATTTTTGCAAGGCTGCCAAGAGCAACCTCAATCTGATCATATCGCCGTCACTGGTGGGCTTATTCAAGGGCAGCAGCAAGGGCGATTTATTGCGTATAAAGGCATTCCGTATGCAGCAGCTCCGGTGGGAGAGTTACGCTGGCGAGCACCGCAACCTGTGCCTAAGTGGCAAGATGTAAAAGTACTTAACGATTACGCGCCTGACTGTATGCAAAAGCCGTTTGCAGCCGACGCTGCACCGCTTACAACAACCCCTTCGGAAGATTGCCTTTATTTAAATGTGTTTAAACCCACTAAACACAGCGATGCTCCTTATCCCGTTGTGGTATGGATACACGGGGGTGGCTTTGTAAATGGTGGCGCATCACCCGCTGTTTACTCGGGTGAAAGCTTTGCTAAACAAGGGGTTATTTTTGTTAGCTTTAATTATCGCCTAGGCCGATTTGGCTTTTTTGCGCACCCTGCCCTTAGTCGTTTTGAGAACGATGCACTGGGCAATTACGCTTTGATGGATCAAATTGCGGCCCTTGAATGGGTGAAACAAAATATCGCTCAATTTGGTGGTGATGCTTCAAAAGTGACACTCATGGGAGAATCTGCTGGCGGCGCATCGGTACATGCGATGATGCAAACGCCTGCAGCAAATAACTTATTTCAACAAGCGATTATTATGTCTGCTGGCGGGCGAGAGTTATTTAACGAGTTGCCACTTTATAGCAATGATGACTCAGTATTAAGCGCCGAAAAAATTGGTGAAAACTTTGCCAAGCAACACACTATCTTAGGAAGTGATAAGAATGCGCTGGCGGCACTACGTGAATTATCTGCTGAAGAAGTCGTTGGAAACCTCAACCTAAGTACATTAAACAAACAAAGTACTAATGAGTCTACTTACGTAGGTGGGCCAATCATTGATGGCATCATCATAAATGCTTCAACTGAAACACGCTTGAGTAAAGGCACATTTAGCCATGTTGCTACCATGGTCGGCACAACTGATATGGATTTAGGCTTTGCAAACTTTTCTTCAAAAGAGGCGCTATTTGAAAGCTTTGCTCCTCACTCGATACAAGCCAAAATGGCTTACGATGCACAAGGCGACACCCCACTGCCAATAATTAATTACCAAGTCGGACAGGATGCTTTAATGCAAGAGCCAGCAAGGTTCGTTGCAAAGCGTGTGACAGATATGGGTAATGATGCCTTCTTGTATCGTTTTGGTTATGTAGCGCAAACCTTAGATAAACCCGGTGCTGAACACGCCAGCGAGATTCCGTATTTTTTTAATACTTTGGCAGCGAAATATGGCCATGTTACCACTGAGCAGGATAAGCAAGCTGCTAAAATAATGCACCGTTATGTGACTAATTTTATTAAATTAGGCACCCCCAATGGCCCCGGCCTACCAACATGGCAAGCATATAAAAATGATGAGTCTTTTATTCTGCAAATGAGTAAATCAGGGACTGCAGAATTTTTACCAGATCCCTTACAAGCGCGGTTAAACATCACAGCAATAAAAGCTGAACAGCAATAATGAAATAAGGCGCTAAATTAAGCGCCTTATTTTTATCCCTGCTGCTGGATATATTCAAGCGCAGTCATTTTTTGGTATGTCACATTAGGATGAAATACATGGGTAGGTTCGGGGTCAACTACTTCAATGGGTATGCCCTGGCTGCGTGCTATATCGAGTGCCATTTGCGTAATATTGACGCTAAAAGAGGTGCCTATAAACACAATTTTATCGGCATCGAGCATACGCTGTTGCGCCTCAGAAATTCGATAAAGTTCAGTGTAGTACTCATCAAATAACAACACGTAAGGCTTAAACGATTCGTTTAGCTTGGGACTTTCATTATTGATATTGAACACCTCAAGCAATGAGTTGTGTAGGTTGTCTTCGTTAACTTTATCCCACGGCGCGTTGAAGGCCATCACATCATCACCTTGATGGTGAAACAGTGTCATTTGATCCAAACGACCATGAATTGCAATATAATCCGTGTTACCGGCTTTGCCATCGAGGCCATCAATATTTTGTGTAATGAGGTTTTTATCGCTCAACCAATGATGCACCTCATTGGGACCATGGTGTCGATACGTTGCAAAGCGATGGTAATACCAAGCTAAAAATTCTCGCGGATTGTTTTCGTACATAGCGCGGGTTGCCATTTCCATCGGCGTATAATTTTTACTGCCTATGGTCCAAAATCCATCTTCGCCACGAAAGGTCGGTATACCGCTTGCGGCACTGACTCCGGCACCTGTGATATAAAGTGTATTCATAGTGATAATTCAACCTTATAGCCAAGTGCATCGGCAGTCACTTGTTGATTATTGTCCATACCACCAATACGGTACAAACTACCTTGATGCTCTAATAAACCACGATGATCCATACTTGCTGTTTTAGCTTTTGGCATCATTTGCCAATTGTTTTTATCAATATCAAAACGCCAAACATGATTACTCGCCGGTGCTGGCTTCCCGTTGTATCCTATACCATTGTAGTTATATGGGTTTGCAGAACCGCCCAACATATAGATATCACCATTAAAACTGGTTGCAGCCATACGATAGTGGGCAACACCTGTTGGATGTGGCACGGTACGCCAATCTATTTTTAATGGATTATTAGCATCAATAGTGCCTTTTAAACACTGTGCAACCGCAGCAAAAGAACGACGTTTATCTGCATTGGCCTGCGTTTTTACACCATCACACACTAAAATTGTGTTGCCACTAATTGCCGCAGCCTGGCCAAATACTGGTTGACCTAAAAATGGCGAAGCCTGTTGCCAAGTATCTGTTTTGGTGTCATAAACTTGTACTAAGTTAACATTACCATCGTTATGCCAACCACTGACTAAATAGATGTAACGTTGTTGGTACGAAAGCGCCACACTGTCATCAACAGGCACGGGCATATTGGCGAGTTGCGTGTAAGAATTCGTAAGTACATCGTAGCGATATACATCAGGGGTAGAAATTTCTTGATGATCCGCACTTACAGTATAGCCACCAAATACATAGGCGTGTTGACCAACACCCACTGCGGTGCTCGCTAAACGTCCAACTAGAGGCTGGCTACTCGGTACCGCTTTTGCTGTTCGCCATGCCGACTCACCAACTTTGAGTACCCATACTTTATTGTGAATATCATGGTGTGCTTTCCCTTTTCCTATCCCCATAAAACTTAGGAAATAAGCTTGTTCATTTACAACAACTTTAGCGACAGCATTATTTGCAACTGCTTCGGGTAGGGCAGGAATTGTTGCAAGCGCAACAGAAAATAATAGGCTCATATCATGATAAAATCAGCTAAAAAACATCGCATAAGAATACCATTTTATGAGCCTGAGAAAAGTATCAATAAGCGATACTTATACGTTGATTTAAATGCGCTGCAGACTGCGCTTCATCAAGCATCGCTTTCGCATAATCGGTTACTGATATTTTGCTTTCGCCGTTGGCATCAGTAAAGAAGCTATCACCACCAACACGGTATGGGCGCTCTGACTCACCAGGATAAATAACCGCAGCTGGTGATACAAACGTCCATGGCGTATCTGTTGTTGACGCTTTAAATACTTCAAGCGCTTCGCCTTGAGCGATTGCTTCTGCTTTGTATTCAGCAGGAAAATCGGGGGTTGATACAAGCGTTACACCCGGTGCAACTTCTAAGCTACCTGCACCACCCACCCATAAAATACGCGTGCCAGTACCGGCAAATGCATTCAGCAATTGCTGTGCTGTGTTTGCTACAATTTCATGGTTACCTAATGCGCGACCACCAATTGCCGCAATAACAACATCACTACCTGCAGCAGTACTTGCAATATCGTCTTTTGTTAAATCAAATTCAGTTACAGTAACATTATCTTGCGTTACTTTACTTACGTCTCTTACTAACGCATTAACTTGATGACCACGTGCTAATGCTTCTGATGTAATGTGGCTGCCAATCCAACCTGTTGCGCCAATAACTGCTAATTTCATGAGGAATTCTCCGTTGTTTGTTTCAATGATGGCAGTTTACTTGTTCACTATTTACTGATAAATACACTATATAGATACACATTGTTTCACTTTAAGATACCAATGGATAAACTCAACTCAATTACTAGCTTTGTCGAAGTTGCCCGCACAGGCAGCTTTACTCAGGCCGCTGAGCACTTAGGTTTAAGCAGATTACAAGTTTCTAGGCATATTCAAGATATTGAAAAGTGGCTAAATTTAAGGTTGTTTCATCGCACAACACGAAAAGTCAGTTTAACTCTTCAAGGCGAAGAGGCCCTTAGCTATTGCCAGCAAATACTCAATCAAGTGTCTGACTTACAAAGCCGAGCACACAGCCACAACAACGAATTGGTGGGTACCATTCGAGTTGCCTCTCCGATTGGGCTTGGCCAACATAAACTGTTTGATGCCATTGAAGAGTTCACCAAGCGCCATCCACAGACGCGATTTGAACTGTTACTCTCAGATAGTTTATCGCAGCTGGTTGATGACCGCGTTGATATCGCTTTGCGTTATATCCACCAGCCCGATGAAGGACTCATTGCCCGTAAGCTAATGTATATCGCAACCGCAGTGTGTGCATCAAACGACTATTTAGCTGCGAGCCCACCGATTAATGAGCCAAATGACTTAACTGCACATAATTGCCTTATTCATAACAAACACAATATTTGGCAATTTCAACGCGACGACAACACTCAAAAAGTGACTGTTAAGGGCAACATTGTTGCCAATGATATGGGTGTGCTTTTAAAAGCAGCAAAACAAGGAATGGGGGTGGCTCATTTACCCTGCGATCTCGCCAATGACTATTTAGCATCAGGTGAGCTTATTAAAGTGCTACCAGAGCATACAACTATAGGCTCTCATTTATGGGCCGTGTACTTATCGCGGAACTTCCAACAAAATGTGGTCAGAGCGTTCATCGACTTTTTAGCTGAGCACTGGCAACACGATATCTTATAATCCAAATCTGCTGCATGTACGTATAAGCAACAAAAAGGAGTCGTAATGCAGCACTTAGATCATGAAATATCACGCATCATAGAAATGGCGTGGGAAGACAGAACCCCGTTTGAAGCAATAAACCAACAGTTTGGCTTAAATGAAAAAAGCGTTATCACGTTAATGCGTGAACAATTAACAAGCTCGAGCTTTAAACTTTGGCGAAAACGCGCAGCAGGTAGGCAAACTAAACACTTAAAACTACGAAACCCTGATATCACTCGCGGCTACTGTAAAACCCAGTACAAACATCGATAACGCTACTTGAGTTGTTCAGCAAACTGCCCAACAGCATCAACAACTTTTTGAGCGCCATTTTGTATATCGGCCATCACTTTTCCTGACTCAGTAGCAAGGCTGAAACTTTGTTCTGCCTTGCTTTTACCTAATTGAATGACTCCAACTGTATTTTGTGTAAGCACACGGTTTTGTTGCACCACATCAACAATCTCAATGGTTGCGTTTGAAGTTCTGCGGGCAAGTTGCCTTACTTCATCAGCAACCACAGCAAACCCTCTTCCTTGTTCGCCAGCACGAGCAGCCTCAATTGCAGCATTTAATGCTAATAGATTGGTTTGGTCGGCTATACTTCCTATGCTTTGCACAAGTGAAGCTATTTGTTGCGATTGCTTATCAAGGGCAGCCATTTCTTGCGCTGCTTGTTCCATTTGTTTTGCTAGCGCATCCATAACTTGCACCATGTTATGCAATACTTCAGCACCTTGCTGAGCAATCTTGTCGGTTTCTGTGGAAGTGCTATAGGCTATATCTGCGGCCTGAGAAATAGCCATTTCAAGCTTTACTTGTTCTGTAATGACAGTGGCAAACTTTACAACCTTATAAAGTTCACCTTGCTCATTAAAGATCGGATTATAAGTTGCCTCAAGCCACACAGGATCACCTTGCTTATCGACACGTTTAAAGCGTGAAGCAATAAATTCACCTTGTTGTAGCTTTTGCCAAAAATCGGCATATTGATCAGAGCCAACTTCATCAGATTCACAAAACATACTATGATGCTTACCAATAATTTCTTGTGCTGTGTAACCAACCCCCGCTAAAAATTGCTCATTTGCTTTAAGCACATAACCGTTTAAATCAAATTCAATCACAGCCATTGAGCGATGGATTGCCTTCACTAAATCCTGATTTTCACGGGAGGTTTCAATGGTCCGCGTCAATACGCTTGCATGCAGAGTAATTTTTTGAAATTGCTTATCTTTGTTAACAACACGGTGTAAAAAACACGCAACCATACTGGGCTATTTTTTGCGTTTATAAGCTGTACAGCTCCCACCCAAACGGTTTGTTCATATAGCGCTTGCTTAAAAAGCTCAAAGTAGGGTGTTTTTCGGGCAGTATCAGGGACAAAATCAAGTAAAGATTTGCCAAGCAATTGTTTTTCAGAATACCCAAGCTCAGTTAATACGTGCTCATTAACCGAGAGGATATAGCCATCTTCATCAAGCTCTAAAGTAAACATACTCTGGTCTAAAGTATCTTTTACTTGCATAACACTAAATAATTCATTCTCTAGATCGGCAATTCTATTCTTCAATGGCTGAGTAAAAAACATGGCCCTTCTCACCTTAAAATCATATGAAAACAACACAGAGCAGTACTCTAAGAACTACATGAGCTGTAACTTTTAATGATTTTAGCCGAACTGAATGAATAAAAACTCAGCTTTTACGACAATAAGAAGTTTCTCGGGTGAAAATAAGAAATAATTTAATTTTTTGAAATAATAAAAAGCCTAGTAAAACTAGGCTAAGCATATAAGACTATTTAAGTTTGTTTACAAACTGACCAATTGTATCAACCACCTGTTGAGCGCCATGCTGAATATCTTCCATCACTTTACCCGAGTCATTTGACAACGAGAGTCCTTGCTCAGCTTGTATCTTACCTTCTTCTATCACTTTTACGGTGTTTTTGGTTAGTGACTGGTTGTGTTGTACTACATCAACAATTTCTTCAGTCGCTTTTGAGGTTCTTGAAGCTAACTGCCTTACTTCATCAGCAACCACAGCAAATCCTCGCCCTTGGTCACCTGCTCTAGCCGCTTCAATTGCAGCATTAAGCGCTAGTAAATTGGTTTGTTCAGCAATACTACTAATACTTTCTACGATATTTGAAATTTGCTGTGACTGCTTATCGAGCGCCGTAATTTCCTCTGCAGCTTGCTCCATTTGCTGAGCAAGATCTGCCATCACCTTCATCGTGTTACGCAAAACATCAGCTCCTTGCTGAGCCAGTTTGTCCGTCTCAACCGACGTGCTGTAAGCTATTTCTGCAGCTTGCGTGGTTGCCAGTTCACGGTTTACTTGTTCAGTAATAACCGTTGCAAACTTCATAACTTTATATTGCTCACCAAAATCATTAAAAATAGGATTGTATGACGCTTCAAGCCACACGGTGTTACCGTATCGGTCAACACGCTTGAAACGATCAGCAATAAATTCTCCTCGCCTTAATTGCTGCCAAAACTGCGCATATTCAGGTGACTCCACAACCTCTGATTCACAAAAAATACGGTGATGCTTGCCAACAATCTCTTCTTTCTTATAACCCATAGAATCTAAGAACAGCTGGTTTGCATTAATGACTTTTCCTTCAAGATCAAATTCAATAACAGCCATTGAGCGGTTTATCGCATTAATAACATCACTATTTTCACGAGATGTGGTAATTACATCCGTACATACAGAACCATAAATAGCATAATAATTAAATTCACCATGCTCATTTAAAACTGGTTGAACAATAATACACAGCCACTCAACCTGCCCATCATAACGAGCAACCTGCATTTGCCCTACCCAGTGTCGTTGATTTGAAAGTGCATTGTTTAAGTCTGAAAACTGATAAGTATTGCGTGATTGAGGGGTTACAATCGTTTGAAAAGGAGCATCAATTAACTTTTCATGTGGATAACCAAACTCATTTAAAAAGTTTTGATTCATGTAAGAAATCGTACGATCTTTACGAAGTTTCAATACCAGCATTTCTTCATTAATGCCTGAAATAAGGCCCTTGAGTGGATGGAGCTCAGCATTTAATGCTGCTATTTCATTTTGTAAAGCTTTATTGAACCACATATAACGCCCTAGATTAAATCACTAACATATTGTTGTTAATGTGATTGTAGAACATTCAGTATGAGATGCTAGTTTTGGGCACTTATATTGATAAGGATTAGCAAGGCTGTGAGGTTAATTTGACATACTTGTCGGCTAATTCATCTAGTGACTCTCGGTGATTTGGATCTGGCTTAATGCAGTCAATTGGACACACACTCACACAGGTAGGATTATCATAATGCCCAACACATTCAGTGCATTTGTTAGGGTCAATTTGATATATCTTCGCCCCCATATAAATAGCCTCATTCGGGCACTCAGGATCACACATATCACAGTTAATACATTTGTTATTGATGAGTAATGCCATGACACACCTTTAAGCACGATGATGGAGTATTGCCTTTAAAAGCTAACCTAGATTTCAAAAAGCAGCGAAAATTGCAGCCGCGTAATATAGATGGCTGCGAATGAAATTTCTTTGATATAGATCAAGTTTACAAGTAGTTAGGGTTTTCATAGCTCTATGTTGTGGAATTAATGCAATCATCAAAGCGCTCAGGGGTTTCTGGTTTTATCATTAAATGATTAATTTTATGGTCATTTTTGCGAATGATACTGTGTAAGGCATTGATTGAATTTATAAAGTTTAATGTACTTACATATCTTAGAGACATACTCCTTTCCTTTTGGTTTGAGTTATAAAAAGCTTTTAACTAAAAAAGAATGAAGAAGGGCGAATATTAAAAAATGAACCAGAGGCTTCACCAGTTTTAGCTTTTCGACGATTTCTAACCAGTTATCTTCAGCGTGACTGAAAAAAGTTGTTAGTTTAGTTAAAAATATCGCTTCGAACTCCGCCGAAAATACATTACCTACCCTATCTCTGAGCATATAAATGTAATAACTCAAACTTCCTGTCTACTGCAGAGCAACTTTCTGCTTATTATGGTTCTGAAGGGGTGTGATAAATCTTTCGGGCAACAAACAAAAGGTCACAAAGAGTTAGCAAGGTTCTACATAAAGAATCTTAACTAATTTAAAAACTACACAATTACTTTGCCGCAGATAGGCAGAATACTAAAAGAAAGTGCTTCAATAATATGAGCATAGAGCATTTCTATGAAGGCGAACTGCACAATGCATACATTATTGACATAAGCCTTTGTGAAAAAAGGTTGATACGGGAAAGTTTAGATCAAAGCATTTTTCAATGATGAAGCAAACATACAAAGTTATAATAGTTATAAATTCAACAAATCTGAGTTAGTTCACTTGAATGATAAGTCGTAACTCCTTCATCATTTGTGTTCATGAACGAGTTAAAATATCAGTCAGATTGTTCTTATCACATTGAGTTAGAAGTTATCTGAAACTGTCCTGCGTCAGCACTGCAAATGCACCCAAATACAATTGTTCTTTTAGATGAAGCAGCTGCGAGTCAACTAGATAATAAAGAATATCTTCAATGGGTCGCTAAACAAAATGAATCCATCGTAAAGAAACATGGTTACTTTAAGGATTTATAACAAACAGAATTATACTGGTTGTCATGCTTGCTCTTGATGAGTTAATCCTGTCCTCTTCTTGAGTAAGCATTTTTATCTGTAGTTGATAGTATGTATTTAATAACTACTTATTTGAGTAAGTTTTTAGCTTAGTCTAAATGCCTTACCCACTTTTTTCTTACCTTACATTCTTAAAATATGAAACCAACTTTTATTTAATAGAAACCTTTATCTATTACCTCTAAAGCATCTGTTTTATCAATCAAATAGATTTAATTTATTAGTTAGAGAGTTAAAGCGAAACTTGATAATTTTAATTCTAATTTCTCCAACTATAAATGAGGTCACATGTCTATCCGTAACATTTTACTTGGTCTATTTTTCTCAGGGGTCATTTCAGCTGCTCATGCACAAGACAATTGTACAGTCGATGTAGAAGCTACTAACAATATGACATTTTCTAAGGACAAAATAACCGTACCTGCAACATGCTCAACAATCACTGTTAATTTAAAGAACACAGGAAAATTACCCGCGGCTTTAATGGGACATAATTTGGTTATCTCCAAAAAAGAGGATTTAATAGGGTTAACGAATGACAGCTTTGAAGCTGGTTTTGAGAATAATTATGTCAAGCCTAATGACTCGAGAGCAGTTGTGGTTTCGAAGGTTATTGGTGGGGGTGAGTCTACTTCAGTGACTTTTAAAAGCGATTTATTCAATAAAGAAGATGAATATGTCTTTTTCTGCGCATCACCTGGTCATTGGTCAATAATGCAAGGGAAATTCACATTAGTACAATAACGAATCTATAACTAAGCCACACTTAAGTGCCTTCATATCTAATTATTTAAAGTATCCACTATATCTAAAATTATCACTGTATTCAGTGAACTAATAAATTAAAAAAGGAGTAGCACGCTACTCCTTCATTGCCCTTAAGCCTCGCCTTACATTATGGTTGGCAACACGCTTTTGCATTACCACAGTGGAAAAATATATTTGCATACAATTCCTTCACTAGTGTTATCAGAGTAAACTCTGACTACCCAGACATTGATTAGTGAGCCGGCAAATAACAGCTCGTTGCGTATTTCGTGATTAATGGTTAGGCCGCTATTTTTAAATGCAAAAATAGCTTTATTTATCCCATGAATGCGTTTTTTTGATTTGCGATATGGTCTCTTTTATAGAATTTTGAGCACGCTCATTATTAAGCTCTGGCTCGAACTCATGCTCAATTTTATCCTTATAGTCATCATCGAAGTCATTCTCTAACTCCGTATCGAATAAATCATCAAAACGCTCAAAGTTTTCGTAACAAAGTTGGTCATCGTAATCCGAATAATCAAAAGTGCACTCCTGAATATTTTCGAGTAGAAAAACCATCATTTTATAAAACAACACTTTTACACCACGATAGGCTAGTTGCTTATTTAAAACCCTAAAAAGAGCCAACTCATTTTTACTATCCGGTATTTAAAAACACTGTATTTCATAAAGTTACCATCTTGACTTTACTTTTTAACTGCCTGAACAAAAAACAGCTTTTAAATATTTCGTTGCGATAGAAGCTGTCAAAATCGACCCATTCCTCGTTTAATTTTCACACAACTTTTTTAACAATTTATTGATATAGCTGTTGACGTAAACTGCAAATCACACTACCCTCTTCTGGAAGCGCTTTCATAAGGGCGATTTTCAACCTCTTTATGGTAGCGCTTCCATATGCATTTAATAATCTATTTTCGACAACAATATCATGCCCTAATTGCATGAATAACAATGATAAAAATGAGGGAAACCTGATGCCAAGCCATAACTTCAAAAGAACAAAGTTAGCTTCTAGCTTATCTTTGCTTTTAGGTGCTAGCACCTGCTTTTCTGCCTATGCAGAGCAGTCTGAACACAACGATGACATTGAAGTCATTCAAGTAACAGGATTTAAAGGAAGTATTAAAGAATCAACCCAATTAAAGCGCTACTCTTCAGGTGTTGTTGATGCTATTTCATCAGAAGATATAGGTAAATTCCCAGATACTAACCTAGCAGAATCTTTGCAACGTATTACAGGTGTATCGATAGACCGTAGTAATGGTGAAGGCTCAAAAGTAACAGTACGTGGTTTTGGTCCAGATTATAATATGGTGACTTTAAATGGGCGTACTATGCCAGCAGCCTCACTTCCTGCTGGCGGTGGCTCTCCAAATTCTCGTGCATATGATTTTGCTAATTTGGCATCAGAAAGTGTTAAGTCAGTTGAAGTCTATAAAACCGGAAAAGCGAATATTGCATCAGGTGGTATTGGGGCCACAATAAACATTAATACTGCCCGCCCTCTAGACAATCCAGGTTTAATTACCAATGTTGGTGTAAAAGCTATGCACGATACAACTAATCGTGTCGGCGATGATATTACACCAGAAATCTCAGGTATCTTTAGTTGGACTGACGAAGAAGCAAAGTTTGGTGTATCACTTACTGCAAGCGTTCAAAAACGTGATAGTTCGGCAGCAGGTGCTTTTGTTAACGAATGGAGAACGACTGCATACGACGGCACAATTCCTCAATCTGCAGATGACATCATCATCGAAAATGCACCTGCAATGGGGCAATATTATTCAATGCCTTCCGATCTTCGTTACACAATCGCCGATCGTGAACGCACTCGAACAAACGCGCAGCTAACACTGCAATATAGTCCTGTAGAGTCACTTACCGCAACACTTGATTACACCTACTCTCAACAAGAGTTATTCGAGTCACGTGCTGAGCAGTCAATCTGGATGGATAACTATAAAACGCACTTAATCTTTGATGACAATGCGGTTAAAACACCAATCTACTATAAAGAAGAACGCCGCGATCTATCAACGCGTGATCTAGGCTTAGCGTTACAAGAGCTCAATCAACTTAATAAAAATGACTCTATTGGTCTTAATCTTGAGTACTTTGTAAATGACCAACTCAGTTTTGTATTTGATGCGCATAGTTCAAAAGCAACGAGTGAGCCCGATGCGCCTTATGGCAGCTGGGTAAATGCAGGGTTAGGAGCGAATATTGTCGCTTCTCAAGAAGTCGATTTTAGTCGTGATTTACCCTCTATGGTGATTGATTTTGATGATTGTAGTCGTGCTAATTTAAACTGTAATGGAGTGTTAGACCAAGATGATGTTGGTACTTCTATACTTGATTCTAACTTTGCACGCCAAGAATCAACGGTTGATGAATTCCGATTACTTGGTAAATATGAAATTGAGTCAGGGGTAATAGACTTTGGTATTGAGTCACGCTCAATGGAAAGTCACTCATTGCAGTCACTTACTCGTAATACGATGGGTAACTGGGGTATCGAAAACCCTGGTGAGTTACCTGATGGCTACCTTGACCCGACAAATTTCTTAAGTGAATTAGACGGCTACAATACCTCAGGTTCATTTGATCAAGGTTTCACTGGCAGCGCGTCAGAAATTGGTTATTGGGCAGCAAGCCAATACGGGTTTAATTTTGCTGCAGATGGCGCATTTGCAACAAATCGCACTATTAAAGAAGATATTCAAGCGGCATTTGTACAATATAAGCATCAAGGTGAAATTGGTGATATGCCATTTAACCTCTTAGTTGGTGCTCGTTACGAAACCACAGATATCACATCAACAGCAAATATTGACTTACCAAATGCAGTCGCTTGGGAAGGTAATAACGATTTTAATGTGCGATATGGCACTGACAAACAAGATTACTCTCTAAGCTCTGATTATAATCACTTCCTACCTAGTATCGATTTTGATATTAACGTGGTTGATGATGTAAAAATTCGTGCTTCATATAGCACCACAATCGCACGACCTACTTATGATAATTTAAGCTCTGCAGCAACGGTTGGAGTACCAACGGGGCCAAGTTTAATTCCAGGTACCACTAATGCACCAGCTTCAACCGGTAACCCAGGCTTAGTACCGCTTGAATCAGATAATATCGATGTTTCAGCTGAGTGGTACTACAGCGATGTTAGTTATGTTTCTGTCGGTTATTACAATAAAAAAGTTGATAATTTTATTGGTTTAACACCAATGACTCAAAATTACTATGACTTACGAGATGTTTCAGCAGGTCCCCGCGCTCAAGCAGCAAAAGCTGAACTAGAGGCTAGAGGTCTTGCCGTTACTGACTCAAACCTATTCCAAATGGTTGCGGCTATGGAAAATGGAGTTGCATTTGATTCAATGACTTATGAAGAATTTGAAGCAGCCTACGATATCTTGCCTAACAGCGATGATCCACTAATGGAATTTACAGCTCAAGTTCCTACTAACAATAAAGATGCAAAAATTGACGGATATGAATTTGCTATTCAACATTTCTTTGGTGATTCGGGCTTTGGTATTCAAGCAAACTACACGATTGTAAATGGCGATGTTGACTTTAATGTCGAAGCAGATCCTACGACAACGCAGTTTGCATTAGTAGGTTTAAGTGACACAGCTAACTTAATTGCAATGTACGAAAATGATAAGTTTCAAGCTCGTATAGCCTATAACTGGCGTGATAAATTCTTAAACAATGCAGCTCGCTATGTAAATGAACCTGCATTTACTGAAGAGTATTACCAGGTCGATTTTAATGTAGCTTATAACTATAGTGAGAAACTCTCTTTCTTTTTAGAGGGAATTAACATTACAGAGCAAGACAACCGCCAACATGGACGATACAAAGCGCAGTTATGGAATTTAGACAAAAATGGTGCTCGCTACAATTTAGGTGTACGTTATAACTTCTAAGCTATTGCTGAAGCAAGAGTATACGGTCTAATAGCAATTTACATAATATGTGGGCTCTTGGGGATAGAAAGGCGTTATTATTTAGTTATTCTTAATTAGATATTTTTAACGCTAATAGCGTCAATTTAGATCCCTAAAAGTTCACGATTAGCGTGAATTGATAAAAAGCCGCTCCTATTGAAGCGGCTTTATATTTAAAGTAAGCATATGAGCAAAATAATTAATAATATTGTGATCATTGGCGGTGGCGCTGCGGGGTGGCTTACAGCCGGATTACTAGCCAAAGAACATCCACATCTTCATATCACTCTCATTGAATCTGCTGATATTGGTATTTCTGGTGTTGGTGAAGGCACATGGCCGTCAATGCGAAATACATTACAGCGAATTGGGGTCAAAGAAACTGACTTTTTACGTCAATGTGATGCGTCCTTTAAACAAGGTTCAAAGTTCATCAATTGGCGAGGGGAACAGCAAGGAGATAACTACTATCACCCTTTTATGATTCCTGAAGGCTACTATGAATATGATGTTCATGCTGCTTGGAAGCAATTATTTTCTCAGCAAAAATATGCTGATGCTATGAATATGCAAAGCTTTATTTGCCAAGCAGCACTAGCGCCAAAACAGATTAATACACCACAGTATGCTGGTGTTACAAATTACGGCTATCATTTAGACGCTCATAAATTTGCACGCTTTTTAACACAACATTGTGTAAATACGCTTAACGTAAAACATATTGTTGATAATGTGATTTGTGCAAATAACGATGAGCAAGGCTACATTAAAAGTGTCAGCACACAGCATAATGGAGCGATAACAGGTGACTTATTTATTGACTGTTCAGGTAGTCAAGGGCTATTAATCGCCAAGCATTATCAAATCCCGTTTTTAGATCAAAGCCACATTCTATTTAATAACACAGCAGTAGCAGCCCAAATACCATACGAAAGCCAATCTCAAAATATTGCCTCTGCGACATTATCAACTGCACAATCCGCAGGTTGGATTTGGGATATAGGTTTACCAACCAGACGCGGAATTGGCTATACATTTAGCGATAAATATTGTGACGAAGCAAGCGCAATAGAAACACTAAAAAGTTACGCGGCACAAACGATAGGCACTCAACAAGCAGACACAATTGAAACACGAACACTTCGTTTTACCCCGGGTTACAGAGAAATATTTTGGCATAAAAACTGTGTCGCGATTGGCATGTCACAAGGATTTATAGAACCATTAGAGGCATCTGCGTTAGCCATGGTTGAACTTAGTATCAGTATGCTAAGTGAGCAGATGCCTGTAGACCAAGATCACATGCAGCTATTGAGTACCCGGTTTAATAAACGTTTTAAATACCGCTGGGAGCAAGTCATTAACTTCCTAAAACTTCATTATGTATTGAGTAATCGTGATGATAATGGTTATTGGCATGCTAACCGCAACCCTAATAGTATCCCACTTGAATTACAGAACTTGTTAACACTGTGGCAGTATCAAGCACCCAGCCGATTTGATTTGGTCGAAAATGAAGAAATCTTTTCTTCTGCAAGTTATCAATATGTGCTGTACGGTATGGGGTTTGAAACCAGTCTAACCACAAAACTTGATGGCCAAAAGTGCCACAAAGCAGAACAACTATACCAACTCAACCGCAACAAGATTGCACAATACTTACAAAAATTACCCACTAATCGACTGTTATTAGAACAATTACAAGGGAGTAAGGTGGCAACATGAGACAACAATCAATTAAACAGGTGATCATAGCTGGCGGCGGAACTGCCGGTTGGATGACCGCAGCTGCGTTAGCCAAATTACTAAATAAAGATATCAAAGTCAGCTTAGTTGAATCGGACGACATTGGCACCGTAGGTGTTGGCGAAGCAACCATCCCACCTATTCGTACCTTTCATAAATTACTAGGTATTGATGAAAAACTTTTTATGAAAGCCACCCAAGCAACCTTTAAATTGGGGATCAGCTTCGAGAACTGGCACAAGCCACAAAGTGACTATATTCACTCTTTTGGTATGACAGGTAAAGAATGTTGGGCTGGCGAGTTTCATCATTTTTGGTTACATGCAAAAAAAATGGGGAATAAAGACGACTTTGGAGATTACTGCTATGAATTACAAGCAGCTAAACAGGGTAAATTTGGTATTAGCCCTCATAACCCAATTAATTATGCATTTCATATGGATGCTAGCCGTTATGCGGCATTCTTACGAGAGTTTGCAGAAAATCTAGGTGTAAAACGCTTTGAGGGCAAAATTGAACGAGTAAATAAGAATGCTGATAATGGCTTTATAAAGAGTTTATTGCTCGATGACGGCACAGAGGTAACGGGTGACTTCTTTATTGATTGCACTGGTTTTAAAGGTTTACTAATAGAGCAAGCCTTACATACTGGTTATGAAGACTGGTCACATCTATTACCTTGCGATAGTGCGGTAGCAGTTCAAACGAAAGGGACACCCGAAATCGCTCCTTACACGCGATCCATTGCTCATCAATCAGGTTGGCAATGGCAAATTCCTTTACAAAATAGAGTTGGCAATGGCTTAGTCTATTGTAGCCGTTATTTATCGGACCATGATGCAACTCAGTTATTATTAAATAATCTAAGCAGTGAAACTCTCACCGAGCCAAAAATTATCAAATTTAAAACTGGCCGACGACGCAAGGGTTGGAACAAAAACTGTTTAGCGCTGGGTCTTGCCAGTGGTTTTTTAGAGCCTCTTGAATCAACCAGTATCCACCTCATCATGACTGGGATTATTCGCTTTATGCGATTATTTCCTTTTACAGGCATAACCCAGCACGCTATTGATGAATACAATAAACAATTACAGTCAGAGCTTGAAAGTATTCGTGACTTTATTGTTTTGCATTACAAAGTCACCGATAGGGATGACAGTGAATTTTGGCAGCATTGTAAAACAATGGAAACACCTAAGTCACTTGCCCATAAAGTCGCATTGTTTAAAGAGACTGGAAGAGTTTTCTTAGATGATGGTGATATTTTCCGCGTCGACTCTTGGGTGCAAGTCATGCTTGGGCAAGGCATAATGCCAGAGCAATACCATCACGTAGCTTCTTTAATGAATGATCAAGAGTTATGCCGATTTATGCAGGGGATCAAACAGCAAATAGCGCAACGCTTACAACAATTACCGACACATAAAGCGTTTATTGAACAATACTGCCCTGTAGATACTTAAGTCTAAAAAAGGCATTACTATTGCCAAAATATTTATAATTAAACAAACTGTAAAGCCACATCAAAAATGTCGGCTTTACCTTAATTGCAAGCTAAATGATGTCTCTTTTGACGATACTTATAAGCGTTAAACTTTCCTAACTATTGAAGAGCTGAGCGTACTGGCTGTAAAAAGTTAAAGCTAGCAACATAATACAGCACCTAGCTTAGTTACGTCGTTATTAGCTCTTGAATTAGCGCTAAAGTTATAAAAGTAATAAACCATTAACCTATTAATTATTAAAAGATAAAGCAGATTTTCACTGTATATTTAGGGCTAAATAAAATAAACGGTTGACCGTTTGCAGATTAGCCTCTAACCTAAATATGGAAGCGCTACCACAAAACACCAAACACCTTTATGGGTTATTACGGTAATTTTATGGAAGCGCTACCATAAAATTTTAAATTTAGCCGCAAGATTTACTTGCTCTTGTTTACCAAAGGTTTCATTTCATGACTCAGCTCACGTTACCAAAAAACTCAACAATGCTTAGCAAAGACTTTATCTATGGCGTTGCGACAGCTTCGTTTCAAATAGAAGGAGCTGCCGATAAGCGCCTTCCATGTATTTGGGACACCTTTTGCGCGACTCCAGGAAAAATCGCTGATAACTCAAATGGTAATTTCGCTTGCGAGCATGTTAAAAAATGGAAAGGCGATATTGAACTAATCGACTCTTTGGGTGTAGATGCTTACCGTCTTTCTATTTCATGGCCAAGAGTCATAAAATTAGATGGCACTTTAAATCAAGAAGGTATTAACTTTTACATTAATATTTTAGACGAGTTAATGCGTCGAAATATTAAAGCATTCGTCACTTTATATCACTGGGATTTACCACAGCATTTAGAGGATAAAGGCGGCTGGTTAAATCGCGAAACTGCTTACGAATTTGCGCATTATGTAGACCTAGTAAGTCAGGCATTATCAGGAAAAGTCTATTCATACGCGACCTTGAATGAACCTTTCTGCAGCTCTTATTTAGGCTATGAAATTGGTGTTCATGCGCCAGGGATCAAAGGCCGGGAATTTGGACGTAAAGCTGCTCACCACTTGCTGCTTGCACATGGCTTAGCTATGAAAGTACTAAATAAAAATAGCCCAGAGTCACTTAACGGTATCGTACTTAACTTTACTCCTTGTTATCCTGTATCGTCTAGCGAAGCCGATTTAGCTGCAACAGCTTTTGCTGATGACTACATAAACCAATGGTATATGAAACCAGTAATGCAAGGAGCTTACCCTGACATTATCGAACAGTTGCCAGCCGCTCATAGACCTGACATTCTAGCTGGCGATATGGAGATTATTTGCCAACCATTAGACTTCTTGGGCGTTAACTTTTATACCCGATTACGTTATGAAGCAAGTGACACTGATTATTATCATGAACTGCCTCATCAAGCGCCAATGACAGATATCGGCTGGGAGATATATCCACCAGCATTGACTGAGTTATTAGTCTCTTTGCATGAAAAATATGAGTTACCGCCGATCTATATCACTGAAAATGGCGCTGCGATGGCTGACAAAATGGTAGATGGAGAGGTAAACGATCAAGACCGTGTTGACTATTATAATGCACACCTAAATGCTGTGAATGACGCAATACTACAAGGCGTAAACATGGCTGGCTACTTTGCATGGAGCTTAATGGATAATTTCGAGTGGGCAGAAGGTTATTCAAAACGCTTCGGAATTGTTCATGTTGATTACGATACACAAGTACGAACAGTAAAGCTAAGTGGTAAAGCATATAGTCAGTTAATCACGCGCCGATAATAAGACAACAATAATGATAAAACACACACTTCCCATCTACGAAAAAATAGGCTACGCGATGGGCGATGCCGGCGCTAATTTAGTTTGGCGTGGTGCTTTGGCCTATTTAGCCGTTTTTTATACAGACACATTTGGTATTTCTGCCGCCGCTGCTGCGTTACTTTTTTTAGTTGTGCGCTTATCAGATGGCGTGACAGATATAATAATGGGGATGATTGCAGATAGAACGCAAACACGTTTCGGTAAATTTCGTCCTTGGATATTGTGGTCAACTCCTTTTCTAGCCTTGTTTATGGTGTTGTGCTTCACAACACCTGACATAAGCCCAGCAGCTAAGCTATTTTATGCTTATTTCACTTATATAGGGCTCACTCTAGCTTATACGGTAAGTAACGTACCCTACTCTGCTTTAATGGGGGTTATGACTGGTGATGACCTAGAGCGAACTAAACTGTCTGGCTTTCGCTTTGCCGGAGCATTTGCAGGTGGCTTATTAGTTATGGGCTTTTTACCTGATTTAGTCGCATACTTTGGGCAAGGAAATAGCGCACAAGGTTACCAATACACTATGTATGTATTTGCAGCCTTACTCACTGTACTCATGTTAATCACGTTTGTAAGTACAAAGGAGCGCGTTCAACCTGCAACAAACACGCAAGTTTCACTAAAAACTGAGCTAACTGATTTAAGTAAAAGCTTACCTTTTATCATTCTTCCTTTATTGGCGATCACATTATTTTTCTATTATCGCGAGCTCTACTCCGGTTTGTTTTTTGCGGCAACAATGATTTTTATGACTGTCGTAATTCGTCGCTTACTTGCAAGCGATCATAGTAAGCTAAGTGGCACTCAACGAGATATGGTTGATTTACTTACAAATAAACCATGGCTGATCTTATTAGGTATGGGCTTTTTAACAATGATGTTTAATGGCATTAAATATGGTGTCATTGCTTATTATTTTAAATACTACGTAGGTAATGAGCTTTTAACTGGCCAATATTTTATTGCTTTATTAATCGTCTCAATTTTCGGCGCGTTAAGTACAGGAAAATTAGCTGAGATTCTGGGTAAACGTACTTTGTTTATCGCTTCATTATTACTAAGTGCCTTCTTTACTGTTTGTTTCTTTTGGCTGCCAAATGATAACCTCAGCCTGATCTTTGTTATGGGTTGTCTGTCTGAATTCTTCGCAGCCATGATGCCTACCCTGTTTTTTACGATGCTTGGGGATAGTGCTGACTATTCTGAGTGGAAAAATAAACGCCGTGCCACTGGCCTCATATACTCAGCAGGAACTTTCGTGCAAAAAACGGGGGGTGGATTTGCCGGAGCCTTAGTGCTTGTTGTACTTGCAAGTTATGGCTATGACGGAATGGACGAAACCACCATTGCACACTCACTCGATGGCATGATACTACTAATGAGTTGGCTACCAGCAGCGTTTGCTCTAATAGCCGCAGCACTGATGGCCTTTTATCCATTAACATCTGAAATGACAGAAAAAATAACAGAAGACTTGGCAATTAGGCGTGCAAGTCTGTAAATTAAACAGTTAAGGTTTATATCAAACAGTAATTATGGCAACTATTTATCAGGTATCAGAGCTCGCTGGCGTTTCTTTATCAACCGTATCTCGGGTGTTAAATGAAAATGATTACGTCAGCAAAAAAACCAAACAAAAAGTCCTCGATGCGATGGAGCAGCTAGGTTACAAACCAAATTCGATAGCGCGCTCTCTTGCTTCAAATTGCACCAATAGTGTGGGGATTTTAGTCTCTGAACTAGACGGTGCATTTTTTGGTGAAATGATGTCTGCTATTGAAGCTCAATTAAGGGCAGCTGGTAAACATGTCATTATTACGCCTGGACACAGTGAAGAAGACAAAGAAAAAAGTGGCTTAGAATTTTTAATTTCTCGTAACTGTGATGCGATCATCGCCCACGTTGAAGCCGTAAGTGATGAATATTTAGTAAAATTAAATAAAGGTAAAACCCCAATCTATCTAATCAGTCGCTATGTAGATCAAATGAAAGAAAACTGCATTAGCCTTGATAACGTAATGGGTGGCTATTTAGCGACTAAGCACTTACTTGAGCAAGGCCATAAACAGATTAATTACATAGCAGGCCCTTTATTCAAGCCAGATGCTTATAACCGACTTGAAGGCCACAAAAAAGCGCTAAAAGAATATGGTATTGCATTTGACGAGCAGTCTCTTTTCGTGGGTGACTTTAAAGAAACTGGCGGATACAAAGGCTTACAGCATTTCTTCAACATCAATAAAGAATTTACAGCTGTTGTATGTGCAAATGATGAAATGGCCTCGGGCGTAATGAAATGTGCAAGAGAGCACAAGCTTGATCTTCCCAAAGATCTGGCAATCATCGGCTTTGATAATGTTCATTTCACAAATTATTTATATCCAACTTTGACGACCGTTGATAACCCTGTCGAAAAAATGGGTATTATGGCCGCGAACTTAGTGTTAAAACAGGTGTATAAACAAAATCGCGCTAATATTGAGCATATATTTACGCCAAACTTGTTGATCCGCGATTCAACAACACGTTTAACCAGATCTTAATAAAAAGCGAATACGATATCGCTTGTTAAAAAGTAACGAACAAAATTGCTATAGAAATGGAGAAGCAGGTGTTTATCGGTGAAGTAGCCAAAAAAACCAATTTATCCGTTAAAACAATTCGCTTTTACGAAGAAAAAGGCCTCATAACAACCCCTCAACGTCAAGGAAAGTACCGTGTTTATACAAATGAACACATAGAGGTATTAAAGCTAATCTCAGAAGCAAAATTACTGGGGGTTACACTCGCTGAGTTGAAGGGCTTTATAAAGTATGAAAACGGGCAAGCAAACTGGGCCGAGATTAGAGAATTTTTGTTGCATCTTAAGAGTCGTTTGCAAACACAAATTGAGCAGACAAAACAAAAAATCGCCCATATTGATTCATGTGTTGGCCTTATTAACATCAAATAGTTAGTTGACTTTCCCCTTAAGTGGAGAGTTTATAATCGCTGTAGGTTATTGATTTAATCAAGCTAGATAGCATACACAGTGTGCTTTCAATAAAGTCGTTTTTATATTTTCAAAAATTGGGCCTTTAATAACTTCGATTTCATACCAATTCGCTCTATTAGGTAGCAATTTAGACAAATTAAATCTCGTTGATAACGGGGCAAAGATTACTGAGTTAGTTGTTCTAAATAAGAAATCATTAATGCAGGTAGCGACAGGCTTAATCACTGAAAATAATTAAGCGTTCTTACGAATTAATTAAGGAAGATCATGGAAAAGTTAGCAACCGACATTTGGATTTTTGATGGTGAAGCAGTAACGTTCTTTTTTTTACCTTTTACAACCCGCATGACTGTTATTAAACTCGCGAATGGTGATCTATGGGTACACAGTCCTATCCACCTGAGCGATGCCTTAAAGAGCCAAATAGACCAGTTAGGGTCGGTTAAATACCTTATAGCTCCTAATCACTTACATCACTTGTTTTTACCACAATGGATTGCAGCATATCCCGATGCTAAAACTTATGGCACTAGTGAGGTCATAAAAAAGCGCAATGATATCTCTTTTGATGCATCCCTTAATGACGACTTGGACTGGCAGTGGCAGGCAGATATTTTCCAAGAGTTATTTACAGGCTCACCCTTTATGGAAGAGTGTGTGTTTTTCCATAACAACTCAAAAACATTGATTGTGACTGATCTGATTGAGAACTTTTCTGGTGACAACTTTAAGGCTTGGCAAAAATGGCTCGCAAAAGGTGCGGGGATCTTAGCTCCTAACGGAAAAACACCGATAGATTGGCGCCTCAGCTTTATGTTTAAAAAGCCTCAAGCTAGACAGCATTTTGAAAAAATATTGGCTTGGGAGCCGGAAGTTATCGTTATGGCTCATGGAGAATTAATAAAACACCACGCCATGGGGTTTTTACGTGAGTCGTTTAGTTGGCTTAATAAAACCTAACTATATTGCACCTGTTGACCACTTTATAAAAGCGTCTATATCAGTTTAGTAACTGCACTTACGGAAATTTCATCGGAACGTTGACTGAACAAAATTTCAAAATTTTTTCAGATAGTGATTGACTCTCCCGTTAAGGGGAGGCTTTAGAGTAGCAATTATTTCCTAACACAAAGGTCTTGATTGTGAAAAACATACTCATTTTAAACGGAAACCCAAAACCCAATAGCTTTGCTGACTCTTTAGTGGATGCATATGAATGCACTGCTAAAGAAACGGCAAATATACGTACTTTTAGACTGTCTGAAATGGACTTTAACCCAGATCTCAGCTTTGGTTATGATCAGGTACAGCCGTTAGAGTCATGCTTAGAAGCATTTACAAATGCACTCCTTTGGGCCGATCATCTCGTGCTTATTTCGCCGGTTTGGTGGGGTAGCCTACCCGCTAAATTAAAAGGGCTGTTTGATCGCGTTTTATTGCCTGGGGTTACCTTTACGTTTGAACAAAATAGTTTACTTCCAACACCACTTTTAACCGGCAAAACTGCAAGACTTATCCTAACCATGGACACCCCAAAGGAGCTAATAGATCAATTAGCACAGCCTATTTTAGAGCAGTTGGGTCGACACACGCTTGAGTTTTGCGGTTTTGCACCGCCAAAAGTTAACTTATTTGGTTCAGTTATCTTATCAAGTGACAGGCAAAGATCGGACTGGCAGACTACTGTGGGAGAACTGGGTTCTCAATGTGACTAAAGGCTTATGTTTTTTGTGTAAAATATAATATATTATTATTTCTATTAGGCATTGCTGTAATGATTGAGCAGTGCTTAATTAGAAGTTAGCTGGATAGGACGCATATGGATTATATTAAAGTAAATAGAGATACATGGAATAAAAGAACTGATCTTCATACCCAGTCTAGTTTTTATAATATACCAATGTTTAAAAATGGGAGAAACTCCCTCAACCCCATCGAGCTTGCCCTACTCCCAGATGTGAAAGATAAATCGCTATTGCACTTACAGTGTCATTTTGGTCAAGACACGCTCTCTTGGGCAAGGCTTGGCGCGTGTGTAACGGGTGTTGATTTGTCGCCTACTGCAATTGAGTATGCCAATGAGCTCAAACAAAACTTAAATTTAGAAGCCACTTTTATCGAAAGTAATGTTTACGATTTTGACGCTATCAACCAGCAACTTTTTGATATTGTTTACACTTCTTATGGTGTTCTAAATTGGTTACAAGATTTAAATCGATGGGCTAAGGTAATTGCTAACTCTTTACAAGCTGGCGGCACTTTATGTCTGGTTGAATTTCACTCTTTTAATGAGTTATTAAATGGCTACTCTTATTTTCATGACTCTGAACCTACCATTGAAGAAGAAGGAACATACACCGAAAATTGTGATGGTACAAAGTCAAAAACAGTAACCTGGAGTCACTCAATTAGTGACATTATAAACTCACTCATTCAGGCTGGTTTGACGATAGAGTCATTCGACGAATACCCATATAGCCCTTATGACTGCTTTGAAGGCTTAGAGTATGTTCATGATAAAGGCTACCAATTACTTCACAAAGGACATCAAGTTCCTTTAGTGTTTTCGATTAAAGCAAGAAAAGGATGTTAATTTGACCCATTTAATTTTTGAATATGGCAATTCACTTAATTAAGCAATCTACTCTGAGGCAATAAAACCTCGCTAGTAACACGGCAATAATTTCGTTATTTAGTGGTTCTAAATAAGAAACTTTAACGCAGCTAGCGACACGTTTTATCCCTTAAAATAATTAAGTATTGCAGATTGGTATTATTATTTTTTGAGGAATTTATGGATATTAATTTAATCAGTATATTTGTTTCGGTTGCAGCTGCACACTTTCTTGCATTGCTAAGTCCTGGGCCCGATTTTGTTTTGGTTGTTAAAAGTGCATTAAAAGGCAATCAAAAGAATGCGATTGGTGTAGCACTTGGGATTGCAACAGCTAATGCAGTGTATATTACCTTATGCTTAATTGGAGTTGGTGCCATATTATCCACCTCAATTGGTTTGATGGTAACGCTCAAAGTTATTGGTGGCTTATTTTTGATGTATATAGCCTATCACGCCTTAAAAGCCCCTAAAAATGCCTATGCTAATTTCTCCACAAATACCAAGGCATCCACTGAATTTTCATTATCATGCTTTTGCAAAGAGTTTGTAACTGGGTTTCTCTCAGGTATTTTAAACCCTAAAAACTTATTATTTTATTTAAGCTTGTTTACTGTTGCACTAACCCCTGAGGTCAGCATTAGCTTTAAAGTGCTTTTAGGAGTATGGATGGCATTAGTCGTCTTTTTTTGGGATGTGGCAATTATTTATATGTTGTCAAAAACGACTATCAGACAAAAATTCATTAGAGCCGCATTTTATATTGATAAAGTAACAGGTGTCGTTCTCGGTGCGATAGGGTTTAACATTCTAAAATCAGTTTGGTCAAAACAGCCATAAATACTACTGCATACTAAGGTGCTGTTTATAACGCGGTGTTGTAAAACAGCACCGATTTATTTAAATCAGCTTTTTTAATTGCTTACTGTAGGTTCGACTTACTTTTAAGGTTTTACCTGTAGTTAAGGTTGCCATGTACTCTGAGTTGCGCAATGGCTCAAGCTGTCTTACATAGGCTAAGTTAACAATTGTCGACTTATGGATCCGCAAGAATGCCTCAGGCAGCATATTACTTTCGAGTTCCTTTAATCTTGCTCGCATAACATGGGTATCGGTCGCGGTGTGCACACACATATAATCGCCAGCCGCATCAATCCAAAGAATATCGGTGAATGAAATTATTTGAATCGGGTTTTTAGAATCCCGGATAACCAAGTGATCACTGTCAAAATTATAATCAGACTGATTAGCAGAGTGTTTGTTTTGCTCTGACTTGCTACTCACTTCTTGTTGTAGCGCTATCAACTCACTTTTTTGAAATAGCTTTACTTTACTTATAACTCTTTCAATAGCTTCAGCAAGTCTATCTAGTTTTACCGGTTTTAATAAATAATCGATGGCTCTAACTTCAAAAGCTTGGACCGCATGTTGATGAAATGCTGTGACAAAGATGACCGCAGGACATGCTTCAGGTTGAAAATGCTTTATCAATTCAAAACCTGATTTAGAGGGCATTTCGATGTCTAAGAAAATTAAATCTATTTCTTTGTTATTTATCAGCTCAATTGCATCGTCAACACTGCATGCACTACCAACAATATTAATTTCAGGAAAATGTTCGAGTCGAATACGTAAACCTTCGACGGCGCTGTATTCATCATCAACCAGTATCGTGTTTAGTTTTATCATTTATTATGACCACTCATAGGTAATGTTATACATACCCAAGCGCCACCTTCGCTTAAGTTACCCTTTTCTATACGGTGTGACTTTCCATACATTAGCTTTAAACGTTGCTCACAATTAGCTAACCCGATACCTCTTTTGTTGGTACTTTCCTCACCAAATCCCTTACCAGTATCAGACACTTTTATATTTAAAAAACTCTTCGTTTTTTCTATTGCAATGGTGATACACATTTTCTGGTTTGAACACATGCCATGCTTTAAAGCATTTTCGACAAGGGGTTGAATCAACATAGAGGGGATCAACAACTCGTTGCAACCATCGGCAACAGAAATATCAACAACAAGCTTATCAGTAAATCGACACTTTTCTATATCTAAATAATTGCTAAGAATGCCAATTTCTTCCTTAATTGTTACCTTCTCAAGTGGATCTGTATATAAGCTGTGGCGCAATAGATCACACAGTTTTTCGAGCATTTTGACAGCTTCTAAACTTTCTTTCTTCAAAATCAATGTACAAATCGCATTTATACTATTGAACATAAAGTGGGGATTAAGCTGATAACGCAGCATTTTTAATTGTGACTCTTTTGCTAGGTGTGTGGCTTCAGCTGCTTTTTGCGTTTGCTCTAAGTTATCTAAATAAATCTTGATCCCATAATAAAACGCGGCCCATGTTGAAAGCACTGTTAATGACGCCGACGTCCATGTACCAAAGTCAAACCACGTCATTGGTTGCCAAAAGTTTCCATAAAACCACTGCAGCGTAATCCACTTTATTTGTGTCCAAATTAACGTCGCAGTTATAACAACGACAACATGAAGCGCAATCTTCAGTTTTAGCTCAATAAAATTGATATAGGAGAATACTTTTCGCAGGAACAGGGTAATTAAAAAGCCGCAGATTGTATCAATAATCAGATGCGGGATATGGATAGTCCAAGGCTCATCACTTGGTACTTTAATCATTAATTCGGTTAGCATTGCGTAAACAACCCAACCACATATCTGAAACAGCCAAAATAAGTGGCTGCGGGGGTTACTAGTATTCAAATTATTCAATCCATAAGGTAAAGCTGATGGGCATTACTTGCTCATCAGCTTTACTAAGATTTAGTCAGAGCATGAGAGTAAATAAGCATCTGCATTTGGTTTACTAGTCAGTGCTATATCCGCAACAGCTAAGCTGGCAGCATTTGCTGAAACGTTTAACACCTCTGTCACCTTGGTCATAGTATTTAACGCAGATGGACAATTTAACGGTATCGCTAACGTATGCCATTTCTTATCATTCATCAAGGCTTCTATTGATTCAAACTTAATGTTACGCATGCAATGGTTATTGTTACACATTAATTGTATTTGAGTCGCTTTACTTGGCGCTGTGTTAACTCTCATTTTAAGTTCAAGAATAGCTGACTTACTTGCATCACTGAGCACTTCAGGCTGCTGATAGCTTAAGCTCAAAGTAGCTTTCTTTGCGCCTGCTCGCCAAATGAATTGTCTTGCATCTTCCTGATAAGACAAGTTAACTGATTGCATTAACAAACTAGCACCATCACCACTGGTTGCTGAAGAACCTGTTGTTTCGATGGCAGCGGTATTTGCGTCTTTTAAGCGCCAAACTAAGTTCTCTGCTAAGCCTCTAACAAACAGTGGCTTTGCGTCTTCATTAGCTTGCTTTTTAGGTGATGTTTTTTCACTCAGTAAAGGCACATTAACCGTATCTTGGTAGGTTAATCCGTAGTCGTAAGCAAACAATGGATCATAGTTTTCATCACCTAAGTTTAATGTGTATTGCGTGTCATACTTTGGCCATGAAAAGCTCAACTTACCTGAAAAATCATGTTGAATGTTGCCCTTCGTATCGGTCAATAAAACATCTGCTACGCCCTCGCCTTCTGAGCCAGGTAACCATGCAGCAACAAATGCATCAGATGCATTGAGTTCTTTATTTATCCAAAGTGGTCTACCGCTCAAAAATACAGTAACAACCGCAATGCCGTCTGCTTTTAACTTTTTCAATAATGCTAGATCTGCTTTTGTTTTATGCTGATATTCAAGATATTCGATATCACCAAACCACTCTGCATAAGGTTCTTCGCCAATAACAACAATAGCTACATCAGGTTTGACCGAGTAGTTTCCGGCTTCGTTTAGTTCAATTTGCCCACCGGCATTTTCAACTTGCTTCTTTAAGCCAGCAAAAATTGACGTCGCATTTGGAAAGTCGTCATTGGTGTTGTCTGTGCCTTGCCACGAAACACTCCATCCACCTGCTTGCTTTGCAATACTATCGGCACCATCACCAGCAACCAGTATCTTGCTTGTTGCTTTAATTGGCAGTATTTGGTCATTATTTTTCAATAGTACTAATGACTTACGAACAGCTTCTCTAGCAAGCTCACGGTGCTCGGCAGCACCTAACCATTCAGGATGCTGAGATTCAGATCGGCTTGATGGTTTACCTCTTGAGAATAAGCCCCATCTGATCTTCGCTCTTAAAAAACGTCGAACAGCATCATTAATTCTTTCTTCAGAAATAGTACCCTCTTTCACTTGCGCAACCGTGTTGTGATAAAAGGCTTCAAAGTGCTCTGGAACCATAATAACATCAACACCTGCATTGATAGCTGCAGCACATTGCTCTAAATCACAACCCTCAACAAATTTGTGAGCATTCCAGTCACTGACAACAAAGCCATCAAAGCCCATTTGCTTTTTAAGTACCTCTGTTAGCAAGTATTTATCACCGTGCACACGTTGACCGTTCCAGCTATTAAAAGATGCCATAACTGACTGAACACCTTCATTTATTGCTGAAAAATAGCCAGGACTATGAATATCTCTCAAACCTTTTTCATCAATAATAGTGTTGCCACGGTCTATACCACGCTCAGTTCCACCATCACCAACAAAGTGCTTTGCTGTTGCAATACGATTTGTTCCTGTTAAGAAATCATTGTTGATGCTTCCCTGAATACCTACAACCATTTCGCCTGCGTAATCTTTAACTAAATCAGGGTTCTCAGAATAACTCTCATATGTTCTGCCCCACCGATCGTCTCTGACCACTGCGACAGTAGGCGCAAAACTCCATTCTATTCCGGTTGCAGCAACTTCTTTTGCTGTCGCTTGACCAATGCGTTTAATTAGCTCTTTATCTCTGGTTGCACCTAAACCTATGTTATGTGGAAATAACGTAGCTCCATAAACATTGCTATGTCCATGCATTGCATCTGTGCCCCAAACCGTCGGAATTGCGCTTCCATCTATCGATGCATCTACTGATGCCTGATACATCTCATCGGCATATTGAAGCCACTGTTTCATCGAGGCACGTTTATTACCATAAGGCGCGGTGTTACCACCATTTAAGTACGATCCAAAGCCATACTTGCGCATCTGTTCGACACTTAAATAGCCTATTTCAGGTTGAACCATTTGTGCTACTTTTTGCTCAATTGTCATTCCTTCAATGAGCTCATCAATTTGCTTCTCAACAGCAGGGTCTTGTTTGAGTTTAGTGTTTACATCAGGCCAGTTTACCTGTTCGCTGTCGATGGCATGTGAAAGATGACTATAAACAAGCCCAATAAGAACCAATGGGCTTAATAATAATGGTGAAAATTTAAATCTAGACATTTAAAACCTATAATACAACACGTTGAAAAATAAATAGTTAGTTAGGTATGTATTCAATAAAATCATAATATACCCAAGATGAAGCACCATAATATTGCCCAGGAAAGTAATTGGCTTCTTGTGAGTTATCGCCGTGCCAGTGATTAATCATAATTTTGGTGTTATCAACAGGCCAAGCGTATGCGGGTATCTCATTATTTGCCAGCACACCATCGCCATTATCTTTATAAACGGTACGAATAGTTTGCTCTTGGCCATTGGCATCATACAGATACCAACGAATAACACTGCTAGACCAATCAAAGCCTATCATGAGCAGATTTTCACGGTAATCAAGCCCAAATTGGCTTAAATCGATGTCTTGTTCCCAGCTTTGATATAAACCACCTTGCGGTTGATAGATAATATTTGTATGTACAACATTACCAAGTGAGGGCAGCAATTCAATGTCTATTTCTTGCCATGCTCGACCTGGACTATCCCACCATGAGGTATAAGTGAATATCGATGAAACCGTACCAGCAACATTGCCTGACTTTAATCGACCTTGTACCTTGCCATAACTGTAAAACTGATTGCTCTGTAATTCTGAGCATGTGCCTTGCGATAATGTTAGTGTTAAGCCATGCTCGCTGGGGCTTTGCATATTAGGCTCAAAGGAGCACCCAAATGGCGTGCCATTGTCACCTTGTCGTGCAGTCCAAATACTCGTGTTGTATCCCCAAGAAAAGTTATCTTTGAAGTAGTTTGCACTTAAACTAGGGGATAAAAAAGTAACACATAAAGTTGCTAGAGGTAGCCATAATTTTTTCATTTTTTTGCTTCTTAATCTGGTTAGCTCTCATATTGCTGAGCAATATGAGAGCGCTTAATCGTAAGGTTAAAATGAGAAACCGGCTCTAACACCACAGTATCTCGGCATGCCAAAACTACCTTTTGGTACACCTTTACTTGTGTTGTTCCAATATTGAATGGTCTCATCAGAAGCGTTGTTAATGAATAACTCCGCATACCATTTTTGGCTTTGAGGCTCATATTTCAAAGATGCGTTATAAACGGCGAATGCATCTCGGCTATCATCAATATATTTTGTCGCTTCGTCTGAAACTGCAAAATCCATATCATCTAAATGTTTATCAAGATTCCACACCGTTGAATACGATTTATCTTTCCAACTTGCGTTAAACCAACCATGAATAAAGCCATACTCACCTAAATTGAACGTATGCGTATAACTAATATTCGCTGTGTATTTAGGTGTCATTGCTAGGTTGTTACCTTTGAGGTTTGTCGCTAACAATGTGTTTTCTGGATCTTTTGATTCTTCATAAGAGATATCAAATAGATACTCTGAATCATAATCCCACTTAGTATTCCAATCTTCCGTAATTTTAGCATCAGTCCAAGTTACATAACCTGTAATGCGACCATTTGGATATGGCTTCCAGTCAAATTCAAATTCAATACCTTTAATTGTTGATGCTGGAACATTCTGAGTGTAATACGCAATCACAGGTTGATTTTGATAATCAAGAAGAGGCTCGCCATCATCACCTAAAATCGGTGTTCCGTTATCATCTTCCACCACTGATAAGCGTTCAACATTACCGATCGAACCAACCGATGCGTATTGCATATCTGTATAGTCTGTATAGAAAAAAGCAGCTTTTAAATTCAGTGAGTTATCAAAAAAGCTTGATTTAGCCCCTAGCTCCCACGTTAATACTTCTTCTGGATCAAACTTCGTTTCAAACCGGGTAACATCACCGGTTCTATCGTTAACTACTTCGTATACATCACCAATACCACCCGCTTTAAAGCCACTCGCTAAATATGCATACAGCATGGTTTCTGATGAAATGTCATAATCTAAGCCAACACGGAAGTCATGATGTTGCCAGCTTCCTTTGTTGTCATTTTCAAAGTAAGACGCATATATAGATGGGTCTTCGTAATAGTCGACTGGCAGATTGTTTAGGTCTGTTCTATTTAACCAACCTACAGCACACCCATCGGCATTTGAGCATCGATACGTTCTGCCGCCTTTGTCTTGCTTAGTTTCATCACTAAAACGATAGCCTAAAGTTGCATGTAACTTCTCGGTTAGTTTGTATGTTCCTTGACCAAAAATGGCAAATGCATCTGTTGAGCGATCAGGTTGATCCCAAAACGCTTTATCATCCATTGGATTATCATAATAACCCACGGTTGTGGTTTTTTCGTGGAAGTAGTTTGCCCCTACAATCCATATGAAGTCACCATATTCATCAGATTGAAGTTGTAATTCTGTTGAAAACGATTCAGCCCCAGTGCCGTTTAAAAAGTAGGTTGCACCATCCCATGGGTCAAGACCTACTTCACTGTCTTGTGCTGACTCTCTTTTCATGTCTTCATAACCCATCAACCAAACGATATTGTATTCGTCATTTAGGTTATAATTTAATGTGTTGCGAAGATAAGTGATGTCTAAATCTAATTGTCCAGGAACATTCACAACCGCTTGATAAGTGTTGTCACTTGGCAAGAAATTTGAGCAATCGCCCCCCATTTCAGCTGGACGTCCTCTTAACTTATCACAGTTAACTAAATCAAGATTATTGTTGCTGTTATTTACGTACTTTTGGAACACCGTATGGTTTGAGAAATTACCATTTAATGGCTCCCAAAGTGTACTCACACGGAATGAATATTCATCTGCATTGTTATAAAAATCACTTTTATCTGCAGGTGTTAATGCACGAACTTTTTGTGCTTCTGGATCGGTACCAGCACCATCAATCCACCAGTTTTCTCTTTGAGTAACAGTTTGACCAACACCTTGATAAGAGTCTTCTGATATTACAGGTGCATTTAATACATCATCAGAAAGCCTGCGAGTATCGTACTGGTTAGGATCATAGTAGCCTTCTAAATAAGAATCACGCTTCAAACCTTTTGCTGCGAAACGAACTGCAAATTCCTCGTTAATAGGAATATTAACAACGCCATCAATGTTTTTGCTGTTGTACTTACCTGCCTCAACATTCACATTGCCAAAGAAATTTTCAAATTGTGGCTTTGCAGATATAACATTAATACTACCAACCGTAGAATTTCGGCCGAATAAGGTGCCTTGAGGACCACGTAATGCTTCAACACGGTCAATATCGTACATCAATGCAAGCGCACCTTGCATTCTCGGTGAATACACACCATCTAAGTGCACACCAACCGCTGGATCACCTAGCTCTGTTAGATTGGTTGAGCGTACCCCGCGCATTGAAATAACGGGTGCTGATTGGTCAGTTGCTGTTGAAATATCAAGGCTAGGAACAAGGTTCGCAATATCCTTAATATTATTAACACCATTTTTTTTAAGCTCAGCTTCTGTTAACGCCGTAATTGCTACCGGTGTTTCCATCAACTTTGTTTTGCGTTTTGTTGCCGTAACAGAAATGATTTCTAAGCCACTTTGCGGCTCTTTTGATACTTTATTGTCAATATCCTGCTGATTTTCGTTTTGTGCATGTACAGGTAATGAGCAAGCTAAAGCGACAGCAACTGCTAATGCCTTTTTATTTATTGTGTGCATATTCAACCTTTAGATGTGTGTTCAAATTTAAAAGTATTTACTTTTAATTAACAGTATCTGCAGGTTCATTTTTCATTACCAGTCAAATTCGGCAAGACGAGTTTGAAATAATACAAAGCGAATTTAAAGTTACTTTCACGTTGGATTTTACGTACTTTTTGAGCGCAGACCACAAGGAAATAAAGGGGCTTTAAACTGTTCAGATTTAGTTTAAAGCCACCATCATCAATGTCTATTTAAGGTGATCGGATATTAATTTTTCTGTATGAGAGAGCAACTCATATCCGCCTACATCACCATGCCCAGGAACAACCATCACTGCGCTTTTAAATTGTTTATTTAATTGCTTTGTAATATTTAGCCAAGAATGAATGTCGCCATGAACTAAGTTACCAACAGATGATGACTGAAGTGATCGAACCGCACAACCACCAAATAAAATTCTTTTTTCAGGTAACCATGCCATAACATTGTCCATTGCATGCCCAGCCCCTGGATAAAACAACTCAAGTGAGCCAAATTTAACAACTGAGCCTGCTTCTTTAAGCTCTTTAATAGTATTGTTTGGCACTGCCGCTCCTTGCTCTGTCGTTAGCTGAACAGTTAATGGATGGGCAAAAACATCGATCCCCTTAGATTCAAGTACATCAACTCCTGCAGCTCGGTCGCCGTGGGCATGTGTAACAAATGCTTTGCTTACTGGCAGTTTAATTTCAGAGTGTATTGCTTCGAGAAGATCTAAAGTGAGTAACTCTCCCCACGCAGTGTCGATAAGTGTCAAACTATCTCCTTCTTTAACAATTAAACCATTTGAAGGAAATCGTGTACCATTTGGGTAAGTATAATAAGATGTATGCAGCCACACCCCTTCATCTAGCGCAGTGATAGTGACTTGATTAGGCTTGCTATCTTGCGCTGCACCATGAAAACTACATATTAAAAGAAAAAAAACAAAATAACCGAGCATCCTAAATTTCATCATCGCTCTATATATCCCTAAATTAAGACCAAAAAAATAAATTATAATAAAAACTACCAATAGGTAGGAATATAATTATGAAGCACTATTTATTTGTAAGTCTATAAGAAGTAGTACTATTTTTTAGTGATTTAGAAAGCGAGTATGAGAATTAGTCGGTTATAGCTTTTACGATGTTCGCTAACTAATTCTCTTCAGTGTGATTGAAGAAAGTGGCAATAGTGGCTCTTTGCGCCATAAACATAACACGATAAATCATGGTATGTGGCATCAAGGTTTAACTACTCAGACTTATCTAAATGTTCACTTTTTAGAGGTAACATACGTTTTAAGGTGTTATCTGCCAAAAAGTAATGGTGAACTAATGCAGCAGCGGCATGTATACCTATTAAGTAGTAGCCAACTTCACCCACTGTCTCGTGTAATTCTTTAATCGTTTTAGCAAGGTCTTTATTTTCACTTGCTAAAGGAGGAAGCTCTAAGCCAAAAAATGGCACTGCTTTACCAGCCATACTCAATATCAGCCAACCAGCTATTGGCATTGCAATCATGAAGACATAGAGCGCAAGGTGCACTAGTTTAGCCAATGTATTTTGCCACTTTGCGGGCTCAGGTTTTATCGCAGGCGTTGAGCCTGCCAGTACACGCACCACTAACCTTATACTTACTAGGGCTAAAACAGATAAACCCAACATAAAATGCCACATTTTAAAAGCGTCGCGGGTTTCTGTACCTTTATCAAACAACTCGCGCAATTCAATACTGCCAAAAACAGTGACGATTAAAATAAACATAAGCCAGTGCAATACAATAGAAAAAGTATTGTAATGAGTCGTTGTATTTTTAATATTCATAATGCCTCTTTAGTAAAAACGCCTTTAGATAAGTGCCCAATTTATACGTAATATAGACTCACAATTAAGCTATCCTTTGAGCGCTCTTGCTGTAATGATCTAAAACAAAAAATGAGCTATCTAAAAATATCTTGTTTACTTATTAGCGAAACTCTACTGTACTTGTTTAAACTTAAAATAAACTTAAGTCATTTAATTATATAAGCTTACTACTCTTTATAGCCCTCAAGATCCGCCTTAAATTGTCGTGAGCAATACGCAGTTTATTGCCCCACCTGACAAGCATATTTCCGAACAACTCTCACCATCTACTTCTATTTGAGTTCGTAGACTTTGAAATAAAACTTCCTGAGCATTACCGTGAAAATTACAATCCACTTTTCCGATTGCAATAATCTTTTTATTCCATTTTAAAGATTAAAAATAATGATCAATACTAAACTCATCAAATTATGAGAGTTAGGGTATTCAAAATGATTAAAACAGTTACTTTTGCAATAATGCACTTCACAATCGCGTTTACAGTGACCTACTTTTTAACAGATAGTTTTTTAATTGGTGGCTTGGTTGCCATTGTTGAGCCTGCGGTCAATACGGTTGCGTTTTACTTTCACGAAAAGGTGTGGCGCAATCTAGAGAGTAAGGATAGCTTCAAACAAAACCCAGATGGGATAATGTTTGCATAATAATTAGGTTGAATTGACTCACAAAGCAACGAATACCCCATCTTACATCTCAAACTGTCAATTTAGCTTTGCCACTAGGGCCAGTGGCAAAGCTGCAAACTAAACTGGCTATTGTTGTTAAGCTTTATAGCCAAATTCAAACACGTCCTGTAAATGAGCTCTACACTCTCACTTCCCTTAATAATTACCTGCATGAGCTGAACCTATCAAGCATATCCCTATGAATTAAAAAAAGCAGCTATTCCTAAAGCTCTCCTTATCACATTTTAAATTCTTAAAAGTTGCATATAGCTCCGTCAATTTAGAGCTAATACTCAAATTAGACTTGCAATTATCACTTTTCGACTTACACTTGTGCGCTAATTGAGCGTACACCTGTAAGCTAAGGCGAAAAAATGAGCGCGTTATTTAATTCATTATCAAAACACTTATTACATCATCAATCATGGGCTGGATACTGGGAACCTGTGATCCAGTGCTTTAAACCTGGCTGGCGAGAAGGCTACTTTCGTGCACAAGTAAAACACGTACAAGTGTTTGCTGAACAAAGTGTTGAGCTGGTTCTTGAACCAGAAAAAGCATGGCCAATTCATCAAGCAGGCCAGCATATTGCGTTAACTATACAAACAAATGGGCGATTACTAACGCGTGTATTTACTATAGCCAGCGAACCACACATGGCAAAACAGCAAGGTCAAATTAGGTTACTGATCCGCAGTCAAGAGATAGGCGCGTTAACATCAAAGCTAACTAGTCTGAAGTCTGGGCAATGGCTTAATATTTCTGAGCCTAAAGGCCAGTTTGTTATGCCAAATACTGCTCGCTCTTTAATTATGCTTGCCGGTGGTTCTGGCATTACGCCATTTATAGCAATGCTTAAATCTATACCCGCTGATAGCAAAAAAACCATAACCTTGCTTTATTACGCAAAACCAAACAGCCACTGGCTTAAAGATGAGCTTGAGCAACTAAAACAATCACTGAGCAATTTTGATTACCACTTACTTGAGCGCAGCAAAGATGGCGATGCGACGACATGGCTGACACCAAATGCGCATAAACACTGGTTAGTATGCGGCCCAACTTCTTTGTATAACCAAGCAGCCACTTTAGCTGAACAGTTAGATACACCTATAAATAGTGAGCATTTCAGTGCAGTCCCTGCTGTTTTAGCAACCACTGATAAGCACGAATTAACTCTCACTCATCAGGGCAAAACATTCACTATTGATAACCAACAAACCCTGCTTTCTCACTTACAAGCGAATAAGCAACCGGTGACAGTTGGCTGTGGTATGGGCATTTGCCATCAATGCCAGTGCGTTAAAAAGCAAGGCATCGTGCGTGATATTCGTACCGGTGAGCTCTCTGATAGCTCAGAGCAATTAATTCAACTTTGCATATCGCAACCAGTCAGTGACGTGGAGTTATCAGCATGAACACAACAAAAACAGTCAATTTTGAAAAATTAGCAGCTCAACTCGATAGCGTTAAGGCAGATGTAAAATCAAAACTCGGTGAGCAAGACGCGAAATACATTCGACGCGTTATTGTTTGCCAGCGAATGTTTGAATGGAGTGGCCGAATTTTATTAATGCTAGGCTTTATTCAGCCTGCTTTATGGCTCGTGGGTGTGCTTAGTTTAGCCACAGCAAAAATCCTCGATAACATGGAAATTGGCCACAATGTGATGCATGGCCAATACGACTGGATGAATGATAAATACATAAATTCAAAGTCTTACGAGTGGGATATAGCGTGCGATGGGGCTAGTTGGAACCGTGTTCACAACTACGAGCACCACACCTATACCAATATTATTGGTAAAGATCGCGACTTCGGTTATGGATTACTGCGCTTATCGAATGACTTTCGTTGGCGGGTAAAAAACCTGTGGCAATTTGTTACTTACCTATTACTCAGTGTGCTGTTCCAATGGGGAGTGTCGTACCATGAAATGGCAGCCGAGCGGGTGTTTTTTGGCAAGAAAAAAGATGACCGCGATTACAAAGTACCGCACAGCGAACTGAAAAAACGCTTTTTTAGTAAAGGAGCACGCCAGTTAGTGAAAGACTACCTGCTCTTTCCACTGCTTGCTGGGCCTTTATTTTTGTGGGTTTTCACAGGTAACCTAGCGGCTAATTTATTACGTAACCTATGGACCTCAACCATTATATTTTGCGGGCACTTTACCGGTGAAGTTGAAACATTTAACCAGCAAGACTGCGAAAATGAATCGCAAGGTCAGTGGTATTACCGCCAAGCGTTGGGCTCATCAAATATCAAAGGGGGTAACCTGTTTCATGTAATGACTGGGCACTTGAGCTATCAAATAGAGCACCACTTATTCCCAGACTTACCCGCAAAGCGCTACCGTGAAATAGCCCCTAAGGTACAAGCTATCTTTAAAGAACACGGCATCCACTACAATACCGGCGGCTTCTTTCGCCAGTACTTTTCTGTAGTAAAACGAATTGTGCGCTACTCTTTTCCGTAATTCAAAAACGCCAGTGCATTATGCTGGCGTTTCTATTATTAAAGCTAATCCTAACGATTAAAACACCTTTGCAAAAATGACAAAGGTGTTTTGTTATCCTTGCTGTTTTTCGCAAAGACTTTCCTCGCAATAATATCGCTATTCAATCATCCCTTAAGATGTACCAGCACTAAAAGCAGGGCAAATTTTAGTCCGCAACCTTGCAATTGGTATCAATCCAGTTGATTGGAAGTTTATCCAAGCCAATCCTATTAATTGGCCAGATACACACACGCCAGGCGTAGACGGTGCTGGGGTTGTTGAGCAAGTTGGCGATGGCGTCGACACTAAACTAATTGGTAAAACCGTCGCTTATCATCACAGCTTGAGTGAAAACGGCAGCTTTGCTAAACACGCGGTGCTTTATGCTGAACGTGTTATGCAGGTACCAAAAGAGTTAGCTGCTAATGTTGCTGCTGCATTGCCTTGCCCACTTCTTACTGCATGGCAAGCCTTTAGCAAAATACCATTACGCAAAGGCGAAAAAGTATTAGTTACCGGCATGGGGGCTGTTAATAAACTACTGACGCAAATGCTGAACCACAGTGGCTTTGAAGTTCATGCATTATCAAAAAGCTTAACGACAGAACAAGCTGAAAAACTTGGCGTTAAGTTAGTATTACGCGACGCGCCTTCTGAAGGTGGCTACTTTGCACTCTTTGATGCTAACGGCCCTGAAGAAGCTAAAAAGTTAGTGCCACTCCTAAAAGCAAATGGCCATGTGATCAGTATATTAGGACGTATTGAAACACCCGTAGATGAGCCATTTACGCGCACTATTTCTTATCACGAGATTGCCCTTGGTGCATTACATGATTATGGCGATACACAGCAATGGCAACGCCTTGTAAGTGATGGAGAAAAGCTCCTTAATGACATTGCTTCGGGTACTTTAAATGTTGAAGAACCTACTGACTTTGAATTTAACAATCTCAACGATGCGCTTGAGTTTTCTAGAATTCAAAAGCAAAAAGCCGTTGTCGTTGTTTAGTTCTCATTTTAAAGGCCTCTAATGAGGCCTTATTATTTTATTCTGCTGTCTGATTAGGTGTTTTATTAATTACAGCTAAGTGATAGATAATCACTAAGTTCGCAATAAACCACAGATCTTTAATCACAAATTGACCAAGTCCAGCTAAAACGGTTGTACTGCTAAGCGCATTCGGTGCGGTAATTAAAAACGTTTGTGTCATGATAAAAACAGCACAGCAGGCAAGCCCAGCTAACACTATTAGTTTGTTGTTCTTAATTAACAAGCCAACACAAAGCAACAGCACACTGACAATATCAAACACGCCAATAACATTCGATGCACCCTGCACACTAAAAACCTGATACAACCACGACATAAACGGCGATGTTTCTACAAGGCTCACAATTCCCTTCGCTTCAAAAGCAAAAAACTTCATGGCGCCAATCCAAACCAGCACTAATGCCACCGATGCATAATTCAAAGCAATATGCGCTTTATCAGTTAAAGCATCTTTGTAAAACACAAATATAAACAGTGGAATAACAGCAAAATACTTAATGATCCCCTGCCCCGAACCAATCACAGGGAAGCCCCCTTCACTTTCAAGCCAACGGTTAGCGCCAAACAGAGTTATTAAACATACCAGTGAGATAGCAAGTGCGGTGACGGTCGGAAGCGCTTTATTAATAAACCCCAAATGTGAATGAAGGCTGGTAATGCCAACAAAACAAAATGCAAAGCCTGCTATCAAACTCATTAAATGAGCAGGCACCTGAGCGTCTAAAGCATAAAACGAAAATATACTGCCAATGGCATTGGGGTTTGCCCCTAAGATAAAAGACAAGCCCAATAACGAAAAACTGATAGTGATAAGTGCAACCACTAAATTATTTGCTGTACGTAAATTCATTTAAACCCCACTTTACTGCTTATTTAAAAGACCCAAGTTAGGGATAAAAACATTCACACTAAAATCAAATATAAGAAAAGCCAGACCGGAACGATTTATAAGAAATTGAAAAATAAATAAAATCATCACTGCTATTTGCTGTTATTTAGTTAAAAATTAATCTCCTTAATTCAATATCAGCAATTTTGTTCAAGTTTTTTGGTTGCCTGCTTCGCTATATTGGCGTAGGAATAATAACGAAGCGCACAACCTTCAGGAGCATCTGTGAGCAAAGACAATCACTTTAAGTACATTAACAACGAACAGCATCAGAGCATCTCGATGTTGACTGCGACTATGAGTGATTTTACCTATGCAAAACATGCTCACGAAGAGTATTCAATTGGTATTACCCTACAGGGGCGGCAAGATTTCTTTTGTCGTAATGCGTTTTATAAAAGCGTACCTGGCAATGTCATTTTGTTTAATCCTGAAGATATTCACGATGGTCACTCTGGCACTGAGCAAAACCTAGAGTATCTAATGCTGTACATTCATCCCGATGAATTTCAGCCGTTGTTCAAAGCGCTTGGGTATAAGCAAGATTGCACATTACGTATGGCAAACACCTTGTATGCTGATCCATTACTGCGTAATCAAGTGATTAACTTATCGAGGCTTTTACAAACCAATAGCACCAGCAAAATAGAGCGAGAAGCTGCGCTATTGCAAATGGCGCAGTCTTTAGTAAGGCTCAATGGCAACCTTGATTTGCCAACTTTAAACACCCGTGTTGATAGCTTACTACTGCGCGCAAAAGACTACATTTTGGCAAATATCGACAATGACATTTCTATTGATGACATTGCCCATGCTGCCACTATGTCTAAGTTTCATTTTATCCGCCGCTTTCGCGAGCACTTCGGTATTACTCCACATCAATATGTTTTGAACTGTCGTATTAATTATGCCCGTAGAGCGTTACAAGTTGGCCGCGATGCCACCAGCGTGGCGGTTGAATCTGGCTTTGCAGATGCCAGCCACCTCAATCGTAACTTCAAACGAGTATTCGGTATGACACCAAAACAATTTCAACTGCAATGGGCTCGTAGATAGAGCTAAATTACTGATTTGGAGCTGTTATGGCAGATATTTTTGCATATGCTATTGGCATTATGTACACCCCTGGGCCAATCAATTTACTTGGTTTAAGCAGCGGCTTAAATAAACAAACTCGTTCACACCTTGGATTTTTTATCGGCGTGGGTAGCGCGATGTTTATCTTATTTGTACTGCTTGGCTACCTTGGCTTACAAGTGATCAATCCGCAGTTTTTGCCTTATGTGAGCTTAATTGGTTGCGGCTATATTTTGTACATTGCTTGGAAGGTTGCAAAAGCAAAAGTACAGGTGAGTGATACGTCTGCTGATGCATCACTTAGCTTTTTCGATGGCCTGTTTATGCAGCTATTAAATCCAAAAGCCTTGGTGGCTACTCTGCCAATTGCTACGATTCAGTTCCCAAGTGCAGATATTACCGGCGCTGCAATCGTATTTTGGTCTCTTATTTTAGCCATTCTTGCCTTTGGTGCGCCTACAAGTTACTCGTTAGCGGGCTTAATGCTTGGCAAACAAGTATCACGGCCGGGTATTTTTAATGTGTTTAATAAACTGATGGCTGTTTTGTTGGTTTATGTCGCGCTAATGATTGCCTACGAGCATGTGCTGACACCGTTATTGGCCTAAAATTGATCATCCCTAGCAAACAGGCATAATAGCGTTATTCAAAAAATGGTTATCACAAAACGATGCAAGGCAATCTATCTATCCGCTCATACAGTACTAAGCCTGTTAGTCATAGCCATGACTATCATCAACTTGTACTGCCCTTAAAAGGTGTGATTGCTATTAGTGTGGGTGATTTTCAAGGTAAGGTCGCCCCCGGTGAATGCGTGGTTGTCAAAGCCTCGCAAACACACCTGTTTACCGCAATGCCAGAGGCACGATTTGTGGTGGCCGATATGTCAATGCTACCTGATAACCTGGTCACTGCTGAGCGCTGCGTGTTTGCTATTAATCAATCACTTTTGGCATTTTTGCAGTTTGTGGCAAAGCAACTTGAGCAAGCGGTTAATCGTGAATTAGAACTTGCCATGTTTAACACCTTCAATTTGCTGCTAACTGAGCAAATTATGCAGCCAAAGGTCGACAGCCGAATTAGTGAGGCCTTGCTTTATATTGAAAGTCACCTAAGTACTCCTCTTCAAATCAAGCGCCTTGCCAGCATTGCCTGTTTGAGCCCAACACAATTTAAACTGCTGTTTAAGCAACAAACCGGATTGACTGTCATGCACTATGTAACTAAACAACGAATGGAAAAAGCCCAAGCCTTGCTGAGTCATACCGACTACCCGTTACAGCGTATTAGTGAGTTAGTTGGTTACAATGATCTATCATCTTTTAGCCGTAGTTTTTCAAAATACTTTGGCTTATCACCGAGCAAATTCAACAAATAACTTTAGTTTTTAACGCCAACAAAACCGTCCTTTTTGTCAAAAATTGTGCATCGATTTTGATTATGCTTTTGATATCTTAAATTTAAAGCGAATCATCAATGAATCATACCATCGCGACCATTGCCGTTTTAGTTGCCAGTGTGTTTTGGGGCACAACAGGCACGGCCGCAAGCTTTGCGCCAGACATTAGCCCTTTTGCAATTGGAGCTTTTGCGATGGGATTTGGCGGCGTATTACTTTGTTTAACCTCACTAAAACAGCTAATAAACAATGCGAGTACACTACGTAAGCACTACAGCCTAACCCTACTAGGTTCAGCTTGTGTGGCTATTTATCCGCTGGCATTTTATACCTCGATGAATAGCGCTGGTGTGGCAATTGGCACTGTTGTTTCGATTGCCAGCGCGCCTTTATTTACCGTCTTATTAGAATACTTAATTGAGAAAAAGCCCATTGCAACTCGCTGGCTAGTCAGCTTTTGCTTTGGTGCTATTGGTATTGGCTTTATCGCGTTAGGCAAAGAACATAACCTTGCTGCTAAGGGGCTATTTAGCCAAAACATCGGCATTTTACTTGGCTTAATTGCAGGGCTTACCTATGCAGGTTATTCATGGGTTGCCAAACGTTTAATTAGCAACGGCGTTCATTCAAGAGCGACTATGGCAAGCCTATTTGGCGGCGCAGCATGTGTGCTTTTGCCTTCGTTATTGATCACTGGAGATGCGCTTTTTGCCTCAGTTACCAACACCTGCGTGGCGCTTTACATGGCCATAGTACCGATGTTTTTAGGTTATTGGCTATTTAGTATTGGCTTAAAAACCATCGCGGCCAGCCAAGCCGTACTCATTACTTTACTTGAGCCTATCATCGCCACCATACTGGCTATTGTGATTTTAAATGAGCAATTTCAGCAAATTGGCTGGCTTGGAATTGGCTTAGTGAGCGTTAGCTTGGTCATTCAAACGGTCAATTTTAAACGAATATTAGTGCGCTACTCGAAACGTTTACTTATACCCTGAATTAAAATAATTAGAGAGGAAACTCAAAAGGACAATGTCTTGATAATATAGATTAAATGAACGCGCTAAGTCAGTTTAAACTCACTTAGCGCATGTTTACTTTAGGCCGTTTTAAAAGGATTACGAGTATCTTGGTTAGCATCAAGATTGCGCATCAAAATTGCGTGATCTAAATCGATGTCTTCTGGCAGAGGAATTTTAACAATATGGCCTGAGCCTTTTGCATCGCTAATGGCTTCGCCTTTTTTGTTTTCCATAAAATCTAGCTTGAAGTTGATATTCCCTTTTGGCGTCATAAGCTCGAGTGAGTGACCAGTACAGAATTTATTTTTTACATCAATTTCAACTAAGCCATTATCGTTGCGACCTAATACCTCACCCACAAACTGCTGTTTATCTGATACCGAATGACCGTACTCATAGTTTTGATAGTCTTGATGCGCATGGCGCTTTAAGAACCCTTCGGTATAACCACGGTGTGCTAAGTTTTCGAGGGTTTTAAATAAGTTTGCATCAAATGGGCGACCAGCAACCGCATCATCTATGGCTTTACGATATACTTGCGCAGTACGAGCAACATAGTAGAAAGACTTAGTTCGGCCTTCAATTTTTAAGCTATGCACGCCCATTTTTGTAAGCTGATCAACATATTGAACTGCACGTAAGTCTTTTGAGTTCATAATGTAAGTACCATGCTCGTCTTCAAAAGCAGGCATGTACTCGCCAGGACGGCCTTGCTCTTCAAGCATAAATACTTCGTTACTTGGTGCACCATCACCAAGTGTTGGGATCACCGCTTTAGGGTCGATTTTATGCACCATTTCGCCGGTTTCATTTTCGGTGCCGGGTTTCACATCGTAATTCCAACGACATGCATTAGTGCAAGTGCCTTGGTTTGGATCGCGTTTATTAATATAACCTGATAACAAACAACGGCCAGAGTACGCCATACATAGTGCACCGTGAACAAACACTTCAAGTTCTGTATTTGGGCATAGTTCACGAATTTCAGCGATTTCTTCAAGCGATAATTCACGCGACAAAATAACTCGCTCAATACCCTGCTGAGCCCAAAAGTTCACTGTGGCATAGTTGACTGCATTCGCTTGCACAGATAAGTGAATCGGCATGTCTGGCCATTTTTCACGCACTAACATGATAAGCCCAGGATCAGACATGATCAGTGCATCAGGCTGCATCGCAATGACTGGCTCAATATCACGTAGGTACGATTTAACTTTGGCATTGTGAGGAGCAATGTTCGACACCACATACAATTTTTTATTTTGCGCGTGCGCTTCGTTAATACCGATTTGCAGGTTATCTAAGTCAAACTCATTGTTTCGAACACGAAGACTATAACGAGGTTGCCCAGCGTAAACAGCATCTGCACCATAGGCAAAGGCATAACGCATATTCTTTAAACTACCCGCAGGTGATAACAACTCAGGCGTAAAAGGACGAGGGGTCAAAATAGGTGACGACATGAAAGCTCCATACATCGAACCGAGTACAAGTCGGTTGCATGAATTAATACGATAATGAAGCGCGGGAGTATAATAATCTGCCCAGTAATTTTATTGATCTAGATCATGATTCAATAAAACTCAACAGCACGGTTATACCAATACGCTTAATTAAGTGATCTCTTTTGAAGCAATAAAACCTTGTTAGCGACAGGTTTGATGCTTCAAAATGTTTAAGTATTATTGCGGATTGGTATCACATAGCATGCGTATGTATAAATGATGTCTAAAGCAAAAAGTGACCGTACGATGGTCACCTTTATAGCAAAGTCGACTGACAAGCTATTCTCATTAAAGTTATAACCTTAAACTCCTGATAAACGCTCTCTGCGCTTTTTCCAAAGTAAAAACTGATAGCCAAGTAAACCGTCAGCTTGCATATTAATACGCCCCCCTGCGGCTTTTTCAATTTTCAACTCAGCGGGCTTGCCTGCTTGCTGAAACTCAAATAGATAAAAGCGCGTAGTTTGTTTATTTAAGTGAATAGCGAGCTGTTGCCGAGAGTCATTATAAAAGCTTATTAGGCTATTATTCTCAAATTGATACCTAACATTTTTATTTGTCGCTATTAACTTAGTCATAAGTTTGGCGAAGCTGTCATTCCAATTTGCTGACTTTTTCGCATATTCTATCGATGCCGGCGCGTCTAATTCCCATACAGTCATTAATTCGCTGGGAAATTCACTTTTATCTTGGTAGTTATCTGATGTTGGGTTTGATTGTGCCCATCCATTAAACGAAGTAAAGCTTAACAACAAAGCGGCAGCATAGAGTGGGATTCTTTTAAACATTGAAAACTCTTTGATACTGTAAAAATTAAAATAAAGACCCACTTTTCAGTGGGTCTTATGCGCTTAACAAAATAAACGATTAGTCATCTAAGTGCGCGCAGCGACCAAATTCAGCACCTAGTTTAACTGCCTCAACCACTTGCTTAGGGAAGCTAAGCTCACGGTCGCGGCCGTTATCACATACAAATGCTTTATTGGCATCAATTTCGATTGACAGTGTTAATCCAGCCACACCAGCCATAATCTCAGAGCCATTCGCACTTAAACCAAACATGTTATCGGTTAAGATACCTTTTGCTTCGGTTACGCCTTGTTTACCAAAGAACTCTTCTGTTGACATCCAACCAATACCTTTAAGGTAAATAGCGCCAACAAAACCGCCTGCTAATGGGCTACCAGCACGACCCGTAATTACTGACAAGTCGTCGTTTGCATCAAGTACCATAACTGAAGGTAAGCCAAAACCTAATTCAACTAACTCTTCATGGCTGTAGCCTAGGTCACAGTAATTAGTCCAAAAGCTTACCGCTGGAATGTTGTCACACCAACGCAGGCTACCAATTTGCTCTGTGGTATTTGATACTGTGTCCCAAACTTTAACGCCAACAGCGCGACGATTTTCAATTGCACCAAACGCGACATAGCGACCATCAACAGAAATAACTGAGTTATCAATCGCACCAAACTCAGTATGAGTATCAACAAGTTCACCATTTACCCAAGCAATTTGGGTAAAGCCATTTGTAGAACCTGTAATAGTCTTACCATTGCCTGATATACGGTCAGCTCGAGCCCATGCTGTACGACGGATCTCGGTATCACCATCCACTAGAGCGATTTCTTTACCTGAACCATACGAACGGTCAACCATCTTAGTACCTGGTAACAGTGTTGCCTTACCTGTTTTAACATCCCATACTGTTGGCATACCGACAGAACGAGCGCCTTCACCTTCTGCACAGCGGTTAGTTCCGTCATAAGGGAAGCGTGTATTACCTACGACAAGTTTACCCGCATCATCCATATCCCAAACGCTTTGCGAGCTAAAACCTTGCTGGCTAGATAAGGCACAGCTATTACCAGTCAAGTCTTCAAGCATTGATACGTGGCCTGAGTTAATATCCCAGATACCGCCTTGCATAATTCCGTTGTCATTAAAATGTGCGGTGATTGCTGCTTTAGTTGCAGTTTTATTCATCGCAGTATTTGTAGAGCTCAGTAATGCGTATCCATCAGGGCTAACTAATGTGTCAAATGACTTAGTCGCGCTGTCATATAAAAATGGGATACCTGATGACGTTGTTCCTAGCGCCTTCTTACCATTTTTCGCGTGGTCCATAACAAATGCTGAAATAAGTGGTGTATATTGGATACCGTCTTGATAACCGTTAAAGATCATCTCAACTTGCTTTGTCTCGCCTGCTGAAACAACAATTTCAGTTAAAGCACACGCATTATCTGTACTTGGGTCCGCACTTTCATTTTCATTCCAATACTCTGCTTCTGAAAGAATATTTGTTTGCTGAGTTGGGTAGCCGCCAGCATTAATCTCTTGGGTATAAAGTGCATAACGCGCACCCGGAGTTAAACCATTAATAGTAAATGATCCATCAGGTCCAATACGACCTTGAGTCATATTACCTGACTGCTGACTGATCACATCTTCATAAGGATTATCAAGATTTCGAGCTATCAAGTTAATACCTGAGTACTCAACGCCTTCTTTTGTAAAAAGCTTGCCTTGAATGCTACCAAACTGTGATTTGTACTCGGCTGTTGGGTAAAGATCAGAGATGTTTACAATATCGTCTTTTACATTAATGGTATGCTGATTAGAACCTGCGCTTGAGCGAACATTAATAAACGGGAACATTGTTTCAATCGCTGAGAAATCTAGCATACTTGAGCTGGTAAACTTAGTTACACCAGCACAACCAGGCACACCATCGTATTGCGGACTATAGCTTGCCGACATATACACTAAATGACCATTTGCTTGAGAGTGAGACATATTAATCGCATGACCGAACTCATGGGTAAATACCCCACCTACTTGCGTGCCGTCAGTATCGTTAATATCAACATACCAGCCATTCATCAACGCAGTGGCTTCTAATATTTCACCTGTTTCTTCATCAGCCCATTCTGGGAATGCAATACCAAGCACTGAATTGCGAGGCACACCAAAATAGTTTTCTAAAATTCCACCGTCGGTGTCGTAGTTAACCCAAAAACCATAGCCGTTTTCAACGCCATAAATTTGGTCTACATTTTCAGCTGTCACATCAGCAATGCCGGTTTTTTCAAAGATTGTGCCTTGAATAGACATCTCAAATGTTGATGTTTCAACATCAGACCACTCTTTTACAGCGTTCGCTGTCACTGCATTTGCTTGCTCAACTGTTAAAAAAGTATAGTCACGGTCTAGCTCTGTATTCGCTGGGATCACAGTGCCATCAGGTAAGGTAACATCAATGTTAAATACGGTACCCTTTTCAAGCACACTAAATGTTTCAACATCATTACCATCTTTGTCTTTGATCAGCTGACCACCATCGGTCCAAACAGGAATACTGCCATTTGAAGTATCCCATTTGTAAGGCTGCATAGTTTGTTCATGAATATACAAAGGGCCGCCAGCTAATGCACCGGTTGATACTGTTGCTAGCGCTAATGCTGCTGCGATTCTTGAAAATTTCATTATTGTTGCACTCCAGATAGTTTACCCACTAAATCCATAAAAACACCTACATCAACCGCACCTGGTGTGGTTAAAAGGTTCTGTTGTTCAGCTGACAACTTACTGGTGTCTAACCCTTCAAAAACGCCTTGATTAGCAAAAATATTTTCTACCTTACCGTTACGTACAACAAACTTACCTTGTGCCAGACCTACCGTAGTTTGAAAGCCTGTAATCGATGCTGGTTTATACATAAAAGCAATCACTTGCTCGCCTTCGCGCCATTTAGAAAATCCCTCAGGTGTAGCCCCTAAGTAAACTTTGCCATTACCCATTGAACGAGGCTTAATCAAACCAAACTGGCGAAATGTATAAGTTGAGTCTTCTTTTACTTTGCCTTTTGCATCAGACGAAACTTCAATGGTCACTTCAGTGTACGGGCGGTTATTATCAAAACCGTCAGTAACACTAACTACGCGTCCTGAAATGATGCTTTGTGATTCCACCGTCATCTGTTGCAAATTTTGTTGTTTTAATTTCATTGCATTCGCTGCTGGCGAAAGTGTCAGCATCGTGCCTAAAGCAAAGGCCGAAGCACATGACAGCTTGGTAAACGCGCTGCGTAATTTCATTGATATCTCCTTCAATTATTAGAATTGTTTTCTCAGAACTGAACTTTGCCCATGACAAAGAAGCAATCCGTTACTAATTTATGACTGAATAGAAGTCGGAATTCACGTAAAACCATGTAGCGTTTTGTACACTCAAATTTAACATTTGAGTTACATTTTGATGTGAGGTTAATTACTAACCACCAATTAAAGAGTGATGCAAAAAGTAGAGTTAAAACACTAATTAATAGTGGAAAATAAAAAACAAAAGGATGATAAAGAATAGAAAACCCAGACTTAAATGAACCTAAAATTAACAACTGCACATTAATTGTTAATTATTTGTTTAAAATAAATAAAGCTAACTTCAGCTTTAAAATTTGAATGCCCTAAAACTAAAAAAACACCTCGTCATTGCTTAGTAAATATCAGTGAAAATAATGTGCTGATTTTGCACTTCAGGCCTGACATTTAGCATAGAGTTCGCAAAACATCTTTATCTACATCAGCGACATTAAAGGTAAGAGTATCGAGTACAAACTATGCACCAATTACTTTGGTATCATTAACTTACCATACGATTATTGGTTGACTGCATGACTTCTCTAGGGAAAATTTATACATTCATAAAAATGCCATCACGCTAATGTTTAATTAAATTAGGAATTTTCACGTAAAGCGCGTATAATTCGCGCCCGTTAATATTTATCCTTTTATATTCAAAATTATTGGAGCATAAAGATGGCTTTAGAGCGTACTTTTTCAATCGTAAAACCTGATGCAGTTGCTAAAAACCACATCGGTGCAATCTACAACCGTTTCGAAACTGCGGGTCTTAAAATTGTTGCAGCTAAAATGGTTCACCTTTCAAAAGAGAAAGCTGAAGGTTTCTACGCTGAGCACAGCGAGCGTCCTTTCTTCGGTGCTTTAGTTGAGTTCATGACATCTGGTCCAGTAATGGTTACTGTTCTTGAAGGTGAGAACGCAGTACTTAAAAACCGTGAAATCATGGGTGCTACTAACCCTGCTGAAGCACTAGCTGGTACTTTACGTGCTGACTACGCAGACAGCATCGACGAAAATGCTGTTCACGGTTCAGACGCTGTTGAATCAGCTGCACGTGAAATCGCATACTTCTTCGCTGACGAAGAAATCTGCCCACGTACTCGTTAATTTCGAGTTCACAGCTAAGTCTGTGATGCAGAAGAAAAAGGGCTTTCGGGCCCTTTTTTAGTCATTAGCTAAGCCTATTGTAAATCTGTTTAGCTAATGACTAAGTCGATTAAATAATATACAATCGCGCACCAAAACTACTTACCACCGTCACTGATTGAGGTTGTTTCATGACCACTGAAAAAAAGATTAATTTGTTAGATTTAAACCGAGACGCAATGCGTGAGCTATTCGTATCGTTCGGTGAAAAGCCATTCCGTGGCGATCAGGTGATGAAATGGATTTATCATTTTGGTGTAGACAATTTTGACGACATGACCAACGTCAATAAAAAGCTTAAAGAAAAACTAAAAGCTGAATGCGAAATTGTTGCTCCAGAAATCTCTGTTAAGCAAGTGGCAAGTGATGGCACCATCAAATACGCCCTATTGCTTAAAGGTGGCCAAGAAGTCGAAGCTGTTTGGATCCCTGAAAAAGACCGTGCAACTTTATGTGTTTCATCACAAGTTGGTTGTGCTCTTGAATGTACGTTCTGCTCTACAGCACAACAAGGCTTTAACCGTAACTTATCTGTGTCTGAGATCATCGGTCAGGTTTGGCGCGTGGCGAAAGACATTGGTTTAGACGGTGACAGCACAAAACGCCCTGTGACTAACGTGGTAATGATGGGTATGGGTGAGCCTCTGCTTAACCTTAAAAACGTCGTACCTGCGATGGAGCTTATGATGGACGATTGGGGTTTTGGTTTATCAAAACGTCGCGTTACTTTAAGTACATCTGGCGTGGTGCCTGCGCTTGACTTATTAAAAGAGAAAATCGACGTAGCGCTGGCTATTTCACTGCACGCACCAAACAATGAGCTGCGTGATGTACTGGTACCAATCAATAAAAAGTACCCAATCGAAGAGTTTTTAGCGGCGTGCCGTCGTTATATTGATGGCTCTAAAGCAAATAAAGATGTGACTATCGAATACGTTATGCTGCAAGGTGTGAACGACAGCACAGATCAAGCACATGAATTGGTTAAAACACTAAAAGGGACGCCTTCAAAAGTGAACCTTATTCCGTTTAACCCATTCCCGGGTAACGAATATGGTCGCTCAAGTAACAGCCGCATCGACCGCTTTTCAAAAGTACTACAAGCAGCGGGCATTACCTGTATTGTGCGTCGTACACGCGGTGATGATATTGATGCAGCTTGTGGCCAATTAGTCGGCGACGTTGTTGACCGCACTAAGCGTTTAGCGAAGAAGAAAATGCGCGAAGATAACGCAATTGCGGTAAATGTTCACCAAGCATAACCACAGTATTTAAAGTAAAGCCTTTGTGCTAAACCTTTTATTTTTAAAATAATAGATGCAACACAAAGGCTTTTCGGTAAGATAGGCATACGGAATCAAAGAAGAGATTAGGTAATGCGATCTATACTTGCCCTAACAGTTAGTACATTGGCATTAGCAGGATGTGTCACAGAAAATAGCTACGACGGCAGTAACAGACCCGTTGTTGAAAAAGAAATAAACAACAGTGGTGCGGCGCGCACCCGTATAGCCCTTGCTTTACAATACTTAAAAACAGGCAATAATTCTCAAGCTAAGTACAACTTAGAACGTGCTGCCGATTTTGCACCTGATATTCCCGAAGTTCATTATTCTCTTGCCTATTATTATCAACAGGTTGATGAACCAGAACTCGCCGATAAAGCCTATCAACGCGCATTAAAAATTGCTCCAAATGATCCAAACACCTTAAATAACTATGGTGTATTTTTATGTGGTATTGGCGAATACGACCGTGCCGCTGAAGAATTTCTAAAAGCTATCGCAATTCCCAGCTATATTCGAGTTGCAGAAAGTTATGAAAATTTAGCTTTGTGCGCAATTGAGTTTGATGACTTTGATAATGCAGAAAAATACTTAAAATCAGCTTTAAATCACAGTTCACAACGCGCTTCATCGCTGATCACTCTCGCTGGACTTCATTACGCTAAAAGTGATTTACACAAAGCAGAAAGCGTTTTAGAAAAGTACGAATCAACAGGCCGTGTTACCCCAAGAGCATTAATGCTCAGTTATTTAATTCAACAGCGAATGGGCCACATCGAGAAAGCTGAAAAAACAGCCGGGATCATTTTACAAACTTATCCAGGTTCGAGCGAAGCAAAGATAATTTCATCAGGCCAAAATAAACGCTCAGAATTTGAAATTTTACGCGAAAAATATCGTCAAGCTCAGTTAGAAGAGCTACAAATTTCAAGTGATAACTTAGCTGTGAGTAAAGAGCAGCCAAAAATTCGTATCGTAAAGAAAAAAGTACCGCAAATAAAGGCACGAACAGGTCAAAGCACGGCTCTGTCTGCTGAATCTAACTCAAAACCAGCTGCGCAAGCGCTAGCAACAACATCAAGTAATGATCAACAAGCGTACGGTATTGAACCATCAACAATTGATGAAAATAAAAGCCAGCAGACAGCTGCAAAGATTGAAACTGAAAATACCGGCTTTAAAACTGTTACTTCAACACCAAAAAATAGTAATCAAGCTGTCGATACGTCAGCCGTAGTAAGCGCGCTATCTGTTGACGTTAACCCACAAACCACTGCCTCAGCCAGCTTACCAAATACTAAAAATGATGACGTGACGATTGTCTCGTTTGGTGAACCACAATCTGCTTATAAGCCAGAGCCCTCGGTTTCATCAAATCAAGTCGAAGCGGACAGTTCAGGCAGTGTGGTATTTTACGAAGCACAAAAGGATGAAAGCGTATTTAGTACCGACTCTGGGTTTTCATCTACATCAAGCCAACCTAGCTATAATGTGAGTGCAGAGCAAGTACAACTCCCCATGCTAAACCCAAGTGTACCTGCGCTGAATATTCCCTACCATATTATTCAAAATGGCGAAAACCTATTTAGCATTTCGGTGCGATACAATGTTAAACTACAGCAGATTTTGCAGTGGAATGGCTTCAAAGAATCGGATCGGGTCGAAAACGGCACCAAAGTGTATTTAAATGATCCGAACATTTATCACACGATCACTGAAGGTGATACGTTGTACAGCATAGCCACCCAGCATGGCGTGTTAATTGATCAATTAATGCGCTGGAATAAATTGAGCCCAGATGTTGCCCTTGAACCTGGGCATAGACTCTTATTAGTGGACCCTGACTCATACTCATTATGAATGAAGAAAATAACTTAGAACAACCGCAAGAAACGCTCGGCCAAGCGCTAAAAAAGCGCCGCGAAGAAGCAGGAATGAGCCTTGAGCAACTTGCCAGTGCATTAAAACTATCCGTTTTACAGCTGCAACGCCTTGAGAACGATGAGCACGAACTTCTCGGCCCTATTACGTTTGTAAGAGGCTACATTAAAAGCTATTGCCGTGAGCTTAAAATTGATACTCAGGCAATTCTTGCTCTTTTACCTGAGCAAGTTGAGCCAGCTAAAAAGTCAAAGATGCAGAGCTTTTCGCGTCGTACAGAAAAAGAAGCAAACGATAACCGCTTGATGCTGTTTAGTTACTTTATCTTAGCAGTGATCATTGGCTCATCGGTTTTTTGGTGGTGGCAAAATAGCTCACCAGCACTTGAAGAACAAACCGCGACCATAATGCCAAGTCAGCTCGAAACCAGTGAACTTGCACCTGCAGCAGAACAGTTGAGCAGTGAAACTGAGCAACTTAACGCGCAACCAGCAACAAGTTCAGTGCCACCAGAGAGTGAAAACGCACAACCTGCTACCAATGATGCCAACGTTGTTGAAGCTAAAAAGCCTATTGAAGAGCAGAGTAATTTAGACCCGGAGCACAGCACTGTGGTAATGCACTTCAATGAAGACAGCTGGGTAGAAATTCACGATGGCAATGGCGATCGTATCGCATTTGGAGTTAAAAAAGCCGGTTACGTGATGACCGTAACAGGTCCTCAGCCGTTTAATGTTGTACTTGGCAAACACCAAGTGGTTGATATTACTTTTCAAGGTGAAGCCGTCGACACCTCACATTTTGCCAAAAATCGCTTAGCCAAATTTACTTTACCGTTATCAGAGTAATCGCAATGTTTTCAGAATCTCCTATTAAACGCAGAAAATCGACCCGTATTAACGTAGGTAATGTACCAATTGGTGATGGTGCACCAATTGCCGTTCAGTCGATGACCAACACCAACACCTTAGATATCGATGCCACGGTTGCGCAAATTCAAGCTATTCAAGATGCGGGTGCCGATATTGTGCGCGTATCTGTGCCGACCATGGAAGCGGCTGAAGCATTTAAAAGCATTAAAGAGCAAGTCACTATTCCACTTGTGACCGACATCCACTTTGACTACCGTATTGCGTTGAAAGTGGCACAATATGGCGCGGATTGTTTGCGTATTAACCCTGGTAACATAGGTAGCGAAGAACGTATTCGTGCCGTTGTAGACTCAGCGCGTGAGCACAATATACCTATTCGAATTGGTGTCAACGGCGGTTCATTAGAGCGTGACTTACAAGAAAAATACGGTGAGCCAACACCAGAAGCCTTGCTTGAGTCAGCAATGCGCCATGTTGAAATCTTACAGCGTTTAGACTTTGATCAATTTAAAGTATCCGTAAAAGCCTCTGATGTATTTTTAGCGGTGGGAGCATATCGTCTACTAGCTAAAGAAATCGACCAGCCTTTGCATTTAGGTATTACCGAAGCAGGTGGTATGCGTTCGGGCTCTGTTAAATCAGCTGTTGGCTTAGGTATGCTGCTTGCCGAAGGCATTGGTGACACACTACGCGTTTCACTTGCTGCCGATCCGGTACAAGAGATCAAAGTGGGTTTTGATATTTTAAAATCATTACGCATTCGCTCACGCGGTATTAACTTTATTGCCTGCCCGAGTTGCTCACGCCAAGAATTTGATGTGGTAAGCACCATGAATCAGCTTGAAGAGCGACTAGAAGACGTGGTTGAGCCTATGTCAGTGTCTGTTATTGGTTGTGTGGTGAATGGTCCAGGCGAAGCACTCGTTAGCGACATAGGTCTTGCAGGAGCTAACCGCCGTTCTGGTTTATACATTAACGGTGAGCGTCAAAAAGCACGTATTGATAACGATAACATTGTTGATCAGCTAGAAGGTTATGTGCGCGACTTTATCGCCAAAAAAGAGAAAGAAACGCCAATCGACATCAAAATCGTTGAATAATTCGCATATACTCGGCAAACCCTCAGGTTTGCCGTTTACCTTTATCGCCCAAACGGTATAATAGCGGGTCAATTTTTTAGTTTTTCTTGATGCGCGATTTTTTCAGCGCAAGTACAGTATTTAGGATTTATCAGTGGCAAAACAAATTCAGGCAGTTCGTGGTATGAACGATTGTCTGCCAGGCGATACGCAAATTTGGCAGAAAGTAGAAGACATTTTACGTGAAACAGTTTCATCGTTTGGTTATCAAGAAATTCGTTTTCCAATTGTTGAATCAACCGACCTTTTCAAGCGCTCTATCGGTGAAGTGACTGATATCGTAGAAAAAGAAATGTATACCTTTGCTGACCGTAATGGCGATAACCTAACACTTCGCCCTGAAGGTACTGCAGTATGTGTGCGTGCAGGTAATGAAAACGGTTTACTGTATAACCAAGAACAACGCTTATGGTACATGGGTCCGATGTTCCGCCACGAGCGCCCACAAAAAGGCCGCTACCGTCAATTCCACCAATTTGGCTTAGAGACATTCGGCATCGCCACTGCTGATATCGATGCAGAAGTTATTTTGCTGACAGCCCAATTATGGAAAGAGTTTGGTATTAGCGAACACGTTCGTCTTGAGCTTAACTCACTGGGCTCAAATGAAGCGCGTGCTGACTACCGTGATGCGCTTGTTGCCTATTTAGAACAGCATGTAGATGTACTAGACGAAGACTCAAAACGTCGTATGCACACTAACCCGTTACGCGTTTTAGATAGTAAAAACCCTGATGTACAAGCAATTTTGACTGATGCACCTAAATTATCAGAGCACTTAGACGCTGAATCAAAAGAACATTTTGCAAATTTATGTGAACGTTTAGACGCTGCTGGCGTCGAATACACGGTTAATGAAAAACTAGTGCGTGGTTTAGACTACTACAACCGCACTGTGTTTGAATGGGTAACTGATAGCCTAGGCGCACAAGGCACTGTTTGTGCCGGTGGCCGTTATGATGGACTAGTAGAACAACTTGGTGGTAAAGCAACCCCTGCAGTTGGTTTTGCTATGGGTCTTGAGCGTTTGGTGTTATTACTTCAAGCCTTGGAATGTGTAGGTGACATCCGCCGTAGTGCTGATGTATATTTGGCAGCCATGGGCGACAAAGCAAGCATTCAAGCGCCAATTATTGCAGCTCAATTACGCAATGACGTTGCTGGCCTTCGTGTTATGGTTCACGCTGGCGGCGGCAACTTTAAAAAACAGTTAAAACGCGCAGATAAAAGCGATGCACTCGTGGCCGTTATTATCGGTGAAGATGAATTAGAACAAGGCGTTGTGACAATTAAGTACTTACGTGAGCGTAAAGAACAAGTCACCTTAAAACTAGAAGAAGCGAAAACGCTACTAGCTGAGCTTATTTAAGCCCAGCTAGCAACAGAGGTAAGCATGGAAATTTATTCAACTGAAGAACAACAAGCAGAAGCAATCAAACGCTTTTTCCGTGAAAACGGTTTAGCACTAGGTATTGGTATCGTAGCTGGTTTAGGTGGACTATACGGGTGGAAAGCGTATAACCAAAGCCAAATCACCAATGCAGAAAATGCATCTGATTCATTCAATCAACTTGTTGAAAGTGGTGCCGTGCTAGAGAATGCGGATAACTTCATTAAAAACAATAGCGAATCAAGTTATAGCACATTAGCTGCTTTTGTTGCTGCTAAAGAAGCAGTAGAGAAAGGTGACCTTGATACAGCAAGCGAAAAGCTAAACTGGATCATCACTAATGAACAAAATAAAGAGCTAAAAGCAACGGCAACAATGCGTCTTGCACGTGTTCACCTTGCACAAAAACAATTTGAGCAAGCATTAACAACCTTGAATGCACAGCTACCAGCATCATTCACCGCTGCAGTTGCTGAATTAAAAGGCGACGTTTATGCTGCACAAGGCGATAAAGCAGAGGCGCGCAGTCAATACCAAGCTGCTGCCGACAATGGTGGCCTTGATAACAATCCGTTATTACAAATTAAACTTGATGACTTAGCACAAACTAGCCCAGCGGCGTAAGGGGTTAAGATGAAAAAGTTAACAGCGGCAACACTTGCTCTGTGTATCGCAACCCTAACTGGGTGTTCGTCAAGTGATGACGAAGAAGAACTTGTATTACCGCAAATTGTTAATCAATTTGAAACGGACGTAGTGTGGCAAGAATCAATAGGTGATGGTGTTCAACACTATTTTTCACGTTTAACACCTGCGGTACACGATGATGTGGTGTATGTTGCAAACCGTGAAGGCCTAGTTGAAGCGCTATCGCTTGAAAATGGCAACACACTATGGCAAACAGACGTACGTGAAAATTCATCTTTTTGGCCTTGGGAAACCACAGAAAGTGCCAAATTATCGGGTGGTATTTTACAAGCTTACGGCAAGATTTATATTGGCTCTGAACACGGCTATTTAACAGCCCTTGATCGCGAAACCGGTGAAATTGTTTGGCGCAAAACAATGCCTGGCGAAGTACTTGCTAAACCAGCTGCAGGCGATGGCCTAATTTTTGTAAACTTAGCTTCTGGCAAATTATTAGCTGTGCACCCAGATACAGGTGAAGAGCGCTGGCGCTTTGAACAAGAAGTACCACCGCTAACATTGCGTGGTCAAAGCTCACCAACCGTCGCAAATGGTGGTGTATTACTTGGCCTTGAAACAGGCAAGCTAAGCGTACTAATTTCAGAAAACGGTTACTCTGCATGGAGTGCTGAAATTGCCACACCAAAAGGGGCATCTGAATTTGAGCGTTTAGTTGATGTGGATACTCAAGCACTGATCAGTGGCCCATATGCTTACGCAATTGCCTATAATGGTAATTTAGCCGCTGTTGATATTCGTTCTGGTAATGTTGTTTGGAAACGTGAATATAGCAGCTACCGTGATTTATCTATGGATAGCCAGTCTATCTATGTAGTTGATAGCGATGGCGTTGTTTACGGTCTAGATAAGACATCAGGTATTGAGCGTTGGAGCCAACCGGCACTACGCGGCTGGTACTTAACAGGCCCAACTGTGGCTGGTAAGTATTTAGCACTGGGTGACCAAGAAGGTAACCTGCACTGGTTAGACAAAGAAACGGGTGAGCTTGTATCGCGCGAAGACTTTGACAGCTCAGGCTTCTTTATAGAGCCTGTTGTTGCCGGTGACAAATTAATTTTATACACCCGAGATGGTGAAGTTAGCGCGGTTAAAATCCCAAACTAACTTACTAATAGTAAACGTTATTTTTCTAAGGCTTCGCTTGGCGAAGCCTTTTGTTGTTTTTTTAAGAGGTAGTTTATGCTTCCCGTGATCGCTCTTGTTGGGCGACCCAATGTGGGCAAATCCACATTATTTAACCGTTTAACACGTACTCGTGACGCCCTCGTAGCCGACTTTCCAGGCTTAACACGAGATAGAAAATATGGCCAAGCTGACTACGATGGCTATGAATTTATCGTGGTAGACACGGGTGGTATTGACGGCTCTGAGCAAGGTATTGAAACCGAAATGGCTGAGCAGTCGCTATTAGCGATTGAAGAAGCCGATATCGTGTTATTTTTAGTTGATGCTCGCGCAGGTATGACTGCTGCCGACCAAGCGATTGCTAACCATCTACGCAAACAACAAAAGAAATGTTTTGTTGTAGCAAATAAAGTAGACGGTATTGATGCAGACTCATATTGTGCTGAATTCTATCAATTAAGCCTAGGTGAAGTGCATCACATTGCAGCGGCTCACGGCCGTGGTATCACGCAACTCCTTGATACAACCTTACAGCCTGTTATTGCTGAACTTGCAAGCGAAAGTGAAGAGCTTGAAGAAAGTGATAACGAACTAATTGATCTTTACAGCGAAGATGAAGAAGGCGAAAACAGCGAGCAAGCCTTTGCTGACAAGCCTATAAAGCTTGCTATTATCGGTCGCCCTAATGTTGGTAAGTCAACACTTACAAACCGTATCTTAGGTGAAGAACGTGTAATCGTTTACGATATGCCGGGTACCACCCGTGACTCTATCTATATTCCGATGACACGTAACGATAAAGAATACATCCTTATCGATACCGCAGGTGTTCGTAAGCGTAAAAAAGTAAGTGATGTTGTTGAGAAGTTCTCAGTTATTAAAACATTACAAGCAATCGAAGATGCCAACGTCGTGTTACTAGTGGTTGATGCGCGCGAAGGTATTTCTGATCAAGACTTAAGCCTACTAGGTTTTGCTTTAAATGCAGGGCGTTCTTTGGTTGTTGCTGTAAATAAGTGGGACGGCCTTGATGATTACGTTAAAGAGCGTATTAAGTCAGAGCTTGATCGCCGCTTGGGCTTTATCGATTTTGCACGTTTGCATTTTATCTCTGCTTTACACGGCACAGGTGTTGGTCACTTATTTGAGTCAGTAGACGAAGCCTACGAGTCAGCAACTAAACGTATTAGCACAGCTATGCTGCGTCGTATCATGGATATGGCACAAGCCGATCACCAACCGCCACTTGTTCGCGGTCGTCGTGTTAAACTTAAATATGCTCACGCAGGTGGCTATAACCCACCACGTATCGTGATCCACGGTAACCAAGTTCATGACTTACCTGATAGCTATAAACGCTACTTAATGAACTATTATCGCAAAGCATTAAATATCATGGGTACGCCAATCAAAATTGAATTTAGAGAAGGCGACAACCCTTATGCTGGTCGTACTAACAAAGTGACCTTATCGCAAAAACGTAAAATCCGTGCGTTTGCGAAAGAAAACCGCAACAAGTCTTAGCCAATTGCTAAACTAAGTGTAAAGTATTAAAAAAAACCTTGTGAGTATGACTGAAGTGACCCCATAAAGTTGGACTCTTTGCTAAGCGGTTGCCAAGGCCTGATTTCGATACTGTATCGGACTCAGGCCTTTTAGTTTCAGCTTAATACGCTCATTGTTGTAATAGTGGATATA